>CAZBYX010000049.1:0-17076 GCA_964496055.1 uncultured Saprospiraceae bacterium
GGTTTCACGGTCTCGTGGTTTCACGGGTGCCCGATAGGTAAGATATCGAAACAAATTGAAATAGGTGGAGACAAATTCAAATATTTTGTCCCTACCAGCTGCGATTTGCTGCGAAAAAAGCTGCGGAGCACCGCGGTTCAATGACCCCAAACCCACACCCCCACGTCAAATCCTCATATCCACGAATCCTCACTCAATTGTAAAATCGTCAAATCGCCAGATCCTCAAATCGCCAAATCCTCAAATCGCCAAATCCTCTCCATTCAACGTTATTCGCCGGAACTTTAAATTTTTTCCTCATATTTTTGTCCTGCTGCAAGGCCTCGTTTCCTTCCAGCCCGCACACCCAGAGCCGATAATCCCCCAAGTGAACACCCATGTACGACTTCGACGTCATTCTGAGCTTTCTCACCGCTTTCACGCTCACCTATTTCGCCATCCCATCCATCATTGCCGTTGCTCGGAAGAAGAACCTCTGCGACGAACCCGGAGAGCGGCGCTCCCACACGGTCAGCACCCCTTCGCTTGGGGGCATCGCCATTTTCGCGGGGGTGCTGTTCGCCATCCTGCTGTGGACGCCCTTTCAGGACTATGCGGTGTCTTTGCAATACGTCCTGTGCGCCTTCGTCATCATTTTTCTGATCGGGGCCAAGGACGACATTGACCCGGTGGCGCCGTCCACTAAGCTCATCGGGCAATTGCTGGCGGCGGCCATTTTGGTGTTCAAGGCAGACGTGCGCATCACGGGGCTGTACGGCATGTTCGGGGTGGAGCAGTTGCCTTTTTGGGTGAGTGTGCTGCTGTCCATTTTCATCATCATCGTCATCATCAATGCCTTCAACCTCATCGACGGCATCAACGGCTTGTCGGGCAGCATCGCCACGCTCATCGCCGGCATTCTGGGCACCTGGTTTCTACTCATTCGGCGCTACGACCTGGCCATCATGGCCTTCAGCATGGCGGGGGCGGTCATCGCCTTTTTGAAGTACAACTATTCGCCCGCGAAAATTTTCATGGGGGACACGGGCAGCCTGCTCATCGGGCTGATTTGTGCCATCCTTTCCATTCAGTTCATCGAGCTGGATTCCTCGCTGCCCATCGGGCACCCGCATCGCATCAATGCGGCGCCGGCCGTGGCCATCGGCATTCTCATTTTCCCCCTGTGCGACACCTTGCGGGTGTTCGTCACGCGGATAGCCCGCGGTCGCAGCCCTCTCTCGCCTGACCGAAACCACATCCACCACCTGCTGATCGACACGGGCTTCACCCACACACAAGCCACCCTGACCCTGGTCTTCGTCAACGTGCTGTTCATCCTCTTGACGCTTTACCTGCAAAAATTTACGGATGCCTTACCTTTGGCGGTCTTTTTGCTGGCCATGGCCATGTTGCTGGCAACGGGCTTGTACTACACCGTCAAGCGCCGCGAGTTGAAGAAAAGGCTATCCTAAATGTGGACGTATTTGCTCGTGTTCGTCGGAGGGGGGGCAGGCAGTGTGTGCCGTTTCGGCATTGCCCATGCCCTCAGTAGATACCCGCTGGTTTTTCCCTGGGCGACCCTGTTGGCCAATGCCTGCAGCTGTTTCGTGCTGGGCATGTTGTTGGGGCAACAAATCAAGGCCGGCATGGCCGCCACGCCCCGCTTCCTGCTCATGGTGGGCTTTTGCGGGGGCTTCTCCACCTTCTCCACCTTCACGGCGGAAACCCTCCAGTTGCTCCAGAACGGCCATCCCCTCTATGCCCTGTCCAATGTGCTGTTCAGCCTGCTCGTTTGCTTGATTTCCATATTTTTGGGAATCAAGATGGTGGGCTGAGGCCGCGGCCGGCTCTGCTGCACCGCCCTGCGCTCTAAACCCAATTGCCCATGCGCCTGACCCATGAAATCCTCGACCGCCTGGACAAGCTCGAGGAAAAGTATGCCGTGATGGGGCAAGACATGCTCTCCTACATCGAAGGGCTGCTCTATGCCGACTACCTCACCTACTGGGACTACATCCACCTCGACACCTTGCTCAGCCTCCAAACCCCCAAGACCCCCTTCCCCGACGAGAAAATCTTCATCATCTATCACCAAATCACCGAGCTGTACTTCAATCTGGTGCTGCACGCCCTGCATCAGCTCCTCGACAAAGACCATCCCGAGTTGGATTTCTTCAAGCGCCAGATTCGGCGGGCCAACAGCTACTGGCGCCACCTGGTGCATTCCTTCGAAATCATGATCGACGGGATGGATCGGGAGGAGTTTCTGAAGTTTCGCATGAGCCTCTTGCCGGCCAGCGGCTTTCAGTCGGGGCAGTACCGCGAAATCGAAATCCTCAGCACCGACCTGGTGAACCTGGTGCACCCTTCGCGCCGCGAGCAATTCGACGAAAACAGCGAGGTGGAGGAAATGTACCCCTTCCTGTACTGGAAGTCCGGCGCTACGGAGCTGGCCACGGGCCGCAAAACCCTGACCCTGCGCCAATTCGAGCAGAAATACGCCCGCAAATTCACGGAGCTGGCCCACGAGATGAAAGAGCGCAACCTGCGTCGTCGTTACCGGAGCCTGCCCGAGGCCCAGCAGCAAGACCCCGAACTGATGGACCTCCTGCGCGAGTACGACTTCACCGTCAACGTGCGCTGGCCGCTCATGCACTACAAAAGCGCCGCCCGCTACCTGGAGCGCAAGACCGAAACCATCGCCGCCACCGGCGGAACGAACTGGCAGGAATACCTCCCGCCCAAAAATCAGCGCATCATCTTCTTCCCCGAACTGTGGACGGAAAAACAGCTCGAACACTGGGGCCGCAGCCTCAAACCCGTTTCCGCGCCCTGAGCTGCCACCCGCCTCAACTCCAAACCCGCACCACCTGGCCGTGAATTTTGCCTTCCAGGCAGCGGCGGTAGGCATCCACCACCTTCCGCATGGGCACGGGTGTGTGGCCGGGGAAGAAGGCCTTGTACTTTTCGTAGGAGTCCTCGACCAGGCCCGCACACACCACGTTGATGCGGATGCGGCGGTCGAACAGCTCCAGGGCGGCCGCCCTGACGAAGCTGTGCAGGGCGCCGTTGACCATGGCGGCGCTGGTGGTCTTGTCCACGGGCTGGTCGGCGAGGATGCCCGAGCTGAGGGTGATGGAGCCGCCGGGCGGCAAGACCTGCAGGGCTTGCTGGGTCAAAAGGACTTGCCCCATGAGCTTGCTGCGCAGGCCCACCTGGAAATCGGCTTCGCTCATGGATTCGAAGCGCTCCCAGCGGGCTTCGCCGGCGGTGCAAATCACGGCATCGAGGGTGCCGAGCCGCGCGAAGAGCCGGGCGATGCTCGGGGGCTGGCTGATGTCCACCCGTTCGTCGCCGCTGTGGCGCCCCGCGATGATGAGTTCGTGTTCCGGGCGCAGCGCCTCGGCCAGGCGCCGACCGATGGTGCCGTTGCCGCCGACGAGTAGAATTTTCATGATGCAGGGGATTGGAGGTTTGAACAAGGGGTTCCGACCGCGTCGTCGCTTTCTCCCTCACCCCCCGGCCCTCCCACCCTGGAGCGGCTCCGGGGGCGGGGGCGCGGGGAGGGGTCAGGGTGCTCCTTCCTGGAGGGAGCGGTACTTTTCATAAGGGCTTTCCGTTCGGGTGGCCAGCCATTGGCGGAAAACGGCCAGGACTTTTTCGTTTTGGAAGTCCTTTTCCACCCCCTCGATTTGAAGGATGTGTTCGAAGAGTCGGTCCTGCTCCCTGCTTTCCTGCAGGGCCAGGCGGTAGGGCAGGTGGCTGAAGGTGACCATGGAATAAACGGGGATGAAATCGCGGGGGTGCTGCTTGTGGAGCCAGCGCTCGATTTCTTTTCGGAGCAGGAAGCGGGGGTCGGCGACGCGGTCGCGCATTTCGATGAAGTTGCGGAGGGCCAGGTCGGCGATGGCGTCGGCGTCTTCGATGCGGCTGGCATTGAAGCGGCGGAAGATTTCGGGCCAATTCCCGGCGCAGGTGTCGATGCATTCGTCCAGCAGGGAGCAATCTTCGAAGCCGGCGTTCATGCCCTGCCCGTAGAAGGGGACGATGGCGTGGGCGGCGTCGCCGATGAGGAGGACGCGCCCGGCGGCCGTCCAGGGCTTGCAGCGGATGGTGACGAGAGTGGAGGTGGGGTTGGTGAAGAAGTCTCGGGTCAGGTCGGGCAAGAGCGGGACGGCGTCGGGGAACCACTGCTTGAAGAAGGCCCGCACTTCGGCTTCGGTGTTCAGGTGCTCGAAGGCGTTTTCCCCCTCGAAGGGGAGGAAGAGGGTGCAGGTGAAGCTGCCGTCGAGGTTGGGCAGGGCGATGAGCATGAAGCTGTGGCGGGGCCAGATGTGCAGGGCGATGTTGTCGAGCAGGTGTTCGCCGTTCGGCCCGGGGGGGATGGTGAGCTCCTTGTAGCCGTGCTCGAGGTATTGCTGGGAGAAGTTGAAACGGGGGCGTTTTTGCAGGGCTTGGCGCACGGCGGAGTAGGCCCCGTCGGCGCCGAAGATGAGGTCGGCCTGGGCGCTGACCACCTTTCCGGTGCGGAGGTCTTCGAATTGAAGGGTGCCCGATTCGGGGTCCACCTCCAGACACTTGTGTTCGAAGTGGAATTGCACCTGGTCGTAGGCGGCGGCCTTGTGAAGCAGTTCGAGGTTGAGGCCGCCCCGGGAAACGGAATAGATGGCCTGCCCCTCCAGCCCGTAGGGGTGGAAGCTCAGGCGGCCCGTTTCGTCGTGCATCATGCGGCCTTCCATGGGCAGGGCCATGGAGCGTATTTTTTCTTCCAGTCCGGCCAGGCGCAGGGCTTTCCAGCCGCGGTCGCTCAAGGCCAGGTTGATGGAGCGCCCGCCGACGAAGCCTACCCGGCGCATGTCGGGGCGCTTTTCGTACACGTCCACCCGGTAGCCGCGGCGCCCCAGCAGGGCCGCCCACAGGGTGCCGACCAAACCGGCCCCCACGATGATGACATGCTCTTTCACGGTTTGGCAGTTTGGCGCCGGCATGCTCAGCGCACCCGACGCAGGTTTTGAACGGTGAAGAAGGATTCGGGTATGGGTTTGTCGAACTCGATCCAAAGCTGCTCGACGATGGTTTTGTGTCCTTCTTCTTCCGCCGGTATGACTTCCAAAACGCTGGGCAACACCCGCCCCCCCATTTCCCGGACGTTCTTGCCGTAGAGGGTGTGCACCAGATAGCCGTCCTCGTCGTAGAATTCGGCTTTCAGCTCGATGTACTCCTGGGTGTCGATCCAGGTGAGGATTTTCCCCCAGGCGACGGGGGCGTCCTCATGGGGAATCATTTCGATTTTGTAGCAGGGCCGGCCGTCCACTTCCTCGATGCCGAGCAGGCGGTGGGTGAAGTCCTCGACGGGGTCGGCTTGCTGCACCATGTCGTCGTTGGTGAAGTCGGAGCCCATCCAGCTTTGCATCATCATGCTGGGGGGCAATTTGATGACGCGGTCTATGGTGGGCTGCCAGTTCCAGAGTTCTTTTTCCCGCTTGAGGAAGGCGGTGCCCTTGTCGCGGGCCGGGGCGGTGATGAGGATGAGCGCGTAATCGGTGCCTTTGGTCCACATTTTCAGGCGCATTTCGCGCTGCCAGGTGGGGCGAATGATGGTCATCTTCATTTCCCCCTGACTGGACTCGCCCTTGCTTTTGTCCTGCACTCTTTGAATGATTTCGCGCGGGTCGGGGGTGGGGGTTTGGGCAGTGGCAGCCGCACTTGCCCCGAGCAGAATCGAGAAGAAGAGGCACAAACGCATCATGGTTGGGCGGGTCTTGGTTTGAGGCTGGATTCCAAAACGTCGAGGAGCTTTTCCAGGTCTTCGGAGCGGTTGTAAAGGTAGGGCGATATGCGCAAGGCCCGGCCCCGCCAGGAGACGAAAATGCCTGCAGCCTGGAGGGCGGCCCGGGCGGCTGCCGAATCGAAGTGTTCGGGGAAGCGCACTCCGAAGAGGTGGGGGGCGCGGGCGGAGGGCTCTTCCACGCGGCAACCCCGTTGGGCGAGCCATTCGGCGGCGGGCTGGGTGAGGCGGCGGCAGTAGTCGGCGATGGCGGGCACCGACCACTCCAGAATCATGGCCAGGGCTTCCGCAATCATGGGGATGGCGATGAAGTTGCTGGCCTCGCCGACGTTGTAGCGCCAGGCCTGGGGGCGGTAGCGCTCCTGGTAGTGCACCAGGCGCTGGAAATCCTCACTGCCCAGGCGATTCATCCAGGATTCTTCGATGGGCTGCCCTTCGTCGAAGGCGGGGCCGAACCAGCCCAGCGCACTCGAGTAGGGGCCCAGCAACCATTTGTACGCCACGCAAATCACGGCATCGGGCTGGATTTGGCGCACGCTGAAGGGCATAGCCCCGATGGACTGCGAGCCATCAATGACGAGCAGGGCGCCCACTTCGCGGCTGCGTTCCCGGATGGCTTCCAGGTCGAAGCGGGTTCCGTCCGCCCAATGGATGTGGGGCAGCGTCACCAGGGCCGTTCGGGGCCCGATGCTTTCGAGGATGCGTTCGTTCCAGCGGCGGCCCCGTGCGGGCCCCTCCTCGGGGGGCGAGATGACGCGCAGGCGGGCGTTCTCGAGGTCGGCGAGTTTTTTCCAGACGTAAAAATTGCTGGGGAACTGCTCTTCCAGGAGGAGGATTTCCTGCCCCGGCTCGAGGGGGGTGTTGCGGGCCACCACCGCCATCCCATAGGAGACGGAGGGCAGCAGGGCCACGCGTTCGGGTTCGGGGCTGTCGAGCAGGCGGGCGAAGCGCGTGCGCACCGTTTCGAGGGGCTGGAAAAAGTCGCGGGGCGTGATTTCCCAGGGGCGGCGCTTGCGCTCCAGCCCCCGATGGCCGGCGGCTTCCACCCGCTGGGGCAGGGGGCTCAGGTAGGCGCAGTTGAGGTAGGTGACCTCCGGCGGAATGCGGAATGCGTCGCGCTGGCAGCTCAGCATGGGCTCGTGGATGGTTTGGAATCAGGGGGGAAGGTAAGCCCCTCGGGTGGAATGCCGAAATCCCGGGGTGGTTTTCCCGCTCGACCCTTTTTCGGCGCGGTGCTATCTTTGCTTCCACTTCCCCGGGGCTGAATGCTTCGCGGGGAGGCGTTTCCGCTGAAGGCAAACCCAAACCGCCCGCCCAAACCGGATTTCCCGGCATCGCAACCAAGCACCCACATGCATCAACCTCCCCTCGGCACCCGCCTGTTGTTGTGGTACGTCCGCCTGTTCGGCCGGCGCATCGAATCCCTCAGCCCCGAAGCGGCCCGGCGGCTTACCGACCGGGGCTTTTCCTTCATCGAAAACCTGCTCGATTTCCCCCCCTTGAAACAGCACGAGGTGCGGGACGAGACCGCCCCTGCCCGCGACGGCTACCCCATTCCGCTGCGCGTCTATCGGCCGGTGGCGGAGCCGAACCTCCCCCTGATGGTGTACTTCCACGGGGGCGGGTTCGTGCTGCGCAGCATCGAAACGCACGACCGGCTCTGTCGGCGGTTGGCGGCGGTGAATCGGGCGGTGGTGGTATCGGTGGGGTATCGCCTGGCACCGGAGCACAAGTTTCCCGTGCCCTTGCACGATGCTTTCGATGCGCTCGTCTGGGCGGCGGAGCAGGCCCCGCGCTGGGGTGCCCGCAGCGAGCGCCTCGTGGTAGCGGGCGACAGTGCGGGGGGAAACCTGGCCACCGTTTGTTGTCTGCTCGCCCGGGAGGCGGGCGGCCCTACCCTCAGCGCCCAGGTGCTCATCTACCCCACCACCGATGCCACCTTCTCGCATCCCTCCGTCGAGACCTTCGCCGAAGGCTACCTGCTGACCAAATCCATGATGCAGTGGTTTCTGGAGCACTATCAGCGCAGCCCCGAAGACCGCACCAACCCCCTGTTCTCGCCGCATTTCGCCCCGGACTTGCAGGGGCTGCCCGATGCCCTCGTCCTCACCGCCGGCCTGGACCCCCTGCGCGATGAAGGCGCCGCCTATGCCCGCAAACTGGCCGAGGCGGGGGTGCCCACCGTCTATCGCCACTACCCCCGCATGATTCACGGCTTCTTCAACATGCCGCGCCTGGCCCCGGACGCCCTGCACGCCCACGAAGCGATTCGGCGCTTCCTGCAAGCCGTCTTTGCAAAAGGCACGACCCTGCAGCCAAACTAAAGCCCCCGGAACTACGTTAAAAACCCATGCCCGCGGGCACTTGCGTCGCCCCGGCTGCGAAAGGACCGCACCTTTTGGCTTAGTTTTTCGTGAAATTATTCGAACTTGCCATGTGTGAGGGGGTTTTGGTGGCGGCTTCCCGGTTGGGGAAGTTGGTGGCGCCCCTCGAAACGAACTGGTTATGAGCAGAAAAATTCTACTCCCCTTCTCCCTGTTGCTGGCCGCCTTGCTGGACTTCCAGACGGCTTTTGCCACCCACAACCGCGCCGGCGAAATCATTTGCGAACAAGTCGATTGCTCCGAACTCACCCTGCGCTGCACCATCATCACCTACACCAAGACCAGCAGCGTGCCCGCCGACCGCGACACCCTCACCCTCTGCTGGGGGGACGGCACCTGCGACCAGGTGCCCCGCTCCAACGGCAACGGCGAAGGCGAACCCCTGCCCAACGACGTCAAGTTCAACACCTACATCGCCACCCACACCTTCCCGGGCCGCGGCACCTACCAAATCACCATGACCGACCCGAACCGCAACGGCGGCATCGTCAACGTCAACCCCCCCGGCTCCGACATGGTGCAGTTCCACCTGAAGACCACCTACACCTTCCTCAACCCCCAGTTCCAGGGCTGCAACAATACGCCGGTCTTGCTCCAACCCCCCGTGGACTTCGCCTGCGTCGGGCAACCCTTCCTCCACAACCCCAACGCCTACGACCCCGACGGCGACAGCCTCAGCTACCGACTCGTCGTCCCCTTCCAGGACATCAACTCCCCCGTGCCCAACTACACCTTCCCCGACCAGGTGGCCGGCAACGGCTGCTGCCTGGAGCTGAACGAAATCACCGGCGACCTGATCTGGACCAACCCCCAGGTCAAGGGCGAGTACAACATCGCCATGATCATCGTCTCCTGGCGCAACGGCATCCCCATTGACACCGTCTTGCGCGACATGCAAATCTTCGTAGAGGATTGCGAGGACAACCTGCCTCCCGTCATCGACACCGAAGATTTCCTCTGCGTGGTAGCCGGCGATGTGGTCGAGTTCGACGTCGTCGCCACCGACCCCAACCCCGAAAACCGGATCAAGCTCTCGGCCCTGGGCGGGCCCTTCAGCGTCTCCGTCAGCCCCGCCGATGACGCCGAGCTGTGGCGCCCCTTCGGCAACCCCAGCGCCCACTTCGAACCCCAACCCGTGGTGCGCACCTTCCGCTGGCAAACCACCTGCGAACACATCCAGCAGCACCCCTACACCGTCATCTTCAAAGCCGAAGACGACATCTTCGACAGCTCCCTCGACCCCGAAATCGACACCGCGGGGCTGGCCACCCTGCGCACCGTGCGCATCAAAGTGGTGGGGCCGCCCCCGGCCGATGTGCAGGCAGATGCCGACCGCAACTCCATCAAAGTCAGCTGGGCCAAACCCTACGAATGTGAAGATGCCGCCGATGACTACTTCTTCGGCTTCTCCGTCTGGCGGCGCGAGGGTTCCAATCAATTCCCCATCGACACCTGCACACCCGGCCTGGCCGGGCGGGGCTATGTGGAAATCGTGCAGAACACCCAGGAAGTGGTGGGCGGCCGCTATTACTTCGAGGATACGGATGTGGAACGCGGGCGCACCTACTGCTACCGCATCCTGGCCAAATTCGCCCGGCGTACGGGCTTCGAACCTTCCCAGCCCTACAACATCGTCGAGAGCCTCCCCTCCGAGGAGGTCTGCATGCAACTGACCCGCGACGTGCCCCTGCTGACCAAAGTCAGCGTCGAGCAGACCAGCCCCGTCAACGGCGTCATGCAAGTGGAGTGGGTCAAACCCGACCCCGATGACCTCGACACCCTCCAAAACCCCGGCCCCTACCGCATCCAACTCCAGCGCGGCCGCGGCTTCACGGACTCGGACTTCACCCCCGTGCCGGGGGCCGATTTCAGCAGCCCCACCTTCTGGCAGTTGAGCGCCGACAGCTTCACCGACCTGTCGCTCAACACCGAGGAGCAACCCTACACCTATCGGCTGGCTTTCTTCGTCAACGGCGAAAGCGAACCCCTGGGCTTCTCCCCGCCCGCTTCCTCCATCTTCCTCAGCATCGCCTCCACCGACGAGACCAACAACCTCAGCTGGGAGTCTCACGTCCCCTGGGGCGATTCCCTCTACACCGTCTATCGCTTCAACGACGCTCTGGCTCAGTGGGTACCCATCGCCTCCGTGACCCAGCCCAGCTACGCCGACACCGGCCTGGTCAACGGCCGCACCTATTGCTACTACATCGAAGCCCTGAGCTCCTACGGGGTGGAGGGCATCCCCAGCCCCCTGGTCAACCTTTCGCAGGAAGCCTGCGGCGTGCCCCTGGACACCATCCCTCCCTGCCCCCCCGAGCTCAGCGTGCGCACCATCTGCGACGAAGACCTCTCCTGCGAGGAACAGACCCTCTTCGAAAACGACCTGCGCTGGGTCAACCCCATGGAGCTGTGCGAAACCACCGACGACGTGGTCGGCTATCGCATCTATTTCTCCCCCCGCATGGGCGGAGAGCTCGAACTCATCGCCGAAGTGGACAGCGCCGGCATCACCACCTTCACCCACGAGCTCGAACAAAGCCTCGCCGGCTGCTACGCCGTCACGGCCATCGACACCTTCCTCAACGAGAGCGACTTCAGCCCCCTGGTCTGTGTGGAGAACTGCCCGCGCTACCAGCTGCCCAACACCTTCACCCCCAACCAGGACGGCTTCAACGACCTGTTCGTGCCGCGCCTGTCCTGCTTCATCGAGCGGGTGGACATGAAAATCTTCAACGTCTGGGGGCAGCTCGTTTACCAGACCGAAGACCCCAACATCAATTGGGACGGCACCAACCTGAAGGGCGAACCCCTGCCCCAGGGCACCTATTACTACGTGGCCAAAATCTTCGGACGCAGCGTCGAGGGGGTCAGCGAAGTGCTCCAACCCCTGAAAGGACACATCGACCTGGTGCGCGACCTGCGCTGAGGCCGCCCCCTGCCTCACGCGCCTCCCTTTTCCTTTCTTTTTTCCCCGGGAAGATTTCGACGGGCCCGTTTCCATCGGCGGTGGCTCCAGAGCCAGTCCGGCGGGTGACGGCGAATGGAGGCTTCGAGGGCCAGAGCGAAGAGTTGGGTCACCCCGCCGGGCGGGAGGGTGCGCGGGGTGGGGGTCAGGAGTTGAAATTCGAACTCGTAGCGGCCGCGGCCCAGGCGTCGGACTTCGTAGTAGAAGACGGGCCAATCCATCTTCCGGGCGATTTTGTCGGCGCCGGGCAGGAAGGGCGTGTCCTGGTGGAGGAAGGTGGTCCAGTGGGCGTTTTGGACGTCCACGGGGGTCTGGTCGGCGATGAGCACCCAGATGGCGGGGCGGTTTTTCCAGCGGGCCAGGGCGCGGGCGGTTTGGGGCAGGGGCACGAGGTGCAGACCGTGGCTTTCCCGGCAGCGATTGAGCAGGGCCTCCACGTGGCGGTTGCGCAGGGGTTTGAATAGACCGACCACCGGATGCGGCACCTGGGCCGGGAAAGCCAGTGCGCCCCACTCCCAGTTGCCCAGATGCCCCCCCACCACGAGGGCGCTGCGCCCCGCTTTCAGGAAGGGCTCGAAGCAATCGGGGTTGCAGCAGCGGAAGCGCTCGACCAATTCCGCCTTCGGCAGGGAGCAGATTTTCAGGCTTTCGAGCAGCAGGTCGCAAAGGCTCCGGTAAAAACGACGCTCGATGGTTCGCAGCTCGGCGGGGCTTTGCCGGGGGAAGCTCCGTCCCAGATTGGCGCGAACCACCCCCCTGCGATAGCGCACCCCGTGATACAACAGGAGGAACAACCCGTCGGAGAGGCGATAGAGCAGAGCGAAGGGCAGGAATCGAAACAGCCCCTGGAGCCCCCGGAGCAATATGGCTGCAAGGCGTTGCATGAAGGGATGGACAAAGAAAGCCAAAGGCCGGGATTTTTCGGCCGGGGCACCTCTCGTCTGCTGCGGGGGGGCGTTTCGGGGCGCGGGTGAAATGTGTATCTTGCCCCGAACGCCAAACTTTGCAGCACCATGAAGCAACACAGACGGACCTTTTTCCGGCGCAGCCTGGTCGGTCTTTCCGGACTGGTTTTCGGCTCCGTTTTGGGGCGGGAGTTGTCCAAGGGCTCGCGCTCGGGCGCCCAATATGCCAAACCCATTGTCTTGTCCACCTGGCGGCACGGGCTGGCCGCCAACGAAGGGGCCTGGCGGGTGCTCGCCGACGGGGGCTCCGCCCTGGATGCCGTCGAACAGGGTGTGCGCATCACCGAAGCCGACCCCAACTCCAATTCCGTGGGCTACGGCGGCCTGCCCGACCGCGACGGCCACGTCACCCTCGACGCCTGCATCATGGATTCGCAGGGCAATGCCGGCTCGGTTTGCTTCCTCGAACACATCAAGCACCCCATCTCGGTGGCCCGGCGGGTCATGGAAAAGACCCCCCACGTGATGCTGGCCGGCCGCGGCGCTCTGCAATTCGCCCTGGCGGAAGGCTTTCCCAAAGAAAACCTGCTGACCGAAGAAGCCCGCCGCCGCTGGGAAGCCTGGAAGAAGACCGCCCGCTACGAACCCGTCATCAACGTGGAAAACCACGACACCATCGGCATGCTGGCCCTGGATGCGAACGGCAACCTGGCCGGGGCCTGCACCACCTCGGGCCTGGCCTTCAAAATGCACGGCCGCGTCGGCGACAGCCCCATCATCGGCGCCGGCCTCTACGTGGACAACGGGGTGGGGGCGGCCGTCGCCACGGGCCTGGGCGAGCTGGTGATGAAAACCCTCGGCGCCTTCCTCATCGTGGAGCTCATGCGGCAGGGGCGCTCCCCTCAGGAAGCCTGCGAAGAAGCCGTGGCACGCATCGTCGAGCGCGAAAAAGGAGCCGTCGAAAACGTGCAGGTGGGCTACCTGGCCCTGGCTAAAACCGGCGAAACCGGCGCCTACGCCCTCCACCCCGGCTTCGATTACGCGCTCTACGCCGAAGGCGAAAACCGCCTCATCGACTCGGACAGCTATCTGAAATAATCACCCACACCCAACCCTTCACGCAACCCCTCTGTTCGACTGGCACGTTCTGCCCCACCGAAATGCCTTCCCCTCTCCACCCGCGCCCAAACGGGTGTGGGTGGAGCGTTTGGGGGTGGGGCATTTTTGGCATGGAATTTTTTGGGTTGAGCGGGACTGGAAATTTTTGTTCTCCTCGGCCTTTCATTTTCAATGTCTTTCAACACCCCAGAGGCTTTTTCATTTAGGGAACCGGTTCGGCCGGCTGTTCTTCATCTTTGAAACCGATTGAAACACAAATGATTCCGAATGCCAGCGCAATGACATCCCCTCTGCAGGAGGGCACCCCGGATGAAAAAATCCTTGCCGCCGGCCTGGAAGAGCGACGCCGCATCGCCCAGGAATTGCACGACGGGCTGGGGTGCACCCTGGCCCTGGCTCAGTTGCTTTCCGATGCCCTTCCCAACAGGGATTGCACACGCGCCCGGGAATTGCGCAACCTGCTGCGCCAGGCACAATGGGACCTGCGCGCCCTGCTGAACAACCTCGTGCCGGAGTATTTGTTGCAGCAGGGCCTGTCGGCTTCCATCCGGCAATTGGTGGAACGCTGCTCCCGGTTTGCCGATATCCAATTGGAGCTGACACTGGACGACCCCTGCGGACGAGCGGGAAATTTGCCCGCGGAATTGCAAATTCATATTTTTCGCCTCGTGCAAGAATTGTTGCACAATGTCATCCAGCACGCCTCCAACCCTACCTGCACACTCCACCTTCAATTCGAGAACACACATCTGGTGCTTTGCTATCAAGACCAGGGAAAGCCCTTGCCAGCCGGCGCCACGCCGTTCTTCCTGCAGGAGCGGGTGAGGCGGTTGGGGGGCGAGCTGCGGTGCCATCAGCTGCAAGACAGCAAACAATTCACGATTCGTTTGCCCCTCCAAACCGCAGAAAAAATCAGCCCTCCTCTTTCCAAAAACCGAAGCCGAGAAAACTGCCGCCCATGAGCCAGGAATTACCAACAGTGATCATTGCCGATGATCATCAAATATTCGTCGAGGGGTTGAAGAAAGTGTTGTTGGAATCGCCGCATTTTCCCTGTCGGGTCATCGGTACCGCCCATACCGGGAAGCAATTGCTCCACATGTTGCGCACCGAGCAACCCGATTTCCTCCTGCTCGACATGAATATGCCCGACATGGACGGGTTGGAGGTGTTGGGGGCCATCCGCGAACGGGAGTGGAAGCTGCGCGTCATCATCCTGACCATGTACGACGAGCCGCGCATCGTGCGCACGGCCTTCAAATCGGGCGCCGATGCCTACATCCTCAAGGGGAACGGCATTCAGGAGTTGTTCCGGGCATTCAGGGAGGTGTCCAGGGGCAATCGCTTTTTCGGAGAAGGGGTCAACATCACCGCGGAGTGGAATGCGTCGCCTTCCTCCGACAAGCAAAAGTTCGAAGACCGCTTCGTCAAGCGCTACCACCTGACCAAGCGCGAAATGGAAGTGTTGCGCCTCATCTCGCAGGCCATGACGAACAAGGAAATTGCCAAAACCCTCTATATCTCCGACCAGACGGTCAGCGTCCATCGCAAAAACATCATGCGGAAACTGGGAGTGAGCAGCACTGCCAGCCTCATCAAGATGGTTTACGATCACAGTCTGATTTGATGTTCAGCCCCTTTGCCCCCACCCGGTTTCGGTTTGGGCAGGAAGAAATCCGGTTTGGGAAAAATACCATCAACGGGGTATGATGTGCCTGTTGGAATGGGCTACTTTTGCAGGTACCCAAAAACGTATGAATTTTTTTGAGTTTTGAAAAGGGCATCCCCATTTGCCCAAAAATCGAAAAATAATCCCTTGAACAGTCAGCCTGTGTGAAAACGGCACCCCCCAGCCGATGCCCAGAAGGCTTCCTTCCCTTGAGTCTTTCCCCAGCTCGGCCGTTTTTGCACGATTCTTGACCTTCTCTTTATCGCTCTTCCGGGGATTCATTTTTCGACATTCGGATGCCTGATGTTCTTTGAAGGAGTGGCTCTTCAGCCATACACTTACACACTTATGCCGTCCTGCTTTTCCAAATGGGAAAGGGCCGGCTTTTGCTAATTGACGAATTTGAAATGCTGCCGCTGAGGGTGCGGAAAGGAGGGGTTGCGACGGCACACCAAACAGAAGCGCGAAAACGATTCATTTTTTTTCTGTCACTATTAACAAATTGTTCAATCTTATGAAAAAAACGAGTTTTACAAAGCCACGTCCACTTTGTTGGATGCTGCTCAGCCTTGTGGGGCTTTTCTTTGCCCAGCAGGGTGTGGCGCAGGGCCTGGCCTGCAACAATCAGGTGCAGGTTTCGGTCTCACCTACCCCGAATGTCTGCGAAGCCACCATCACCGCAGACATGATTCTGGAGGGACCCGATCCGAATGCCTCCTACCACATCAAAATCACGCATAACCAGCAGGTGGTGGTGCAAGGTGATGATGTGGTGACGATTTCCAATGCCAGCCAGTACTTTGGTTCCACCCTCGTGGCCACCATCACCGACAACGCCACCGGCAACTCGTGCTGGGGTACGCTGACCCTCGAGGACAAGCTGGCGCCCGTCATCACCTGTACGGACACCACCCTCAATTGCGCCGACGACCTCAGCGGCGTGCTTCCTCCCACTGCAGTAGACAACTGCACCCCCGCCAGCCTCATCCAAATCCAGCTCACCAACGAGCAAACCAACACGGGCAACATGTGCTCGGGCTCCGGGACCATCGTGCGCACCTACATCGCCATCGATGCCCAGGGCAACGTCAGTGCTCCCTGCCAGCAGGTGATCACCATCGAGCGCCCCGCCCCCGATGAGGTGGACTTCCCCGACGATGTGATGTGGACGTGCGACCAGTACAACGCCTTCCCCACCATCGTCGATGCCACCAGCCTGCATCCCTTCATCACCGACAGCGACCCGAGCACCACCATCATCGAAGTTTTCCTCGATGAAAACTGCGACGACAACGATGCTCCTCAGAACGACAACCCCAACGTCAACAGCACCAACACCACCAACGGTGGGAACGGCTGCCCCGGCAACGGTCTGGACGATGCCGACGTGTTGGAGTTGACGGGTTCCGGCATTCCGGAAAACATCAACGGGCCGCTGTGCAACTACCAATTTTCGAGCTCGGACCAAATCCTGGCTTCCTGCGGAACCAGCTTCAAGATCGTCCGTACCTGGACGGTGCTCGACTGGTGCACCCAGCAGGTGGTCACCTCCAACGCCAACGGTGAGGACAACATCCAGATCATCAAGGTGGTGGACCAGGTGGCTCCGTCCATCAGCCGTCCCGATTTCTCCGTGGGTGTGGACATTCCGGGCCAGCATCCGCAGCCCTGCAAGAGCACCGGCTTGTTGCTGCCGCCCACCGTTTCCGACAACTGCAACAGCGTGACGGTGCGCATCTACACCCCGATCGGGGAAGCCAACTACCTCAACGGCGTTGACGGCACCAACGGCGGTCTGATTCCCGCTCCGGGCTTGCCCGAAGGCACCCACGTGGTGGACTACGTCGCCGAAGATGCCTGCGGCAACATCACCACCATCCACGTGAACGTCACCGTCGTGGACGACAAGGCACCCATTGCCATCTGCGATGAAATCACGGATGTCAATCTCGGCTCCAACGGCCTGGCCGTGGTTCCGGCCGACGTCTTCGACGACGGCAGCTACGACAACTGCTGCCTGAGCCACTTCCAGGTACGCCGCATGAGCAACCCCTGCGGTGGTGGCACCGGCTTCGGCCCCAGCGTTACCTTCTGCTGTGCCGATGTGGGAACGACGGTTACGGTGGTTTTCCGCGCCTATGACTGCTCGGGCAACTACAACGACTGCATGGTGCAGGTGAACGTCAGCGACAAGCTGCCGCCTCAGGTGGTGAGCTGCCCGGGCCCCGCTTCCATTACCTGCGACTACTACTGGGAGAACCTCGAAG
>CAZBYX010000050.1:0-5031 GCA_964496055.1 uncultured Saprospiraceae bacterium
CCCCCGCCCCCGGCACCCCCTAAAAAGGAACCCGCCGCCGAACCCCCGGAAGAAGAAAAGCCCAAAGTGGGCCTGAAAGTCGTGGGCAAAATCGACCTGGACGGCGCCGGCAAGAAAAAGCCTGCTCCCGAGGCTAAAGAGGAGCCGGAAGCCAAACCCGCCGAACCCGAAGAAAAACCCCCTGCTCCCGAGCCGTCTGAACCGGAAGCCCCCGAAGCCCCTGCAGCAGAAGAAGCGCCCGCCGAAACCGAAGAGCCGGCGCCCGCCTCCGATGAAACGCCCCCCGACGAACAAGCCGCCGAGCAACCCGAACCCGAGAAAAAAGACGATGTCATCCGGGCTGAAGCGCCTCAGTTGCGGGGTGTGAAGGTTTTGGGCAAGATCGACATCTCCGAAACCGAGAAAGAGAAAAAGAAGAAAAAGAAGGAAAAAGAAAAAGCCAAGGAAAAGAAAGGCACCGAAGGGAAGGAAGAAGATTCCTCCTCGGGCCGTCGCAAACGCATCCGCACCCGCCGGAAAGTCCGCGCCTCCGCCACCGACGGGCAAGGCGGAAGTGCCCGCGGGCGGCGCGGCCGCGACGAAGTCAAAGAAGTTTCCCAGAAGGAAATCGATGAAAAAATAAAGGCGACCATGGCGCGGCTGTCCGGCGGCGGCAAAAAGAAACGCCAGCGCCTGCGCCGGGAGTCCCGCGAACGCCAGCGCGAAAAGCAAGAGCAACGCGAACTGGCCCTGGAATCGGGCAAGCTGCAGGTGACCGAATTCATCACCGTGCAGGAACTGGCCAACCTCATGGACGTGGACGTCACCGAGGTCATTACCGCCTGCCTCAACCTGGGCGTCATCGTCTCCATCAACCAACGCCTGGACGCCGAACTCATCGAACTGGTCGCTGAAGAGTTCGGCCACGAAGTGGAATTCATCGAGGCCGAAGAAGAACTCGAAGAGGAAGAAGAAATCGTGGACGACCCGGCCGACCTCGTGCCCCGCGCTCCCATCGTCACCGTCATGGGGCACGTGGACCACGGGAAAACCTCCTTGCTCGACTACATCCGCAAAACCAACGTCGCTGCCGGTGAGGCCGGCGGCATTACCCAACACATCGGCGCCTACGAGGTGGAAGTGGGCGAAGAGCGCCGCAAAATCACCTTCCTCGACACCCCGGGTCACGAAGCCTTCACCGCCATGCGGGCCCGCGGTGCCAAAGTGACGGACGTCGCCGTCATCATCATCGCTGCCAACGACAGCGTCATGCCCCAAACCCGCGAGGCCATCAGCCACGCCCAGGCCGCCGGCGTGCCCATGGTCTTCGCCATCAACAAAATCGACGTGCCGGGCGCCCAGCCCGAAAAAATCAAGCAGGAACTGGCCAACATGAACATCCTGGTGGAAGACTGGGGCGGCGAATACCAGTGCCAGGAAATTTCCGCCAAAACCGGCCAGGGCATCCCCGAATTGCTCGAAAAAATCCTCCTGGTCGCCGACCTGCTCGAGTTGAAAGCCAACCCCAAACGCAAAGCCATCGGCGCCATCCTCGAAGCCTCCCTCGACAAAGGGCGGGGCTATGTGGCCAAAGCCCTGGTGCAAAACGGCACCCTGCGCATCGGCGACCCCATGGTCGCCGGCGAGCATGCCGGTAAAGTCAAGGCCATGTTCAACGAGCGCGGGCAACGCATCAAAGAGGCCGGCCCCAGCACCCCGGTGCTCGTTCTCGGGCTTAGCGGCGCCCCTCAGGCCGGTGACCGCTTCAAGGTGATGGACAGCGAGTCGGAAGCCCGCCAACTGGCTTCCAAACGCGCCCAAATCGCCCGCGAACAAGCCACCCGCGCCACCAAACGCATCAGCTTGGACGAAATCGGGCGCCGCCTGGCCCTCGGCACCTTCAAGGAGCTCAACCTCATCGTCAAAGGGGACGTGGACGGCTCCGTCGAGGCCCTCTCCGACGCCCTCATCAAACTCTCCCTCGAAACCGTCCAGGTCAACGTCATCCACAAGGCGGTGGGGCAAATCGTCGAATCCGACGTCCTGCTCGCCTCCGCTTCCGACGCCATCATCATCGGTTTCCAGGTGCGGCCCTCACTCGGGGCGCGCAAGCTGGCCGAACGCGAGGGCGTGCAAATCAAACTCTACTCCATCATTTACGAGGCCATCGACGAAATCAAGGCAGCCATCGAGGGCATGCTCGAACCCACCAAGGAAGAGCGCATCGTCTGCAACCTGGAAGTGCGGGAAGTGTTCAAAATCAGCAAGGTGGGAACCGTGGCCGGCTGCTACGTGCAAGACGGCAAAATCACGCGCAACACCCACGTGCGGGTCATCCGCGACGGCATCGTGATTTACCCCACCAAAGAGGGCGTCGTCGGGGAAATCGCCTCCCTGAAGCGCTTCAAGGAAGACGTCAAGGAAGTCAAGGCCGGCCTCGAATGCGGCGTCGGCATCAAGAACTTCAACGACATCAAGGTGGGCGACATCATCGAAGGCTACGAAATCGTGGAAGTGAAACAAAAAATAACCTGAGTGCGCCCCAGGAAAATTACGGCTTGAAACCATCGGCGTTGGAAGCCCGGCGCCCTTTCCGAAGCCCCTTTCGAGGGGCTTTTTTCATGCGAAGTCGGCCAGGTTGCGCACGAAGCCCTTGCCCCCGTCTTTCTTGATGCGCTTCAGCAAATTGGAGGCAGCCTTCTTCTCGGCAAAAGCCCCGACGAGGACTTTGTACACGGTGCGCCCCTCCAACTCGTTGATGTTGACCAGGACGGGCTCCCCATAGCGGGCTTGCAGCTTTTCGGCTTGCTCGAGCACGTTGCCGTATTCGGCAAACACTCCCACCTGCACCGCCCAGCCTTGCGCAGGGTGTTTTTCCACGGCGAAACGAAACAAGCCCCGGCCGGCCTGGATGGCCCCGGAAACCGCATCGGCGGGCAGGGGCTGCTCGCGACGGCGCAGGGCTTCGGCTACGGCCCGGTCGGCATTGACGCGGCCATAGCCGTATTTGCGCGAATGGCCGCGGGCGTCGTATTCGGAGGGGTCGCCGATTTTGTCGGCGGTGGATTGGAGAATTTCCTTCACTTCGGCGGCACTCAGCTCGGGGTTGGCGCTGAGCATGAGGGCACACACCCCCGCCACGATGGGGGTGGCGGCGGAAGTGCCTCCGAAATGCTTGTAGTTGTCGCCGCGGGAGCGGCCGTCGGCCCACCAGCGGAACTCGCCGGGGCCGCGGCTGTCCGTGCCGGGGTCCCACCAGGCGCGGGCCGCGATGATGGGCCAATCCCCGTTGGAGGGAGCACAGACGCTGAGCTCCAGCCCCCGGTTGGAGTAGGGGGCATGGCGGTCGCGGCTGTCGGTGGCGCCCACGCATATGACGTCGGGGTGGGCGGCGTAAAAATTGACGTAATCGAACCCTTCGTTGCCGGCGGCAAAGAGAATGACGCAGCCCTTGCCGTTGCGGCCTTCGCGGGCGGCACGCGCAATGGCCTCCTCTTTCAGGGGGTTGAGGGTGAAGCGCGGGTCGGTGGTGCCCCAGGAGCAGGAGATGATGTCCGCTCCTTTTTCGATGCAGTATCGGAAGGCCGCCTCCGTGAAGCGCAGGCTGAAATTCGTACCGTTGAGGGGCATGAGCCGCGCCATAGGCGCCACCCCGACCAAACCGCTGCCATTGGCACTGGCCAGTGCCAGGCTGGCTACGGGGGTGGCATGGGTGAAAGTGGGGTCCCCTTCGGGGATTTTGGGGGAATTGCTCCAGAAGTCCCAGGGCCGGACGACCTTGTCGCGCAGGTCGGGGTGGGTCAGGTCGAAGCCGTTGTCGATTACGGCGATGGTGATTTTGTCGGAGCCGAGGTTGCCGAGGCGTTTCCAGGCATCCACCACGCGCGCGTCGGCGCCTTTGCGGGTCGGATAGCCCACATCGGGGATGCGGCCCAGATTCTGCAGGTGCCATTCGTGGGCAAGGAGGTTGTCGGCAGGCACCTGAAAGTTGTATTCGTCGAGCAGGGTATCGAGGTCGGGTTCGGCGTGCTTGACCAGGGAAGTCTTTTGGAGGGCTGCGGCAACTTTGATGGGGTTGGGAGAAGCGGGCGTGACCCGGGCGATGAGGCGGTCCCGGTCGCGGCGTTCGACCAGCTCCAGATGGAATTCTTCCAGCACCAACTGCTGTTCTTCGGGGTCGGTGTCGGGTTCGAAGACGATGTAGAGCTCGCCGGTGGGCACGATGGGTCGCTCGCTGCCTTCCGCCACGTAAACGTGGGTGCCCACCTCGATTTCTTTCTTCCGCCGCACCTCGTCCAGGGCTTCGTCCACATCGCCCGTTTCCTTGCGCAGCGCGACGACCTGGAACCCGCCCAGGTTTTGAAAGTGGGTCTTTTCGACGTAATCGGCCTTGGAAAGGTCTTTCTTTTTGGCGGCCTTCAACCCGACCAACTCGGGGCTCTTTTCCAACACCAGTTCACCCTTGCCGCTTTTGATGGTCAGTTTTCCCATGTGCAGGGGTTTTGGTTGGGGCGTAAATTAGGAAAAAATGGCTACGCTTAGCCCCTCAAACTCAAGGCTTTTTGATATGCTAAAAACCAAAATGCAACGAATGCCCCCAACGATTCCCGGGGAGGGCAGGCCGGAACGACCCCCGTGAACGCCTCGAACCCTGCCCCCGGAAGAATGCAGGCGGTGGGAGGTTCGGGTGGGAGGGGCGAACCGCTCGTTCCCTCCTTGAAGCACCACTTTCTTGGGGGGCGCGCCCTGTCGGCTTGAGGGGGCGTCCCGCCGACAGGGTCGCCCATCAGCGGGGCGATGCCTTTCGGAAGGGGAATAGCATTCGTTTTTCGGTGCCCTGTTGCCAGCCCCGCACGGCTGCGAAGAGGCTGTCAGGGGGCTGGAAGCGGTAACTGATCAGCGTGGGGAAATCGTGCTCGGGGTTGTGGAAGAAGAAGCGATGATCGACGGCGCCAAGCAAGGGAAATTCGACGGGCCGTCCCTGGTTTTGATCCTCCACGGTGGCGATGTACACCAACCCTTGCGGGCGGGCTTCGATGCGGAGGCGTTCGC
>CAZBYX010000050.1:5131-13658 GCA_964496055.1 uncultured Saprospiraceae bacterium
TCGTGATTGCGGCGAAAAGCGGCGAGGAAGTCAGGGGGCAGGCGGCGCAGGCTGTCCCGGTCGAGGTAGAAGATGACGCCCTCCTGCTCGTTGAACACACCCAAACGGTCGAACTCCTCCCCGCGCTGGCGAATGCGCAGGCGAAAGCTGTCGAGGTCGCGCCAGATTTCACTTTGATAGGGGTGCTCGAGGTTGGGTTGCTCGTGAACCGCCCTTATGTAAAGGCTTCTTACCTTGGCCCAGCGCTCTTTGCCGCCAAGGGCCTGAAAAAAGTCCTCCGCGAGGGTGCGGGCCTGTTCGCTGCCTTCAAAAGTGGCGAGGGGAACAGGAGGACGGCTATCGGTGCAGGCGGAGAGGAAAAGGAGTGCGAGGAGAAAACCGGAGAATCGAATCGTTTGCATGATGGGGGGGGTGCATAAAAGAAAAGTTTGCAATAAAAATAGGCCGGTTCGGAAAAAGCCGCCGGCTGATTCCCTCGAAGGGTAGTGCGCATCGCAAGTAGAATTCAAGTCACCTCGCTATGATGAAAACCTTTCGGAAAGTGCCCTCCGACCGCCCATTGCGCCTCGCCTTTCTGGGCTGCGGATGGGCGGCCCGCATTCACAGCAAGTACCTCAAGGGGCGCTCGGACGTGGCCCTGTATTACGCCAGCCGCTCGGCGGAAAAAGCGGCGCGTTTCCGCCAGGAATTCGGCGGGGCCGGGGCTTTCGGCTCCTACGAGGCAGCCATCAACGACCCCGAGGTGGACGCCGTCTTCGTCGTCACGCCCCCGGACAGCCACCTCGAACTCACCCTGCAAGCCCTGGACGCCGGCAAGCACGTCCTGGTGGAAAAACCCCCCTTCCTGCGCAGCGCCGACTTCGAGCGCATCCGCGAAAAGCAGCAGCAGAGCCACACGCAAGTCCTCGTAGCGGAGAACTACTTTTACAAACCCCTGCTCCGCAAGCTGCGCCGCATCATCGCTTCGGGCATCATCGGCGACATCAAGTTCCTCTTCATCAACGCCACCAAAACCCAACACACCGGCGACTGGCGCGACGACCCCTCCCAGGCGGGCGGCGGGGCCCTCTTCGAAGGGGGTATCCACTGGGTGAATTTCATTTCCAACCTCGGCCTCACCCTGCACACGGTGCAGGGCTTTCAGCCCGGCCAGGGCACCGACATGGAGCGCAGCATCCAGATCGTCGCCAAATACCGGGAAGGGCCCATCGCCACTTTGCTCTATTCCTGGGAGGTGAGTGCTTTGCTCAAGGGGCTGCGCCTGTCGCGCATCTATGGGACACGGGGCTCCATCACCTTCGAGTCCAATGGGGTGTTCATCTTCGCCCGGGGCAAAGGCCTGCGCCTGTCATTCCCCGGATTGCGGGACATCGGCGGGTACAAGGCCATGTTCGCGGACTTTCTCGATGCCCTGCACAAGGGCACCGAACCGGCCTTCAACCTCGAACTGGCCCAACGCGACCTGGAAGTCATCGAAAGGGTCTATCAGTCCATCCGCTCGGAGAAGCGGTAGGCCCCCCACCCTCTTCCTCCCACCGCCTTCCCCCAGAACCGCTGCCACGGCAGGCCTTCTCCGCCTCCACCCGAAAAGAATGGCTACCTTTGCGCTCCTTTTTTGAAACAGCAGCCATCAGCCGCCTTTCCGGGGGCTTCGAGCCGCCGGGCAGGCTGCGAAAAACCATCGCAAACAGACTATGGAATTCCTCTATGCCTTGCTTACGGGCCTCGCCGCCGGTTTGCACGCCTCCACCTGGGGCATGTACAAAGATTCCCCCCACGAAGGATTCACCTGGCCCAAGTATTTCCGCAGTGCCGTCGTCGGAGCCGTATATGGCCCCATCGTCTGGGCGCTGAGCGGGCTGGATGTCACCACGGCGCAGGGGGTATTTCTTCTCTGGGGCTCCACCTATCTGGTCGAGCGCCTGACGCTGGAAATCTGGAAGACCTTTCTGCGCACCGAAGACCAGTCGAAGTATTTCATCCCCATGCAGTTGCACGTTTTCGGCAAGGTGGTGGAAAGCAAGCGCGACCGCTACCTGGCGGCCATCGCCTACGTGGGCGGCATCGCTCTGGTGGGTTGGGGGCTCTTCGAAGCCTACGGAGCTTACCGCCTCGGCAACCTGAACTGGAACCCCTACCTCATCCTGCTCATCCTGAGCTGCGGGGGCTGGATCAGCGCCTTCGGGGGGGCCTGGAAAGATGCTCCGCTCGAAGGGTTCCAGACCTTCAAGTTTTTCCGCAGCCCCATCATCGCCTACCTGTACGCCTTCATGGCGGCCAAGCTGACCGACAACTTCATCATCATCGTGTTGTGCAGCATCGGGTTCACCATCGCCACCATCGAGACGTACAAGACCTTCTTCTTCCCCAGCAAGCCGCGGGGCAAGTTTGCCGGCAAGCCCATCCACTTCCCGGAGATGCTGCAAAAGCGCCAAAAATTCGTGCCTCTCTACGTGGGCATCTGGGTCTTCGTCATCACGATGGGCGTGCTGGCTTTCCTGGGCGGCCCCTATCAAAGCCTGGTCTGAGCCCATGAACGCCCTGATAAACATCCCTCCCCTGCAGGCGGGCGAGCAGCTCGACCCCTTGCGTGCAAAAATCTACGGCCTGACGGTGCTGGAACGCACCCTCCACGCCTGCCGGCAGGCGGGTGTGAACCGCATCGCCCTGGTCCATCCGGAGGGCCGCGCCAAGGAGGCGCACCTCCGCCGCTTTCGGGCCGCCCTCAGGGAGGAGGAATCGGTGGAAGTGCGCCTCTTTGCCGAAGCGCAGGAAGCGCTGGAGTGGCTCGACCCGGAGGCAGCGACTTTTCTTTTCAGGGAAGCCATCCTTGTGAGCCCCGCCTACCTGCAGCGCCTGCGGGAAGCCTCCTCCGGCAAACCCGCCGCGAGCCCCGACAGGGGTATCCTCTATTACCCCCCGGGCTGGAAATTGGATGCGGAGCTTGAACCAAAGGAGAAGATGCCCGAAGGGTTGGAAGCAGATTCCTCCGACGGCCCGGATGCCCTCCCCAGGACGGTGCCCCTTGCCGGTGGGCAGCATTATTGCCTGGCCGTTCGCCGGGCGGAGGACCTTCGGCTGGCGCGGCGCATCTTGTTGCGCAGCCTCATCAAACCCACGGACGGCTGGGTGTCGCGCCACCTGAACCGCCCTGTCAGCCTGTCCATCACGCGCCTGCTGGCCCCCACCCCCATCACCCCCAACCAATTCACGGTCTTCACGGGCTTGCTGGGCTTGCTCACGGGGGTGTTCATGGCTCTGGGCGGCTACTGGAACTGGCTCATCGGGGCTGCATTGTTTCACCTGACCAGCGTCCTCGACGGGGTGGACGGCGAGCTGGCCCGCCTGAAGTTCAAGTCTTCCCCATACGGCCAGTGGCTCGATACGCTGGTGGACAACCTTTCCTATCTGGCGGGGTTGGGCGGGCTCATCATCGGCATCTTGCGCACGGGGGCTTCGGAGCCGGTGAAATATGCGGGACTCCTGGCGGTGGTGTTTGCATTGGCGGCGCTGGGCAGCCTGTACCTCTATCTGCTGCGCTACAACAAGGGAGGCACCTTGCTGAACGTGGAGTACAGCTTCCAGCAGGGCAGCGGCTGGTTCGACCGGGTGATGCAGGTGGCGGCGGCTTTCGGCAAGCGCGACCTCTTCGCCCTGGTGTTTTTCGTCCTGGCTCTTTTCGGCTGCCTTCCCCTGGCCCTGGTTTATGTGTGCATCATGGCGGCCTTCGTTTTTGGGTTTTCCCTGCAGGCTCATCGGGTGGCGGCCCGAAAGAAAGCGCCATGAGCGGTGACAAGGCCGGCGCCCATTCCTTTCTGTGACATGTAAAAATTTTTTCTATCTTTACCGGCAGATAGCCAACCTCTTGCAATTCACGCCATAGCTTTCGGATAACTGTCGGCAAGCACTCCCTCGGCTGCTCTTCTCCTCTAACATGCTTCTACCCCTTGGAATGTAAGGCCTAACCGCCAAAGACCAACCCATGGATTTAACCAAACCACCCCTCCGTCCCCTTGAAGGGATTGTCGCAGGCCTGATGGCCGGGGGCGTCTTGTATTGCGTTCGCCCCCAATGGTTCGGGGAGCTGAACGCCGGCGCCGACTACGCCGTCCAGCTCATGCTTGGTTATCTGGCGCTGGGTTTGCTCTTTCTGGTGTTGAAGCGCCCCCGACTCACGTTCGTCAGCTTTCTGGGATGTGCCGTTTTGGCGCTCTTTCTGCGCAACAGCGTAACCTCGAGCAATGCCGCCCCCCCGCCCGCTGCCGGTGACCCCCTCTGGGCCACCCTCGGCAAGTCCAGCACCGCTCATTTCTCGATAGCCCATTTCAACCTCTCCAACGCCACGGCCAACGTGTCGGGCGCCCTGCAAGCCATGCGATATTCGGACGCCGACTTGCTCTCCGTACAGGAACTCACCCCCCTGTGGACCCAACTGCTCCTCGATTCCCTGAAGGATATCTACCCCTACTACACCTACATCGAGGACATCGGCATGTTCGGCTTGGCCATCTTTTCCCGCCACGAGCTGTGCGAACTGGACACTTTCTACTTCCGGGGCGTGCCCAACCTCAGTGGCTGCGTATGGACGGAGGGCGGTCGGGAAATCCATTTTTTCACCACCCACACCTTCCCCGCCCTGGATAAAATCTCGGCGCGGCATCAGCAACAGCACCTGCGGGTGGTGGAAGATTACCTGGCCGCCCGCAACCTCTCCCGCCCCTTGCTGGTCTTCGGCGACTTCAACGCCGTGCCCTGGTCGAATGAAATGCTCAGCCTGCGCAAAGCCGCCAACCTGCTGGACTCCCGCACCGGTTTCATGAACACCTACAACGACGGGCAGGTCTCCTTCTTCGACATCCCCTACGACCACATCTTTTTCTCCCCCGAATTTCGCTGCATGGAGTTCAAGACCCTGAACGCGCCCGATGCCTGGCATCTGGGCATCCAGGGGTATTACCGCTTCAAGGCCCCGGGCTATGAGCTGGAAAGCAAGGTTCAATAGCTTCCGTTTTGCTTTTGCCGGGTTGGTGGAGCTATTCCGCAGCACGCCCAATGCCCGCATTCACCTTTTCTTCGCCGTGGCCGTCGTGGCTGCGGGTTTTTTCCTGCACATTTCCCTGCTGGAATGGATGCTGGAGGTGCTGTGCATGGCGGCGGTCTTTGCCGCCGAGGCTTTCAACAGCGCCCTGGAGAACCTCACCGACCTGAGCTCGCCCCAACCCCACCCCCTGGCCGGCAAAGCCAAAGACCTGGCGGCGGCCGCCGTCCTGCTGAGTGCCCTGGGCGCCGCCGTCGTGGGTTTGCTCATTTTCGGGCCTAAAATTTGCCGCCTCATCCTGGATTATTTCTCCTGAGGGCGTGGGCAATATTTTTTTGCAGGGCAACGTAATTGTCCCACACCTGATTCCCTCCACGCAGCGTCCCCTGCCCTCGTTTCGGCTCAGACATCCCCCCTTCATGCAGCCCCGAACGGGCCCCGGCATCCACAAAAACTGCATCGCATGAGAACCATCCTCGTCCTGCTCATCGGCCTCCTCAGCCTGCGCTCGAGCGCCCAGGAACAGCTCGGCCTGCGCCTGGAAAATTACGCCGGCGTCAGCTCGCTGTTTCTCAACCCCGCCGGCCAATTGTTCAACCCCTTGCCCTGGGATGTGCAGCTTGCCGGCGCCGGGCTGTTCTTCCAGAACAACTACCTGTACCTGGAGCACACCAGCACCCTGGACCTGTTGCAAAACGGCCGGGACGCCGAGTTCTACAGCGGGCCCTACCTGGAAGGGGTCGTCCCGCCAAACGGTTACGTGGCTGACTACTACCGGGACGGAGCCAAGCGATTCGGCGCCGCCCGGGCTTACCTCACGGGCCCTTCGGCGGCCGTGCGGCTCGGGCAGCGGCATGCCGTCGGCTTCTCCACCCGCCTGCGCACGGAAGTGGCCGCTTTCGGCATTCCCAACGAGTTCAGCTACTACCAATACGACCAGCGCAACCTCTTCGACCCCTTCCACATCCCTCCCCTGCACGGCGCCGGCCTGAGCTGGCGCGAGCTGGGCCTCCACTACGCCTACAAGTTCGAAACGGCGAACGGCGAGGCGGGCCTGGGGCTTTCCCTGCGCTTCCTGCAAGGGTTGGAGGGCGGCTTTTTCAAAAACAACGGCACCCGGGTCGAATACAGCAAAACCAGCAACAGCAGCGCCGTCGTCGGGCAAGCCGACTTCGAGTTCGGCTTCACCACCACCAACCTCGACAGCAGCGAATACCGCCTGCGACCCAACGGCGGCGGCCTGGCTTTCGACCTCGGCTTCATCAAAACCACCTTCGGCGACGACGGGCCCTATCGCTTCAAATGGGGCCTCGCCCTGCTCGATTTCGGCTACGTGACCTATGACATCGCCGAACGGCACGCCCTCCAACTCGACGACACCCTCACCATCGACCAGCGCGATTACAGCGACATCATCGGCCCCGAAGACCTGGACAAAGCCGTCCGCACTTTCAGCCTCAACGCCCTGGGCGATTCCTTGGCCACCCTTCAGGGAAACTCCTTCCGCCTCTGGCTGCCGGCCGCCCTCTCCTTCCAATTCGATTACCACTTCGCGGGCGATTTCTACCTCAACGCCACCCTCGTCCAGCGCCTGCCCACCCCCGGCGTCGCGGCCCGCCGCAGCAACGTGCTCGCCCTCACCCCCCGCTTCGAACGCCGCTGGTACAGCCTCTCCCTCCCCCTGGTGCTCTACAACTGGAACGACTACCGCACGGGGCTGGCCCTCCGCCTGGGTTTCCTGGTGCTCGGCACCGACCACCTCGAGTCCCTGTTCTTCAAGAAAAATTACGCCGGCACCGACTTCTACGTCGCCCTGAAAATCAACCCCTTCGATTGGCCCTTCAGCAGGGAAAAGAAAGAGCGGCACTATCGCCACCGCCGCGCCTCCCGCGAGCGCGTGAAATGCTACAAATTTTAGAGCCGGGCTTGCCCCCTCAAAAAATATGAGCTTCTTTTGCCATGGATTAATCGATTGGCTTCAACCGATTGGAAAGTTGGAGTAATTTTTGAAGCTCCTTTCCAGCCCCTTTCCCCCTCCGACCCAACAACTACGAAGTCATGAGGATGATTGCCCGTTCCTTCCGCGCCTTGCTCTGGATGCCCCTCACGGGGGCTTTGCTTTTGGGGGGAGTTGGGGAGCTGCCCGTTTGGGGGCAGGCCGTACAGGAAACCAGCCTCAGAGGGGCGAGCACCGAGTTGCCCAAGCGGCTGGAGCGGAAGTTCCGTCGGGATGCGGCCCGCCTGGCCCTTCGCTTTTTGGCCGAGGGCGAAGACCTGCGCTACCTGAGCATCCGCATTCCGGCCGACCAAATGGAGCTCTTCTTTCAGCTCCTGGCCCGCATCTACCTCCAGGATGCCACCGCCCAATCCATCGCCCGCTGCAACATCCACACCTTTCCCGACCCGCCCATCGACCATCTGGTCGTCATCTACGAAAAGGACGTGCCCTGGGCCGAACCCCTGCGCAACGGCATCAACGAAACCACCAACGAGACCCTCAATCAACTGCTCGACGACTTCGAGCTCGTCATCGAGCGGCACGTCCAGTGGAGCGAATCCCTCAACGCCATCACCATCCGCTCGCGCGAACCCCTCAACATGGCCGCCCTGGCCAACGAATTTTACAACATCGAAGGCATCAGTCAGGTCAATCTGGGCGTCCCCAAAATCAGCGGCAACGACATCCGCATGCGCCGCCTGCCCGACCGCTGGGAAGTGAAATACATCCTGCGCTTCGGCGCCCACATCAGCGGGGAAGGCAAATCCCACATCTGGACCTACCACGCCCTGGACGACGGCTCCGTGCGCTTCGTCTCCGAAGAAGGAGACCCCATCCCCAGCTGGATGCGCTGCAACACCACCGGCAGCGCCCTGGTCAGCGACCGCCTCTGAAGGCCGATTCCCGCCGATTTCGCAACTTTGGGCATGCTCCATTTCGTTTGCAAGCCCTTCGAGCAGCTCAGCCTGCAAGAGCTCTACGACTGCCTCGCCGCCCGCCAAGCTGTTTTCATCGTAGAGCAGGACTGCCCCTACCTCGATGCCGACGGCCTGGACCCCGCAGCCTGGCACCTGCTGGGCCGCAGTTCCCAGGGCACCCTGGCCGCCTACGCCCGCCTGCTGCCCCCGGGCACTTCCTACCCGGACTACGCCTCCATCGGCCGCGTGCTCACCACCGCCGCCTTCCGGGGTAAAGGCGCCGGAAAGGAACTCATGCAGCAAGCCCTGACCCACACCCGCCGCCTCTGGCCCCATGCCCCCATCAAACTCTCCGCGCAACGCTACCTGACCGCGTTCTACCAGTCCTTCGGGTTCTCCCCCGTAGGCGAACCCTACCTCGAAGACGGCATCCCCCACATCGCCATGGTCCTTCCCGCCCCGACCGATGAAACCCTGCGTCGAAGCGGAACTGTGTGAGGGGTGGAACCGGTGGAGGGGGTGTGGGGTGTGGGGTCTGAGACGGCTGAGGGTGGTGGTGGTGTGGTGGGGATG
>CAZBYX010000050.1:13668-16804 GCA_964496055.1 uncultured Saprospiraceae bacterium
GGGTGTGGGGTGTGGGTTTGGGGGGGAATGAAAGCGCAGAAGACGCAGCAGAGGGCGCCCCGGTGTCGGCGTGCCTGAGAGTCACGCCGACACTATTTCCATTTGTCTCTACCTATTTCTATTTGTTTCGATGTCTCTGCGGTTCCAACAACCCCAAACCTCAAAACCTCCGACCCTCCCCACAACTTATTTCGAAGTGTCTCCAGGTATTTCCATGTATATCAAGCCCTCCTTCCCCGCGCATCTTTTTCCGGGGGAAACCTGTTTTTCGGAAGAACCCCGATATTTGAACGGCATGGAAGGGTCGGTTCGCCTCTCCAACCCAAACCTCCCTGAGCCATGGAGTTAATCAAGCAAGACCTGCGCCCCCTGTTGCGCACCCATCTGCCCTTTCTCACCGACCCCGGTCTGCAGGAAGCCATTGCCGAGCAAGGCAAGTTGTTTCGCTTTCGAGCCGGGGAAGTCATCCTCGACTTCGGCAACCCCGTCGGCATGTTGCCGCTGGTGCTGGAAGGCACCGTCCGCGTTTTGCGGGAAGACGACGAGGGGCGCGAAATCCTCCTCTACTACCTCACGGGGGGGGAAACCTGCGTCAGCTCCTACACCTGTTGCATGCGCGCCAAACGGAGCTTCTTCAAAACCATCGCCGAAGAAGACACCCTCCTCATCGGGCTGCCCGTCCACGTAGCCGACGACTGGATGACCCAATACCGCAACTGGAAGGACTTCATCATGCAGGCTTACGAAGCGCGCATCCTCGATTTGATCGATGCCCTGGACAGCATCACCTTCCTGCGCATGGACGAGCGCCTGCTGCGCTACCTGCGCGAAAAGTCCTACGCCACGGGCAGCAAAACCATCAAGGCTACCCATCAGCAAATCGCCCAGGACCTGAACGCCAGCCGCGAAGCCATCTCCCGCCTGCTGAAGCGCTTCGAAAAAGAGGGAAAAGTCTCCCTGGGTCGCAACCGCATCGAACTGCTGTAAGGCTTCCTCCTCCCTTTTTTCGGGGTGACGAAAATCACCTCAGCCCTGTGATGCCCTTTACAGAAAGGGCTGTGGTGGGCCGGTACTTTTGAGGCATTCGTTCGAACGAGAAATTCAACATTTCCCCTCGCCGGAAACCCGCCCCGCTCCCCGTGTGTGGGTGGGAGGAACGGGGTTTCGCGGGGAAGGACCGTTCAAAAGGAAAGCCTTATGAAAGTAGAACAGATTTACACGGGCTGTTTGGCAGAGGCAGCCTACTACATCGAAAGCGACGGCGAAGCTGCCATTATCGACCCCTTGCGCGAACCCGAACCCTACCTGGAACGCGCCGCCGCCGACGGGGCCAAAATCAAATACGTGCTGGAAACCCATTTCCACGCCGACTTCGTGTCGGGGCATCTGGAGTTGGCCCGCAAAACCGGCGCGACCATCGTGTACGGCCCCACGGCCAAGCCCGAATTCGATGCCCACATCGCCGAAGACGGCGAAATCCTCCGGCTGGGCAAGGTGTCCATCGAAGTGCTGCACACCCCCGGTCACACCCTCGAAAGCACCACCTACCTGCTGCGCGACGAAAACGGCAAGCCCTACGCCATCTTCACCGGGGACACCCTCTTCCTGGGCGATGTGGGGCGCCCCGACCTGGCCATCAAGCCCGGCGAACTGACGAAAGAAGACCTGGCCGGCATGCTGTACGACAGCCTGCGCAACAAAATCATGCCCCTGCCCGATGACGTCATCGTTTATCCGGGGCACGGCGCCGGCTCGGCCTGCGGCAAAAAGATGAGCCAGGAAACCTGGGGCTTCCTCGGGCAGCAGAAACGAACCAACTACGCCCTCCGACCCGACCTGACCCGCGAAGAATTCATCCGCGAGGTGCTCACCGGCTTGGTGGAACCGCCTCAATACTTCCCCAAAGACGCCCAGCTGAACAAGCAGGGATATGCTCCCCTGGACGAGGTGCGCACCCGCGGCGTGAAGCCCCTGAGCGTGCGCGCCTTCAAAGCCGCCTGGGAAGGAGAAAAGGCTCTGGTCATCGATACCCGCCACCAGGACGAATTCGTCAAGGGCTTCCTGCCCGGCAGCATCTTCATCGGGCTGGACGACAACTTCGCTCCCTGGGTCGGTGCACTGGTGCCCGACTTGCAGCAACCCATCCTGTTCATCAGCGCACCCGGGCGCGAGGAAGAGGTGGTCACCCGCCTGGCCCGCGTCGGCTACGACAACGCCATCGGCTACCTGGACGGCGGCGTCGAAGCCTGGAAAGCCGCCGGCGAACCCCTGGAAACCCTGGATGAAATCAGCGCCGAAGCCTTCGCCGAAAAGTTCGCCAACGAACAATTGAACCTCCTCGATGTGCGGCGCATCAGCGAATACAAGGCCCAGCACATCGTCGGGGCGGTGAACTTCCCCCTGGATTTCATCAACAAGAACCTCAGCCAGTTAGACCCCTCGAAGGAGTACTACCTCCATTGCGCGGGGGGCTACCGCTCCGTCATTGCGGCGTCCATCCTCCGCGCCCGGGGATTCGACAAGCTGGTCAACATCCGGGGCGGGTTCAAGGAGCTGCAAAAGACCAACCTCCCCCTGACCGAATACGTCGAACAAGCCACCGACTTGTAAACGGGTGATTTTCAAGAGGGCGCTCGCCCTCTTGCTTTTTCAGCTTTCCCCCGACTGTTCATTTGCCGCCGAGGCTGTTCCTACAGGGACAGCCTCTTGCCTTTTGTAGCGCCGGCGAAAGAGGACGAATGATGGAGAAGGAGGATTTGAGGATTTGAGGAAGCGAGGATTTGGCGATTTGGCGATTTGGCGATTTGACAAGCAGAGCTTGCATTCGCGGGAGGGGACCATTTATTTCCACTTGTCTCAACCTGTTTCCACCTATTTCCTCCCCAACCCCACCTCCTAACCTCCAACCCCCACGTCGATTTGGCGATTTGACAAGCTGAGCTTGCATTCGCGGGAGGGGACCATCTATTTCCACTTGTCTCAACCTGTTTCCACCTATCTCCTCCCCAACTCCACCCCTTAACCTCCAACCCCCACGTCGATTTGACGATTTCACGATTTCACGATTTGACAACCAGGGCCTGCATTCGCGGGAGGGGACCATCTATTTCCACTTGTCTCAACCTGTTTCCACCTA
>CAZBYX010000051.1:0-11022 GCA_964496055.1 uncultured Saprospiraceae bacterium
GTGATGGAGTGGAGAGTTGAGAGTGGAAAGTTTAGAGTTGGGTGGGGGATGGAGTTTGGGGTAATGAACCGCAGCGCTTCGCAGCTTTTTTCGCAGTTGACCGCAGTAGGTGGGGGTGCGGGTTTGGGGGCAATTTATTTCAACCTGTCTCCACGTATTTCCACGTGTTTCAACCCCCTCCCCCCCTTATTTCTACGTGTCTCAACCGTGTATCCACGTATTTCTTTGGGATCACCCATCGCAACCCACCGCCTCACTGCCCATCTTTTTCCACGCGGATGATGATGTCCACTTTGCGGTTTTGCCAGCGGGGGCGATTGGTGGGGGACTCGCCCTTGCCCTCGATGTAGATTTTGTCCACGCGGACGCCGCGCTCCTTGAGGAAGACCCCGACGTTTTTGGCGCGGCGCTCGGAGAGGACGAGGTTGTAGCTGTCTTCGCCGATGTCGTCGGCGAAGCCGACGATTTCCACTTCGTGGATGGTGCGGCCGCTGAGCACGTCGCTGAGGAAGGCGAGGATGCTGTGGGCTTGGTCGGTTTTGAGTTCGTCGTCGTCGAAGTCGAAGAAGACTTCGTGACGCAGTTCGAGCAGGGGCGGAGGTGGAGCTTTCGGCTGAGGGGCCGGGGCTGGAGGGGCTTCCTGGGTCAGAACGGGCAGTTGGAAGGTGGGTTGCAGCAGGATGGTGTGTTCGAGGGGTTGGCGGTTGTCCCATGGGGGAACGGTGAGACGCCCACGGTAGGGGTGGTAATCGTTGTGGAGGATTTCGAAATGGAGGGTGCGTCCGGCGGGGGCGCAAAGGAAGAAACTGCCGTCGGGCTCGGTGAAGAGGGGCGGGAGGGATTCGAACCAGACGGTGGTTTGGACGGGCGTGCCGAGCACGGAATCCAGGATTTGGCCGCGCAGGAAGGTGATGGGCTCGGCGGCGAGCTGTTCGGACAGCTCGAAGCGGTAGATGTCCATGCCGCCGAAGCCTTCGGTGCGGTTGCTGGCGAAGTAGCCGGTTTTGCCGTCGGCGCTGAGGAAGAAGCCCAGTTCGCGGTAGGCGGAATTGACGGGGACGCCGAGGTTGACGGGCGGGCCCCATTTGCCGTCGGGTTGCAGGCGGCTCATGAAGATGTCCTCTTCGCCCAGGCCCGGGTGGCCGGTGGAGCTGAAATAGAGGACTTTGCCGTCGTTGGTGATGAAGGGAGCCTCTTCGTCGTAGGGGGTGTTGATTGGGGGGCCGAGGTTGATGGGTTCGCCCCAGCGGCCGTCCATCATGCGGCGGGCCATCCAGATGTCGGTGCCGCCTTCGCCGCCGGGGCGGTTGCTGGCGAAGAAGAGGAGGTTGCCGTCGCAGCTGATGGAGGCCTGGGATTCCCATTGGGGGGAGTTGGTTCGGCCGTCGAGGGGGTGGGGGTCGAGCAGGGCTTTGCCGTCGCGGCGTGCTTCCCACAGGTCGCAGGTGCCGAGGACTTCGGGGCGGCCGCAGGCGGTGAAGAAGGCGCGGTTGCCGTTGCGCACCAGGGTGAGCATCCCCTCGTGGGAGGTGGTGTTGAATCCATGTCCGACGGGCTGGCCGGCTCGCCAGCGTTTGCCGCTGCGCGTGCTGAAATAGAGGTTTTCGTCGCTGCGGGGGTCGCGCCGGGAGGTGTAGAAGAGGGTTTGGCCGTCGTTGGTCAGGTAGGGGAAGTACTCGTCGGCGGGGGTGTTGATGGCGGGGCCGAGGTTGTGCACGGCGGGGATGCTCCAGTACTTGATGGAATCCAGGGCGATGTGGCAGGCACTGCGCAGTTGTTCCACCTGCTGGAGGTATTTTTTCTCCACCTCGGCTTCCGCCACTCCGTTGTAAGGGAAACGGCCCGGGGGTTCGGATTGCAGAGCCTGGAACTCCTCCAGGAGGCGCAGGGCCATGAAATAGTTGCCCGAACGCAGGTAAGCCCGCCCGCATTCGAAATAGAGCACCCGGGAAAAGTAGGGGTCTTTTTGGAGCACCTCCTCGTAGGTGGCGGCGGCTTTGTCGAAGCGTTCGGCCAGTTCGTAGCAGGCACCGATGCCCCGCAGGGCGGGCGCGAAGTCGGGTTTCTTGCGGTTCACCCTTTTGAAGTGGCGCAGGGCCGTCTGCCAGTCTTTTTGCAGGAGCGCCTGCTCGCCCTGGCGGTAGATTTCCACCAGGTCGTCGGGCAGGGGGTACAGGGGTGGCACTTGCGCCCCGGCGGGGCGGGCGAGGAAAAGGAAAAGCCCGGCCAGGAAGGCGGGCAGCGCTCGGTGATTGGGTGCTTTGCTCATGTCCAGGGGGCTGATGAAAACCTGTCTGACGGGGAAGGATGTCGCGGGTTGAGGGTTGGAGCCGGCGGGCACGCGGGCTCCCGAAAGACAAAGATGGCAGGATTTGGGGGAACTTTGAGTGCCCGACGCGCATTTCCCCCGCGGGCGACGTCGGGAAAGTCCTATCTTCGCGCGGATTTTTCGGCCGGGTGGGCGCGCCCACCCCTCCAACCGCCAACCACTCCCCAAACCGGCTGCACGCCATGAAATACACCGTCACTTCGGCCTTGCCCTACGCCAACGGCGCCCTCCATCTGGGGCATCTGGCGGGGGCTTACCTGCCCGCCGACATCTACGTGCGCTTCCTGCGCCTGCTGGGCGAGGATGTGATTTTCATTTGCGGAAGCGACGAACACGGCGCCGCCATCACCATGCGGGCCAAAAAGGAAGGCGTTTCTCCCCGGGCCATCATCGACAAATACCACCACCTGAACAAGGATACCTTCCAGCGCCTGGGCATCTCCTTCGATTATTACCACCGCACCAGCGCACCCCTGCACCACCAGACCAGCCAGCAATTCTTCCTGCGCCTCTACGAAAAGGGGGACGAGTTCGAGGAGCGGGTCACGGAGCAGTATTTCGACGAGGAGTTCCAGCAGTTTCTGGCCGACCGCTACATCATGGGCGAGTGCCCCAAATGTGGTTTCGAAAATGCCTACGGCGACCAGTGCGAGCGATGCGGCTCCACCCTCTCGCCCCTGGAGTTGAAGAACCCCCGCTCCATGCTCAGCGGCAAGCCGCCCGTGTTGCGAAAGACCAAGCACTGGTACTTCCGCCTCGACAAGCACGCCGCCTGGCTCCGCGAATGGATTGAAAAAGGCACCCTGGACGGCAAACCGCACCACGATCCCAAAACCTGGAAGAATCACGTCGTGGGGCAGTGCCTCTCCTGGCTGGACGGCGGGCTGCAACCCCGCGCCATCACCCGCGACCTCGATTGGGGCATCCCCGTTCCCCTGGAGGAGGCCGAGGGGAAAGTCCTCTACGTGTGGTTCGATGCGCCTATCGGCTACATCTCCTCCACCCGGCAATGGGCCCTGGAAAACGGCAAGGACTGGGAAGCCTACTGGAAAGGGGAGGATGTGCGCCTCATTCATTTCATCGGCAAAGACAACATCGTCTTTCACTGCATCGTCTTTCCCGCCATGCTGCGCGCCCATGGCGAATACGCCCTGCCGGTGAACGTGCCCGCCAACCAATTCCTCAATTTCGAGGGCGACAAGTTCAGCAAGAGCCGCGGCTGGGGCATCGAACAACACGAATACCTCGAGGAATTCCGCGACTTCCCCAATCGGGAGGACGCCCTGCGCTGGGCCCTGACGCGCTGCATGCCCGAAAATCGCGACAGCGACTTCCGCTGGGACGAGTTCATCGAATACCACGACAAGGACCTGGCCGACAACCTCGGCAACTTCGTCCATCGCGTGCTGACCCTGACCCACAAGTACTTCGGCGGGAAGGTGCCTGCCGGCTTCCGCAGCCTGAAGGAAGCCCTTCCGCAGGTGCCCGAGCTGGTGACCGCCTTCCGCCGGGAAATCGAGGGCTTCAGCTTCCGGGCGGCGGCGCAGCTGCTGATGGATCTTTCTTCCACGGGCAACGTCTTTCTGCAGGAGCAGGCCCCCTGGGCCCTGTGGAAGGCCGACCCCCAAGACTCCCGCATTGCGGATACCCTCTCCCTCGGTTTGCAGTTGGTCGCCCTGCTCGAATTGCTCTGCGAGCCCTTCATCCCCTTCACGGCCGAGCGCCTGCGCAACCTGCTTCAGTTGCCCCCGCGGCAGCGGGGTGACCTGCGCCTCGCCCTGCAGCAACTGGAAAGCGGCGAACCCCTGCTGCCGGGTGGCCACCAGCTCGCCGAACCGCAGATTCTCTTCGCCAAAATCATGGACCGCAAAGACCCCTCGCGCCTGGCGGTCATCGAACGCCAAAAACAAAAATTGCAAGCACTCATGGAAAAAGAAGCGCCCGCCCATACCCCCGTCAAACCCCAGATTCAGTACGAGGACTTCGCCAAGCTGGACATGCGCACCGGTACCATCCGTTCGGCCGAGCGCATGAAGAACGCCGACAAATTGTTGAAGCTGACCGTGGACCTGGGCTTCGAGCAACGCACCGTGGTTTCCGGCATCGCCGAGCAGTTCACCCCCGAAGAAATCGTCGGCAAGCGGGTCATCCTGCTGGCCAACCTGGCCCCCCGGAAATTGCGCGGGGTGGAGTCGCAGGGCATGATTCTCATGGCAGAAGACGGCGAGGGGCGCCTGAGCTTCCTGTGCCCCGATGCAGACCTGCCCGACGGGTCGGTGGTGAGCTAACCTCCCTGGAGCATGCTTGGGAAACACCGCACGATTTGGATTTCCGGCCTTCTGTTGGTGGCGGCACTGACGGCGGGCTGGATGTTCCTGCGCTACCAGGAGCAGGAATTGTGGGGGCGGCTCCCGCTGTTTTTCTTCCTCTCCTTCTGGGGCGGCTTCGTGTTGTGGCGCCAGCGAAAATGGAAATACCGGCCGGAGCGGCAGAAGCGGTGGTTGGGGTTGGCGGTTTTGAGTGGGGTGCTGTTGGCGCTGGGCTTTCCGCCGTTGCCGCTGACGCCGCTCCTGTTTTTCGGGTTCGTTCCCCTTTTGATGGTGGAAGCGGAAATCAGTGCTCTGGAGGAACGCCCCTGCGTGCGGGAGGTCTTTCGCTACAGTTACCAGGCCTTCGTCCTCTGGAACATCCTGACCACCTGGTGGGTGGCGAACACGGCTTTCTTCGCAGCCATCCTGGCCATCTGGCTGAACAGCTTTTTCATGACCCTGCCGGTGGTGCTCTTCCACCTGACGCGCAAGCATCTGCCCCGTTTCGGCTACCTCCCCCTCATCCTCTACTGGATGGCCTTCGAATACGGGCATCTGAACTGGCCCCTCTCCTGGCCCTGGCTCAACCTGGGCAACGCCTTCGCCCAAACCCCCTCCTGGGTGCAGTGGTACGAGTTGACGGGCACTTTCGGGGGCACCCTGTGGGTGCTGGCGGTGAACGTGTTGGCCTTCCGGGTTTTCGAGCGCAACGGCTTCCGACTCCGGGGGCTGCCGCGCCGGGATGCCTTGAAAATCGCGCTGGCCGTCCTTTTGCCCATTGCCGTTTCGCTGCTGCGCTATTTCACCTACGAGGAGCAGGGCCGCCCGGTGGAGGTGGCGGTGGTGCAGCCCAACTACGAACCCCACTACGAAAAATTCAACACCAGCCCCGAGGAGCGCCGCCGCCGCTTCGAGCGCCTCAGCGAGCAGGTGCTCACCCCCCAAACCGAATACCTCGTCTTCCCGGAAACCTCCTTCGGTTATGTGCGCACCAACCGGCTGGACCGGGAGCCCGACATTGCTTTTCTCAGCAATTTGAGCTACCGCCACCCGAATCTGAAAATCGTCACGGGCATCGGGGCTTTGCACATCTTTCAGGAAGGGGAGCCCCTGAGCCCGGCGGCCCGCAGCTGGCCGCAGGGGAACGACACCCTCTACTTCGAGGTGCTCAATGCGGCCATTCAGGTCTGGTCGAAAGGGGATTCCATCCCGCTGTACCGCAAGTCGAAGCTCGTGCCGGGGGCGGAATTCATCCCTTTTCGGGAGGTGCTCTTCTTCATCGAGCCGCTGGTGGCCCATCTGGGCGGTTCTTTCGAGGGGCACGGCACCCAGAAGGAGCGGGAGGTCTTTGCCAGCTCGAGCGGCAAGGTGGCCCCGGTGATTTGCTACGAAAGTGTGTACGGGGACTACCACGCCGACTACGTACGCAAAGGCGCCCAGGCTATCTTCATCATGACCAACGACGGCTGGTGGGACAACACCGCCGGTCACAAGCAACACCTGCGCTTCGCCAGCCTGCGTGCCATTGAAACGCGGCGCAGCATCGCCCGCTCGGCCAACACGGGCATCTCCGCCTTCATCAACCAGCGCGGCGATATCCTCCAGCCCACCCGCTACGGGGAAGAGGCCGCCATACGGGGAACCATCCGGTTCAACGATTCGCTGACCTTCTACGTCCGCTACGGCGATTTGCTGGCCCGTCTGGCCGCCTTCCTTTCGGTGCTGCTGCTGCTGAACCTGCTGTTGGTACCGCTCCGAAAGGCCTTCTCCGCACCCGCCCAACGGGGCGGCGCCCGGTAGCATTCCCGCGAGGGGGGGGCTCCTGGCGGGTAGCTGAATGGAACCATTCGTCAAACGCAAAACCAACCCAGCATGAAAGCCTACTTGTTTCCCGGTCAGGGAGCCCAGTTCGAGGGGATGGGCAAAGACCTCTACGAGGAGTACGCCCCGGCGCGCGAGCTTTTCGAGCAAGCCAACGAAATCTTGGGCTATCGCCTGTCGGACGTCATGTTCGAGGGCAGTGCCGAGGAGCTGAAGCAAACCAAAATCACCCAACCCGCCATCTTTTTGCACTCCATCGTGAAGGCGCGCCTGGCCGGCGATGCCTTCCAGCCGGATGCCGTGGCGGGGCATTCCCTGGGCGAGTTCACCGCGCTGGTGGCAGCCGGCGCCCTCAGCTTCGAGGACGGCCTGCAGCTGGTGCAGAAACGCGCCCTGGCCATGCAAAAGGCCTGCGAAGCCACGGAAAGCACCATGGCCGCCATCGTGGGGCTGGACGACAAGACCATCGAGGAGGTCTGCGCTTCCATCGAGGAGACGGTCGTGCCCGCCAACTACAATTGCCCGGGGCAATTGGTCATCTCCGGCACGGTGAAAGGCGTGGAGCTGGCCGTGGAAAAATTGAAGGAAGCCGGGGCGAAAAAAGCCATCATCCTGCAGGTCGGGGGGGCTTTCCATTCGCCATTGATGCAGCCCGCCAAAGAAGAATTGCAGGCGGCCATCGAAGCCACCCCCTTCAACCCGCCCTGTTGCCCCGTTTATCAGAACGTGAACGCCCGGCCCGAGACCGACCCCGAAGCCATTCGCCGCAATCTGGTCGAGCAGCTCACCGCCCCCGTGCGCTGGACCCAAACCCTCCTGCGCATGATGGAGGACGGCGTGCAGGAGTTCGTCGAGGTGGGGGGCAACGGCAAGGTCCTGCGCGGGTTCGTCCTGCGCATCGACCGGCGCTTCCCCACCAGCGTGCTGTGAATTTTTCGGGGAAATGAGGCCCGTGCCTTCGCCCGGTTTGGTTCGATTTTTAGAAGTATTGTATATGTGCCCTCAAGGATGGATATTTACCCCGACAACAAAACCTTATGGCGAAGGCGAAAATCAGGTCTGGGCAGGTGTTGCTGGCGGAGCCCTTCATGCTCGACCCCAACTTCAAACGTTCGGCGGTCCTGCTGTGTGAGCACGGCCCCGAAGGGAGCATCGGCTTCATCTTCAACAAGCGCCTGGACATGCGGGTGGACAGCCTCATCAACGACTTCCCCGAATTCAACTCCCGCGTGTTCTTCGGCGGCCCCGTCCAGACCGACACCATCCACTACCTCCACAACGTAGGCGACCTGCTGGAAGGCAGCATCCAGGTGGCCGAGGGGGTGTGGTGGGGGGGCGACTTCCAGAAGCTGAAATTCCTCATCGACTCGCAGCTCGTCTTGCCCAAAAACATCCGCTTCTTCGTGGGGTATTCGGGTTGGTCGGAAGGTCAGCTCGAAAGCGAGTTGGAATGGGGCTCCTGGGTGATGGCCGACATGGACCCGAACTACCTGTTCAAGTCGCGCCCCGAGCAGCTCTGGAGCCAAATCATGCGCAACAAAGGCAGCACCTACACCGTCATCGCCCAGATGCCCGACGCCGTCACCTGGAACTGATGGGCGCCACCTTTTCCGCCGAGGGCAGGCTTTTCCAAATCCGCAGCAAGGCCAGGGCGCTCGCGCCCGCAAACACCGCCAGGCTCAGCCGCAACACCTGCGGCACCTCCAGACCGATTTGCACCGCCCACCAGGCGCCCAGCGGCATGGCCAAGAGCCGCAGCAACTCCAACGCCCCCAGCCGCCGGTCCTTCTTCTCGAACAGAAAGCCGAACATCAGCGTCGTCCAGACGATCCACAGGGCGAAGCCCACCTTGAAGGGGAAGGGGAAGGTCTCGCTTTTGAAAAAATACAGGCTGTTGATGGCCAGGGCCGCCAGAAACTGCACCAGGACGTAGAGGTTGATTTCCCGGGCCGCCTCCACGTCGTACTTGCGGAAGGAGCGCTCGTCCACGGGTTGGGGGGCGAGGTAGCCGCCCAGATAGTCGGGCATCCAGCCCGGGCGTTTGAACAGGATGCGCAGGGCGTCGCCCAGGGAGCGGGCTTTGGGCACCGCCCGCGCCAGGTCGATGTAGTGGGCGAAGTTGGCGTACACGGGGTTCCAGCTGCGCAGGGGCTTGGTGATGCCGTAGTGGGGCCGTTCCTCTTCCTCCTTGAACGTCCCGAAAAGGCGGTCCCAAATGATGAGCACCCCTGCATAGTTCTTGTCGATGTACTTGGGGTCGCGTCCGTGGTGCACGCGGTGGTGGGAAGGGGTGTTGAACACGAACTCGAACCAGCGCGGCAGCTTCCCGATGTGCTCGGTGTGAATCCAAAACTGGTACAGCAAATTGAAGCCTCCTGCCAACACGAAATGCACGGGGTGGAACCCCATCAGGGCGAGGGGCAGGTAAAAGGGCAGCCCCCAGATGAAGCCCGTGCTCGTTTGGCGCAGCGCCACCGACAGGTTGAAGTCTTCGCTCTGGTGGTGCACCACGTGCCCGCCCCAGAACAGGCTGATTTCGTGCGCCATCCGGTGCTCCCAGTAATAGCACAGGTCCCACAGAACGAAGAGGATGATGAAGTTGAGGGTGTTGGGTTCGAGGTGAAACAGCGCCCACTTTTCGTACACGATGGTGTAGATGCCGATTTTGAACAGCTTGATGAAGGTGCCGGTAAGCTGTTGCAGGGTTCCGGTACTGATGTTGGTCACGGCATCGTGCAGGCGGTAGGTTCTCCGGCGCGTGATGGATTCGTACACCAGCTCCACGGCCATCAGGGTGAAGTACATGGGAATGGCCAGAATGACCGGGTTGAGGTTCATGGCAAAAGGGCTTTCGGGCAAAAATAGGGATCGCGGCAGAAGAATGCAGCCCCTCAAAACTTGAGGAAAGGGAGCCGGAAAACCTGCCCCTCGATGACCAGCTGCAGGAAATACACTCCCGAAGGAATTTCCTGCACATTCCACCGGAGCTGCTGCTTGCCCGGTGGGAGGTGAAGGGTGCGGGGCAGGGTGGGGGACCACCCAAGTGGATTCAATACCCGTGCCTGCACCAGGGTGGGGTGGTCCAGCGTCATTTCGAGGATGACCTCTGTCGAGGCGGGGTTGGGGAAGAGCTGCACCCCCCGAACGGGGGAGGCCTGCTCCGTGGCGGAGAGGCATTCCGCCACCCGGGCCCTCCAGGCGGCGGGCGCTCCGGGAAAGGGGCGATAGCGCAGCGTGCCATCGGCGGCTCGGGCCTCGAAGTAATAGCGGACCTCGGTACCTGCAGGCAGCGGCGGCAGGGCGGCTTCGAACCAGCCCGGTTCGACTTCCTGCAAGGCAAGGGGCTGGAAATCCCCTTCGCCGAGCGCGTACCACAACACCCCCTGCAGGATGCCGCTGCGATGCAACATACGGACGCGAAGGACTTGCTCCTCGTCTGCGCAGAGGGTGTCCAGCCGTTCGTGCTGGATGAGCACCGGCGCCGGCACCCCGATTTCCCGCGTCACGCAATGGACCGCTCCCCGCGCCTTGCTGATGGCGCGCGAAGGGATGGGCACCACCTGGTAGCCGGGCAGGGCTTCGGCCCAACGGGCCAGGGCCACCGTATCGAGGGGGATGCCGTAAACGGGCACCAGCACCCGGTCGTTGAGGATGTGCGCATTCACGTAGGTGGGATATTCGGTGGGGCTGTCGCAATGCGGGGGGTAGCGGCCGTTTTCACAGGGGGGCATGGGCATGCGCAGAAGGCGGTAAGGCTGCCCCCCGGGGGTAGTCAACTCCTGCAAGATTTCGGCGATTTGCTCCAGGGTGGCGTGGTCCGAAGAATCGGGCGGAAACTGCCCGAGGAGGATGGTGCGTTCGTCCAGCAGCTTGAACGTCAAGTCCAGGTGGTGGATGACGTCGTATTGCAACCGCGGCAACACGATGAGCCTGTCGATGCCTGCGAAGCGTTGGAGCAGGGCTTCCACTTCCGCTTCCGATTTGACCTTGACGCAAAGCTCCTCGGGGCGGCCGGGTCCGTTTTCCTCCAGGAGGAGGGACGAGACGAACACCGTACCCTGCCCGTCAGGGAGGAAATTGCCGCCGGGATTGACCAGGTCGTTCGGGGGGTCGGAGGTGGAATCGGCGGCTACATGGACGGGGTAACCCAGCAGGTGGCCCAGGTGCCCGGGCAGGCAATTGTCCAGGGGGCGGTCGGGGCGGTTGTACTTCCAGTCCACCAGCAGGAGGCTGTCCACCTCATCGAGGTAAACCGCCTGCGGGCCGTAGTCGCGGGTCCAGGCCGTGTTGAAGTTGACGGCCGGGGTGGTGAGGAAACGCACCCGCTCGAATCCCGGGCAGCGCTGGGCGAGAAAGAGGGAATCTTCTTCCGGGTCGGAGGAGAGGACCAGCACCTGGGTCGTTTGCGCCGCAGCGCAGATGATTTCCCGTTGCGCTTCCTCGAAGTCGTGCAGCGCCACCAGCACCCAACCCACCTCCTCCCACTCCGCCTGCGCCCGCACCGGGCCGGGCGGCGGAAAAGGCTGACCGGGGCAGAATTCGCAGTTGGGCGGTTGTTGGCCG
>CAZBYX010000051.1:11122-16689 GCA_964496055.1 uncultured Saprospiraceae bacterium
GCAACAGCCCTTTGATTTTGAAATGGTTAGAATGGGTGGAGCAGCAGCAAGGCGATTTCAATTTGATTTTTTCCAGATATGTTGTATTTTTGCCATTGTCAATCGTACCCCTCCCCGCCAAGTGAAATTCGAAAGCACTGTTTTTATCACACACATTGGAACACTATTCATGAAACCTACGAATTACAATCCCCGTCGATTCCTTCCGACAAAAACTGGCGCTTACACTTTCCCACCTGGCACTGACCTCAGTCGACACTTGCCCCTTGACCTCTTGAGACAGTAAGAACTCCTACCCTGCATAAGGGTTATTCCTGCCCAGAATAGAGCAATGCCCCGATTTGAAGGAAGCCCCCCTCGGGTGCGAGGGCTGTAAAACCGCATAGGCTTTTACCTTCCTTTGAGCGATGGTGTTGCTCGGTGCAGCCCAAAAGAGCGGCTGGCATTCCCTTGACATCCCAGAACACAACACTTTCCCTATGTTGATCAATTGATAATCCCTTTTTCTAACCCTAATCCCGTGAACATATGATCAGCAGTAGACACACTGGAAACACCCGCGGTTTTTCCCCCGCACCTGCTCTGGATTCCACGGAGCAAAACGTCAGCCTCCGAAAGAAATCGGAAACCCTGTCTTCCATTCTTTTGGTGGGCGTCATTTTGATTTGCGTTTTGGCTCTCATCCAGCAACTTTTCTGAAGAGTTTTTTTCAAACAAGGAAACGGGAAATCCCTCAACCGATTCACTATTGTGGATTCCCTAAGAGTTCAAAGCCATTGCCTCCCCTCCGAGGCAATGGCTTTTTTGTTTTCACCCCGGGAATTTCGGGGCTGATGAAATGGTCGCAGAGGGTGGGGCGTTTGAAAAAAAGCGGGTTTGGGAGGCGTGCAGATGGGATGAAATGTCTAAATTTATAGCATGAAGGTAATCAAGGACTTGCTGGAACGCTCCGCCTTCGGAGTTTGCAGCTACCTGGGTGAAAAAATGGGCATCGCCGCCGCCCGGGTGCGCCTGTACTTCATTTATCTTTCCTTCGGCACCCTCGGCTCCCCGTTGATTCTTTACCTCTTCATCGCCTTTTGGCTGAACGTGCGGCGCTACATCCGGCACAAACGGAATCTCATCTGGGAGTGAGCCTGTCTCAGCCTATCCCTGTTGAAAAACAAACTGGATGATGTTGGCGCCCATTTCGAGGGCCTGGCGTCGCACTTCCGGCGGGTCGTTGTGGACTTCGGGGTCCTCCCAGCCGTCCCCCAGATCGCATTCGTAGGTGTAGAAACAGACCAGGCGCCCCTGCCAGAACAGGCCGAAGCCTTGCGGGGGCTTGCCGTCGTGTTCGTGGATTTTGGGCAGGCCGTTTTTGAACTCGAAAGCCTGGTGGTAGATGGGATGCTCGAAAGGCAATTCGATGAAGGAAAGCTCGGGGAAGACTTTTTTCATGGCCGGGCGCACAAAGGGGTCCATCCCGTAGTTGTCGTCGATGTGGAGGAAGCCCCCGCCGATGAGGTAGTTGCGCAGGTTTTCGGCTTCGGCGTCGGAGAAGACTACGTTGCCGTGGCCGGTCATATGCACGAAGGGGTAGTTGAACAGCTCGGCGCTGCCCACTTCCACGGTGGCGTAGTCGGGGTCGAAGTTGGTACCCAGGTACTGGTTGCAGAAGCGGGCGAGGTTGGGCAGGCTGGTGGGGTTGGCGTACCAGTCGCCCCCGCCGTGGTACTTGAGCAGGGCCAGTTTCAGCGCCGGGGCGGGCGCATGGAAGGAAGCCGTCAAGAGAAAGGTGGCGAACAACAAGAGCATCGAGAGCAGGCGATTCTTCATGGGGGTTCTTTTGAAGAGCATCAGGGTAAGGGGTTCAGGAATTCATGGCGTTGAGGATTGCGGCCGCGTACACGGCGGCGGTTTCGGTGCGCAGGCGGCTCGGACCCAAACTCACACCGGCAAACCCCGCATTCCGCGCAAGAGCCGTTTCGGTAGGCGAAAAGCCCCCTTCGGGCCCGATGAGGATACAAACGTCCTTTCCGGGGGTGTAGTTTCCAAACAGGGAGCCGTTGCTTTCTTCGGGGGCTGTGGCCATGAATTTTTGCCCCTCGAAGGCATTCCAGCCTTGGAGGGCTTCTTCAAAGGGTTGGAGGGGGGCGAGTTCGGGCAGATAGGCGCGCAGGGATTGCTTCATGGCGGCGATGAGTATTTTTTGCAGGCGTTCGGGGCGCAGGGTGCGCCTTTCGCTGTGCTCGCACACCAAGGGCACGATGCGCCGCACCCCGATTTCGGTGGCTTTTTCCACAACCCACTCGAAGCGCGCCATGTTCTTTGTGGGTGCCACCGCGAGGTGCAACTCGACGGGCGGCTTGCCGAATTCGGGGGTGGAGGCCAGCAGCCGGGCCCGGCAGCGGCGTTTGCCCACCTCGGTCAGGGCGGCTCGATGCAAGCCGCCCCGCCCGTCCACCAGATGCACCTCGTCGCCGGGGCGGTGGCGCAGCACGTGCACGCAGTGGCGAGCCTCCTCCTCGGAAAAGTGGGCCAGGCCATCCTGAATGTCGGGTACGTAGAACAGGTTCATGTTGCGCTTCGGGTCAGGGGGTGGGCAAGGCATTCTGAGCAGGTTGTTTTACCTTCGCCGCGGCGTAAAAAAATGCAAATTGTGTCATTTGTCGAAACGGCCGCCGGCTTGCGCGTTTAATTGCCGCCGTTCGACGGGAATTGATGAATTTTGGGCTCTCGCAAGTCCTTCTCCCACAATCGAATAGCTCTATGGATGTACTCGTGATGGTCGGCCAGCTGATGTTGAGCCTCTCCATATTGATTGTTCTGCACGAAATGGGCCACTTCCTTCCGGCCAAATGGTTCGGCACCCGCGTGGAGAAATTCTACCTCTTTTTCGATCCCTGGTTCAGCCTGTTCAAAAAGAAAATCGGCGAGACGGAATACGGCATCGGCTGGCTGCCCCTGGGCGGCTACGTGAAAATTTCCGGGATGGTCGATGAGAGCTTCGACACCCAGATTTTGAAAGAGGAACCCAAACCCTGGGAATTCCGCTCCAAACCCGCCTGGCAACGCCTGGTCATCATGCTCGGCGGGGTCACCATGAATTTCATCCTGGGCTTCTTGCTCTACGGGATGGTGCTTTATTGGTACGGCGAGGAATACCTGCCGGCGGAGAATGCCCAGTACGGCATCCACGTCGACAGCATTGGCTACGAGATGGGCTTGCGCAACGGGGACAAGATATTGCGCGTCGGGGACCAGCCCTTCGAGAAGTTCAACCCCCGCGTGGTCATCAAGGAAATCATCCTGAACAACGCCCGCAGCCTGACGGTGGAGCGCGAGGGGCAAATCATCGATATCCCCATCGACCCCAAGTACGCCGACATCCTCTCCCGCTTCGAGAACAAAAACATCGTGCTGTTCCAGCCGCGCGTCCCCTTCGTGGCCAGCGAGCTCATCAAGGACGGCCCCGCCGAGCGGGCGGGCATTCAGCCCAAGGACCGCATCATCGGACTGGACAGCTTCCCGACCCCCTTCTTCGACCAATTCTTCGAGCTCGTCCGGCAGCGCAAAGCGCAGCCGGTCACCGTTCACGTCGTGCGCGGTGCAGATACCCTGCATTTCAACCTGACCACGACCCCGGAAGGGGCCATCGGGGTGTATCCATTCGGGCCCGACTACTTCTTCAAAACCGAACGCCAGGAGTACACCCTGGCTGCGGCTCTGCCGGCGGGCGTGCGCAAGGGGTGGACCTTCCTCACCGACCAAATCAAAGCCTTCGGTCAAATTTTTCGGGGCAAAATCAAAGCCAGCGAAAGCCTCGGCAGCTTCATCAGCATCGGGCAGATGTTCGGGGTCACCTGGGACTGGGAGCGCTTTTGGCTTATGACCGCCTTCCTCTCCCTCATTCTGGCGTTCATCAACCTCCTGCCCATCCCCGCTCTGGACGGCGGGCACGTGATGTTTCTCCTCTTCGAGGTGCTGACGGGTAGGAAGCCCAGCGACAAATTTCTCGAATACGCCACCATGATTGGCTTCGTCATCATCATCGCCCTGATGGTCTATGCCCTCGGGCTGGACATTTCCCGGCTCTTTTAGGAACCGCCCCTATGCTGTTGCTCCGCAAAATCCTCTGGCAGGACAAGAACCGCTGGCAAATCTTTTCTGCCGCCGCGGGGGTGTTCGTGGGGCTGTGGCTCTTGCTCAGCGCCCTGCAACTCTATTTCGACCTCCATCACCTGTTGAAGGGCGAGCAAGGCAGTGGGGAGCACTTCGTGCAAATAAACAAGCGCGTCAGCATTTTCAATACGCTGGGCGCGCAATCGACCTTCACCCCGGAAGAAATCGCGGAAATCGAGGCGCAACCCTTCGTGCGCAAGGTGGGGGTGTTTCAGTCCAACCGGTTCAAGGTCAGTGCTTCCAGTCGGCTGGTGGGTTTCTACACCGAGTTGTTTTTCGAGGCGGTGCCCCCCGAGTTTCTCGATGTGGACGAGCCCGGCTTTCACTGGGAACGCGGCCAAAACGAGCTGCCCGTCATCCTGTCGCGCGATTACCTGGCCCTGTACAACTTCGGCTTCGCGCCGAGCCAGGGGCTGCCGCAATTCACCCCGAACACCATCAAGAAAGTGGCTCTGGACGTGCACGTGCAAGGCAACGGCCTGCGCATGACGTTCCAGGGGCGGGTGGTGGGCTTTTCCGACCGCATCAATTCCATCCTGGTGCCCTGGGAATTCCTCGAATGGGCCAATGCCCGCTTCGGCGACGAGCGCCGGCAGGGTCCCTCGCGCCTCATCCTGGAGGTGGAAAACCCCTATGGGCAGGCCTTCCGACAGTTTTTGGAGGAGCGCGGGTACGAGGTCAGCTCCGGGCGCCTGATCGGAGGGCAGGTGGGCATCGTGCTCAATCTGGTTTTTGGGGCCATCGCCCTCATCGGGGTGCTCATCTTTTTGTTGGCGGCACTGGTGGTCTGGCTGAGCTTCCAGCTGCTCATCGCCCAAAGCAGGGACGACATCCACCTGTTGCTCCAGCTGGGCTATCGCCCCCGGCAAATCGCTTCCGAACTGAAGCGCTACCTGCTCCTCCTCACGGGGGCGGTCGTCGGGGTGTTGCTCGTCTTCCTGTTCCTGGGGCGGGGCCTCCTCCTGGCCCGCCTCGAAGAGCAGGGGTTCCACTTGCCCGCCTCCTTCCACTTCCTGACCATTCTCGCCTTCTTCCTCTTGCTCGGCATCTTTCTCTGGTTCAACTTCCAAACCATCCAGCGCAGCGTGGAGCGCCTCTTCCCGGGTGGGGCAGCCGCCAAATGAATAGGTTTCACGGTTTCAAGGTTTCACGGTCTCATGGTCTTATAGGTGCACAATGGGTTTACGATTGGTGCGCAGTAGGTGTACAATCGGGAGTTTGGGGTTGGGGTATGGGGGCGAGCGCTTACACCGAGCTCCACGGAGAAGGCACAGAGTTCCACCGAGGGCCGCCTACAATCCCTTACCCACCTGCCACCTGCCGACTGCGGTCAACTGCGAAAAAAGCTGCGTAGCCCTGCGGTTCAGCACCCCAACCCCACACCCCCATGTCAAATCCTCAGA
>CAZBYX010000052.1:0-2939 GCA_964496055.1 uncultured Saprospiraceae bacterium
CCCGCCCGGCACTCGGGAAGTCGCGTTTGGGTGAGAGGTGGGAGGCATGAGTCCACTGCAAAAAGGGTTGTGGCCCTGAAGTTTAAAGTTTATTTCTTTGGTTGTCAACGATTTATTCAAACCCTCGATTCCTCGAATCTTCGGTTCCTCGGCGGAATTGGTCTTTTTGCAGCAGACTCCTGACTCCATTCATTTTCAAGGGCTTCAAAGGGTCACCCACCCCTCAAACCCGCACCCCATGCCAGCGGCGGGAATGCAAATACCACAGGGTGCAGCCCAGCATGAGCGCCCAGTAGAACACTTCGGAGCCCCAGGCCCAAAGCAGATTGGCATGGAATACATTGACGGCCAGGTGCACGTAAACCAGATACATCACCGCGCAAATGGTTTGCACCTTCAGCCCGGAATAGGTGGCGCCCGTACCGGAAAGCCCGTTGAAGTAAATGCCCCCGATGGAAAACCCCGTCAGCATGAGAATCAGCAGGTGGAACAGGGGTTTGGCATTGAGGATGATGTCCCCCCCCGAATGCAGCAGGGGAGCGAGGATGACCTCGGGGAAAAGGGCCACGGGGAGGGTGAAAACCATGGTGACCAGCCAGCACAGTTTGGCCGTTTTCCAGATGAGCGGCAGCACCGCCTGCCGCTTCTGCGCCCCGATGAAATTGCTGACCAGGGTGTTCACCCCCGAGGCGAAGCCCCAGGTGGGTATGGACAGGACCAAATAGACCATCCGGATGAGGTTGGTGATGGCCAGGGGGCGCTCCCCCATGTTTTCCACCACGCCGAAAAAGACGAACCAACTGCCCAGCCCCACGATGGACTGCGCCACGATGGGCGTGCTGATGGAGTACAGGTTGCGAATCTTGACCCAGGATATGGGCGGCAGGCGGAACAGGTGCCAGGCGCGGTTCTTCCTGTCCAGTAAAATGTACCCCACGAAGGCCACGAAGGCCGCCGCTTCGGCCAGGGTGCTGGCCAGCCCCGCCCCGGCAATGCCCATGGCCGGCAGCCCGAAATGCCCGAAAATCAGGGCGTAGTTCAGCACGCCGTTCACCACAGCCAGCAACAGGGTATCCGTCACGATGAAGCCCGGCCGCGCCGTACCCGTGTAGAGGGCAATCATGGCCACCCCGGTGTAGGAAAAAAACACCCCCCAGGAACGGTACTCGAGGTACTCCAGGCTCTTGGCGTAAATCTCCGGGCTTTCGACGAAGAGCTTGAAAAAATAGGGGCAGCCATACTGCATGAACAGGAACATGACCAGCGCCAGGCCCAGCTCGAAATAGACCATGTCGTAGAAGGTCCGCCCCACCTGCGGGTAGCGATGCTCGCCCATGCGCCGGGAGATGATGATTTGCCCGCCTTTGGAAAAGCCGTACCCGATGGAGGCGACCACCAGATAGAAAACCCCCACGAAGCCGATGGTGGCGAAGTCCGTCTCGTCCAGGTAATAGAGGAAAAGGCTGTCGGTCAGTGCGATGAGGTTCTGCACGGCACTGCCCAACATGATGGGGGCGGAGATGGAGAAGATTTGGCGGTATGAGGTGGACAGGCGCATGGAGGCGCTAAAGTACTGCCCTTCGGGCAAGAAAAAAGGCAGGGCTTCGGGGCCCTGCCTTTTCCGGGGCGTCTTACTGGAGCAGCACGGTTCGGACGCCCTCCCGTGCCCCCACCTTCAAACGCAGCAAATAGGTGCCCCGCTCATAGCCCCCCACGTCGAGGGTGTGATTGCCGGGGGCCAGGGTTTGCCGCAGGACGCTGCGCCCCAGCAAATCGTAAAGTTCGATAGTGGTTTCTTCCTCCAGGTTTTGGAGGAAAAGCAGCTCGGAGGCGGGGTTGGGGAAGAGCTGCACCTCCGGCAGGGCATCGCGCTCGGTGGTGGCCGTCACGGCATCGATGCGCTGAAAGACGCCGAAGAAGAAGATGCCGGCGGTCAGAGCCGGGACGGCACATTGGGCGTGGTTGGCGTCGCTGTCCAGGTCGATGGCCAGAACGTTGGGGGCCCCGTTGGCGTTCATGACCGAATCGGCCAGGACGCTGTTCAGGTAGGGCACCTGGTCATCGGCCATGCAGTAGTAGAGGCGGGTGGAGGCCTGAGGCGCCCAGTCGTACACGTCGTTGTCGCGCAAGGCTACGTTGAAGGGGTGGTCGGGGTTGATTTCCACCTCGTTGATGAGGCTGTCGACGAACATGTAGCGCGGCACGGACTCGCCGTGGTTTTGAATCAAGGTGTTGACGAGGAAATCGTTCAGTTGGAGCAGGTCTATTTCTTCATCGGCGAACTTCTGCACCATGGGCAAGTAGTCGGGTTTGAAGACGTCGGCCAGGTCGTCGTAGAGGTTGCCGTAGGCGGTCTGATAGCCCAGGATGGTGAAGGGCAGGAAGCCGGGGTAGAAGTATTCCTTTTCCGCCAGCGCCACCTCGCGCATCACCCCGCTGATGCTGTAGGGCCCGGACATGGGCGCCGAGGCAGTGACGTGAAACTCGCTGCCCAGTTTGGTTTCCAGCTCGCGGTGGAGGGCCATGGCGGCATGCCCCCCCTGGGAGTAGCCCGTGACGAATACCTGTTCGTTGATGAGCACGTCGTGTTCGAGGCTGAAGTCGTCGCGAACGGCGCGCATCATGTCCACGGCGGCGGATGCCTCGGTGGCGGCGTGCACGTAGGGGTGGAAGCCCCGGGATTCGCCCAGCCCGAGGTAGTCGGTGGCGACCACCACATAGCCCATCCCGCCGTAAATCTGAGCGAAGGCGGCATCGCCGGTGGCGTTGCTGCTCGGAACGCTGTAGCGGTCGGCCACAGTGCCGTGTTGATAGACCAGCATGGGGTAGGCGTAGCCTCCCTCATCGGGCACCACCACCAGGCCCGAGGCCGTATCCACCGCCCCGTGCACGTCCTGGGTGGTGTAGGTGATTTTGTAGATGTCGATGCCGTTGCGGAA
>CAZBYX010000052.1:3039-16561 GCA_964496055.1 uncultured Saprospiraceae bacterium
CCGAAAATTTGCACTCCTATGAAAAAGCTGACCCTCCCCCTGGTGGCATTCTTTTTTCTGGCCCTGGCTTGCAACCGTTCCGACAAGCAAAACCAAATCACCTTCGAACCCATCCCCGTGAAATACCCGGAAACCTTTCGCGACACCTCCGTCAAGGACAACTATCACGGCAAAATCGTAGCCGACCCCTACCGCTGGCTGGAGGACGACCGCGCCCCCGAAGTGGAAGAGTGGGTGCGCCGGCAGAATGAGGTCACCTTCGGTTACCTGAGCAAAATCCCCTACCGCAATGCCATCCGCCAGCGCCTGGAAGAGCTCTTCGACTACGAGCGCTACGGCACCCCCTTCAAGGAAGGCGAGCACTACTACTTCTTCAAAAACGACGGCCTGCAGAACCAGTCCGTCCTGTACCGGCAAGCCTCCCTCGAAGCCCCGCCCGAGGAAGTGCTCGACCCCAACAAGTTCTCGGAAGACGGCACCGCGGCCCTGGGCGCCATCGCCTTCGACCAGGAGGGGAAACGCCTGGCCTATCAAATTTCGGAAGGGGGCTCCGACTGGCGCTACATCTACGTGAAGGACCTGGAAAACAACCGCTTGCTGTCGGATGCCATTCAGTGGGTGAAGTTTTCGGGTATCGCCTGGTGGAAAGACGGCTTTTTCTACAGCCGCTACCCCGAACCCAAAGAGGGGGAAGAGCTCAGCGCCAAAAACGAATTCCATCAGGTGTACTACCACAAGCTGGGCACCTCCCAGGAGGAAGACGAACTCGTCTTCGCCGACCGCTCCAACCCCAACCGCGGCTTCAGCGCCCAGACCACCGAAGACGAACGCTTCCTGGTCATCTCCGTTTGGGAAAGCACCAGCGGCAACGCCGTGTATTTCAAAGACCTGAGCAACCCGCAGAGCGATTTTCAGGAAGTTGTGAGCACCTTCGACAACGACTTCGTCCTGGTGGGCAACCTGGGCGAAAGGCTCCTGTTCCGCACCAACCACCAGGCCCCCAAATGGCGCCTCATCGCCGTACCCGCTTCCAAACCCACCCCCGGTTTCTGGGAGGAGGTGATTCCCCAAAACGAGGACGTGCTCGAAAGCGTGGATTTGCTGGGCGACAAAATCGTCGCCACCTACCTGCACAACGCCAGCAGCCAGGTGCGCGTCTTCGACCAGAAAGGCCGCTTCCTGGACAGTCTCGCCCTGCCCGGCATCGGTACGGTGGGCGGGTTCAGCGGCAAACAGAGTGACCCCGAAGCCTTCTTTTCTTTCCAGTCCTTCACCCGCCCCTCCACCATCTATCGCCTCGACACGCGCACCTTGAAGGTGGAAGTGTTCAAAGAGCCGGAGCTGGTCTTCAACCCTGAGGACTACGTCACCGAGCAGGTCTGGTACGAAAGCTACGACAAGACGCGCGTGCCCATGTTTCTCACCTACAAGAAGGGCCTGAAGAAAGACGGCCGTCGCCCCACCCTGCTCTACGGCTACGGGGGCTTCGACATCCCCGTGGTGCCGCGTTTCAGCCCCACGCGCATGGTCTTGCTCGAGAACGGCGGCATCTATGCGGTGGCCAACATTCGGGGCGGGGGTGAGTTCGGCAAGGAATGGCACCTGGCAGGCACCAAAGAACGCAAGCAGAACGTCTTCAACGACTTTCTGGCCGCCGCCGAGTTCCTCATCCGGGAGAAGTACACCTCCAGCGACAAGCTCGCCATCGAGGGCGGCTCCAACGGCGGCCTGCTGGTGGGCGCCTGCATGACCCAGCGCCCCGACCTGTTCCGTGTGGCCATCCCGCGCGTCGGGGTGCTCGACATGTTGCGCTACCACCTGTTCACCATCGGGGCGGCCTGGGCCACCGACTACGGCCGCAGCGACAACCCCGAAGACTTCGACTACCTCATCGCCTACTCCCCCGTGCACAACGTGGAGCCGGCCGAATACCCCGCCACCCTGGTCATGACCGCCGACCACGACGACCGCGTCGTGCCGGCGCACTCCTTCAAGTTCATCGCCGAATTGCAACGCAACCAGAAAGGCAAGCTGCCCGTCCTCATCCGGGTGGAGACCAGCGCCGGGCACGGTGCCGGCAAGCCCATCTCCAAAACCATCGAGGAAAGCGCCGACATGCTGGCCTTCCTGTTCTACAACCTGGAGGAGAACGTCCTGTACGCCGAGCAACCCAGCGAACTGTCCGTCAATCAGCAATAGCGCTTCATGGCCTTCGAAATCGGTTTCCTGCCGATCAGCATCTGGGATGTGCTCGACATCCTCATCGTGGGGTATCTCATCTACCGCGTGTACAAGCTGTTGCGCGGAAGCATCGCCTTCAACATCTTCATCGGGGTCATCCTGCTCTACGTGGTGTGGTGGTTGGTGGGCGCCCTGAAAATGGACTTGCTGGCCCTCATTCTCGACCAGTTCGTCAGTGTGGGGGTCATCATCCTCATCATCATTTTCCAGCCGGAGGTGCGGCGCTTTCTGCTCATCCTGGGCAACACGACCTTGCGCCAGCGGAGCAATTTCTTCGGCCGCCTGCTCGACCGCCAGTTTGCGGATTCCAACACCCGGCAGGCTGAAATTCAGGAAATCAAGAGCGCCCTGCTGCGCCTGAGCCGCGAGAAGACCGGTGCCCTCATCGTGTTCCTCAAAAACCTGGAGCTGGAAACCCTGAGCACCTCGGGCACCATGCTCGATGCGGTCATCAGCCAGCAGTTGCTGGTGTCCATCTTTCAGAAGGAGAGCCCCCTGCACGACGGGGCGGTGGTCATCGGGAAGCAAAAAATCCTGGCGGCCAGCGTGGTCTTGCCCGTGAGCGAGAACCCCGACCTGCCCAAAAGTGTGGGTTTGCGGCACCGGGCGGCGGTGGGTGCCACCGAGCGCACCAACGTGGCGGCCTTCATCGTCTCGGAAGAAACCGGGGATATCAGCATGGCCTTCAACGGCACCCTGCACATGAAGCTGACCGAGTCCCGCCTCATGGAGCTGCTGCAAGAGCACTACGCCTGAGGCCCTCACGCCCCAACCGCCCGGCCCCACTCCTCCACTCTACAAATCCACGATGGTGACGCCATCCCCCCCGAATTCGGGTTCGGGGTGGCGGGCTGACTTGACGGCGGGGTATTCCTTGAGCTTCTGGCGCACAGCCTGGCGCAGCACGCCATTTCCCTTCCCGTGAATGATGCGCAGGCTGTCGGCGCCGGCAATGAGGGCGCGGTCGAGGAAGTCTTGCAGCACCTGCAGGGCTTCTTCGAGGCGCATGCCTCGGATATCGAGGCGGGAGTCGAAGCCGGCTTTTCCGGCGACGGTGTCGGTTCGGATGCCGAGGGCTTCGCGGCGGTCGAGGGGTTCGGGGGCGGGTTCGAGGTCGCGCAGGGGGAGGGTCATGCGCAGGTCCCCCACCTGCACGACGGCCTTGTTCTTGTGGACGGTTTCGACGCGCCCGCCGGTGCCGCCGTTGCGCAGGCGCACGAAATCGCCCGCCCGGATGGGGCGCTTCTCCAGGGCTTTTTCCAGGGGGCGATACACTTCCTGCTCCAGGGATTGCACCTCCTTTTCGGCTTCGGCCTTTTCGGCCCGCACCTGGGCGGCCAGCTCCTTGGCTTTTTCCAGGTTCTGGGCTTCGCGCAACTCACGGATGAGGCGCTCCAGCTCGCGTTGTTCGCGGGCGCTGCGCTGCAAGTCCTGTTGGCGGGTTTCCAATTTGTGCTTCTTGCGCCGATACTCGAGGTCGCGGTGGAGGGCTTCGTAGTTGCGGATGAGCTTTTCGAGCATTTGCTCGCGCTCTTTCAGGGCGGCCAGCTTTTCTTCCACCTCCTGCTTTTCGCGTTGCAGGTCGATGAGCAGCTCATCCACGGCTTTTTCGTTACGCCCGGTGCGCTTGCGGGCGTAGCGCAGCACGGCGGGGCTCAGACCGCTCTTGGCTGCGATTTCGAAAGCGAAGCTGCTGCCGGGCCGCCCCACCCGAAACTGGTAGGTGGGCCGGAGGTTTTCCTTGTCGAAGAGCATGCTCCCGTTGACGATGCCCGGGGTCTTGAAGGCGAAGAGTTTGAGGTTGCTGTAATGGGTGGTGAGCACCCCGAAGACTTTGCGGCGATTGAGTTCCCGCAGGATGGCTTCGGCGATGGCACCGCCGATTTTGGGGTCGGTGCCGCTGCCGAACTCGTCGATGAGGACCAGGGTATGCGCATCGGCGTTTTCCAGAAAGCGGCGCATGTTTTCCAGGCGGCTGCTGTAGGTGCTCAGGTCGTCTTCGAGGCTCTGCTGGTCGCCGATGTCGGCGAAAAGCCTGTGAAAGACGCCCATTTCGGAGTTCTCGGCCGCCGGAACGAGCATGCCGCTCTGGAGCATCAGTTGCAGCAAGCCCACCGATTTCATGAGGATGGTCTTGCCCCCGGCGTTGGGGCCGCTCAGCACCACGATGCGGTTCTTGCCGTGCAGGACCAGGTCGAAGGGTACCGTTTCGCGCTCCTGCTTGCGGTTTTTGAGGTAGAGCAAGGGGTGCCGCCCCTGCCGGATGCCCAGATGGGGACGGTCTTTCAGGGTGGGGCGCACGGCCTGCAAGTCCACCGCCAGGCGGGCCCGCGCGTGGATGAGGTCGTAGGCGATGACCACTTCCTGAGCCCCGGCCATCATGGGAGCGAAGGGGCGCAGGCGGGCGCACAGCTCCCGAAGGATGCGCTGGATTTCGCTGCGCTCCTCCATGTGCAGGTCGAACAGCTCGTTGTTCAGCTCGATGATGGCTTCTGGCTCGATGAAGACGGTCTTGCCCGTAGCGGACTCGTCGTGGATGATGCCCCGAATCTGGCGCTTGTATTCGGCCGGCACACTGAGCACCCGGCGGCCGTTGCGATAGCTCTCCACCATGTCGCTCAGCCAGCCTTTCTGCCGATAGGTCTGAATGATGCGCCGGAATTCCTGGTCGATCTGCACCTGCTTGCCGACGATGGCGCGCCGAATCTTTTTCAGGGCCGGGCTGGCATCGGGGCGCAGCTCCCCCTTTTCGTCGAAGACGGCGTCCAGCGCCGCCAGCGGGGTGCTGTCGAAGGGGAAGGGGCCGAGGAGGCTGAAAAGGTGGGGGTACTTTTCCCGCCGTTCCTTTTCGAAATAAGCCGCCAGCTCCTGAAACAGGCGAAGCACCCCCCGAACGGCCATCAGCTCATCAACCGACAGGACGTACCCCTCGACCTGCAGATGCTTCAGGGCTTCCGACAAGTCCTCATAGGCTCCTATGGGCAGGGGGTCGTATCCCTCGATGCCTTGCTTGCATTCCTCCACCAACCGAAGCTCCCGCTCGATGGCGCTGCGCTCCGTGAGCAAGGGCAAAGCGCCGGCACGCGCGCGCGCTGGCTGCCCCTGGCAATGCCCCTCCAACAGGTGCAGGACCTTGTCGAACTCCAACTTCTGGTACAAATCCGGGGGAATCCGTTGCATGCTATTCCGTGGTGCTGGTTTGGGGGCGCTAAATTAACCCGATTGCCCGGATGGGGGTTCCGCAAGCGCCTCGATTCCCGCCCTCCAACGCCCCTCCCCCACCCTGGACTTTCACCGGTTTCGAGGGGGTTTTCTCGATTTGGCAAGAAAAAGAACCTATTTGTCCATTTTCAGAAGGCCGGCTCCCGGAAAGCCCGCCAAATTTGCAAAAGCACTTTGAAATCAAGGAAAAACACTCACCCTTTTTTTACAAGTATTGGCATTTGGCAATGTTAAGAATCGCTCGGTACCTCGGCCCTGCCCGACTGAGAGCCAAGTTCGAATGACCTTTTTTTTTTTACGTGGCTTTCACGATTGCTACCAAACAAACCAGGTTCCCCTTTTGACCCGCATTTCTGAAAAACCAGAGGCACTCTTTCCCAGGGATAGCTTTACATCGGCCAACCCAAACAAATAAAAGGTATCCTGGAAAGACAACCCTCCCTGAGAACCAAATGGGGGTCTCCCAACCCCACGGAAATTCCGGTGAAAGCCTAAGGGAAACAATCTCGACCAACTCTAAGCTTGATGCATCCGTCTGTGCAGGGCGGATGCTTTTTTTTTTGCCCCCTTCCCACGAGAGGGGGCGGCCTCCCTTTGCCCTTCCGGGGGGCGGGTCAGGGTTCGGGCAAGAGGTCCCAGCCGTGGCCTTCGCTGTTCCAGGGGCTGAAGTAGAGGGTTCGGACGAATCCCGTCCCCGGGGCGTAGACATAGGTATAGCCGGGGCCGTCGTATTGGGTGCCGAGGTTATTGACCAATACCTGCAGGGTATCGTAAATCTTGCCCAGCTGCAGGTGCCCCTCCAGCAGGCCCGAACACAGCAAGCAAAGCGGCTCCACGCGCCAGCCGTTCCAGTGCAGCAGGGTATCGGAGCTCAGCTGCAGGGGGAAAGACTGGCGGTCGTTGTGCAGGAAGAGGCGGGATTGCAAAATGAAGCGGTCGTCTTGCCGAAACACGCGCAGGGTGTCCCCGTCCAGGCGCAGGCGGTAGTGGAAGACACTGTCGGGCATGGAAATCAGAGGCTCCGAACGAGACAGGGGCGTGGTGCGCTCCTCGACCAGGAAATCCTCTCCCACCCGCCCCACGATGCGCACGACGAGGGTGTCGGGGGCATATTCGAACAGGGGCGAGCTGCCCAGATAGTTGAAGCCCTTGAGCAACAGATAGCGGCTCTGCTGCCCGACGGCGGGCCGGTCCAAACGCAGGGGGGGCGGGGTGAGCGGTTGGGGTTTGGGCAGGGAATCCCGTTGGCAGGCAAGGGTTGCCAGGCAGAGCAGAATCCAACCACGGCGGAGCGGAAGCATGGGCGGCGCTTTTGCCCAAAAGTAAGCGCCCCGGCGCCCTCCAAGCGTCCGTCGAATTACAAGCCCCCTCAATAAGCACCGTGGTAGCGGCGCAGAAACCACTCCAGGCTCAACAGCCCCAGCAGGAGGAAGAATATCCACTTGAGATGGATGGCGGCCAGGGTGCGGGTCGTACTGTACACCACGGGGCGCAGGGGCTGCTCCTCCAAGAGGGTAGCCAACCGGTCCACCTCATCGGGCAGAAAGACACGCCCCCCCGATTGAGCGGCCAGCAAGCGCAACAGCCCGTGGTCGGCGGTGGTGCTGAACAGCTCCAGCTGGATGGGCTGAATGCTGAAGCGCCCCTCGTGGGTGAGGTTTTGCCCGTTGTAGCTCACCGAGCCGCGGAAGGTGTAATTGCCGACGGGAAAGATGCCGGCGTTGAGGGTATAGGCATTGTCGGTTTTGTCGAAGGTGAAGGCAAAGTCCCGCCCTTCGGCATCGGTGATGGTCAGGCTGACGTCGGGCTGATTGACCAGCTCGTAGCTCTCGTTGTAGAGCTCGGCGCGGAAGACCACCGCCTCGTTCTCGTTGAAGATGTTTTTGTCCAGCACGATGCGAAAGCGGCGTTTGTCGGCTTTCAGGGTGGCGTATTGGAAGGTTTTGCGAATCAGCTCTTCGAACAGGTCGTGGTTTTGATGCTGCAGGTAATCGAACAGGCGCCAGCGCCACAAACCCTCCCCCGCCAACACCGCCACCCGCGCCCCGTCCTGCTCGCCGAAGGTGAGCAGGGGGTAGCGGGTGTCCACCTTTCCGATGCGCTGATAGAGGAGGGTTTGAGCCGAGGGGCTTTCGCTGAAATCGCCGAAGGGCACCGTCAGGGGGTTGAAGGTGGGCAATTCTTTTTTCAGGGGTTCGCTGAGGGTGAACAGGTTGAACACCGGGGCGAACGCCGCGAAAACGTCGTTCGTGTTGCGCTGGTCGCCCTGGATGGTCAGCAGGTTTTGCGCCGTGTTGAAGCGCTGCAGGTGCGTTTGGGTGCCCACGACGAACAGGTGAGGCAGTTTCAGCCGACGGATTTGCTGAAGCACGCCGGCGGCATCGTGGGTCAGGCTCGGCAATTGGTGGAGCACCACGAAGTTGTAGTCCGCCAGGTTGGCTTTCAGGGTGCGGATGTAGGCGACCTCCACCTCGTAGTTCTTGTTTTTCTCGAGGGCGAAGCGCAGGGCGGCCAGGTCGGGGTGGGGGCTGTTGGCCAGCAACAGGATGCGCTGCCGGGCGTCGAGCACGTCGATGAACACCTCGCGCAGGTTGTTCACGGTGCTGGCTTCGCCTTTCAGGGGGCTGAGCTGGATGCGGTAGCGCTGCACCCCGCTCTGGTCGGCTTCCAGGACGATGTCCCGGGTTTGAAAAAAGTCATCGGTGGGGATGGGGATGCTTTCCTGGAGCAGGACCTGCTCGCCGCCGGCGCCGTCCACTTTGGTCACTTTCAGGGTGGTGGACTGCCCGGCGCAGTTCAGGGCGCGCATATCGGCTTGTACCACGAAGCGGTCGCCCAGGTAAGCGATTTGATTGTGGAAAACGCGCTTGAGCACCAAATCTTTGCGGGGCACGGTATCTCCCAGGGCGATGGCGTAGAGGGGTACGTTGAGCTGCCGCCCCGAATAGAGGGGATTGCTGCCCCGGTTGAAAATGCCGTCGCTGGCGAGGATGACCGCCCCGAGGTTTTGATTGTCGTACGTGTCGTACACGTGACGGAAAACGGCTGCCAGGTCGGTGGTCTTGTCGTCGAAGGCGAAGGAAAGACCGGGCACCACATCCTCCCCGAAGGAGTAGGCATGGACCTCGTAATCGTTTTCCAGGCGGGCGATGAGGGCTTCCAGAGCCCCCCGATAGTTGCGCAAGGTCGTGCTGTCCATCCCCTGCAAGATGGACTCGGAGTCGTCCTGGGCGACGACCACCACGGGTTTGCGGGTTTGGGTCTCGATGCTCTTGAGCAGGGGTGTGAGCAAGAGCAGGCACAGCAGGGTGACGGCCGTGAACCGCAGACATCCGAACCAGAAATTCAGGCGCGGCGCGGCTTCCCGGAAACTGCGGTCGCGGAAATACAGCCCCAGCGCATAGGCCAGACCGGCCAGAACACACAGCAAAACAAACCAGCCGGGGTATTGGAAGCTCAAATTCTCCATAGGTTCTCGGTGCTTGGGGGATGGGCGCCCATTCCGCCTCAAGAATTTTACCAATTTGTAAAAACTTCAAAATCAGCAGGTAGCTGCACGACAGGGGGCGCAAGTTAAGAAAATAGGGCACTACCTTGGCCCCCAACCCTTTCGCAGGGGCAATCCGCCGGGTGCCCTTGCGTTTCTTTTTCAACATGCTCCTGCTTCAACCGCCAGAATGGAGCATTTGTTGTTATCCTTGCTTTTCAAACCCCAACCGCCCACCTCCTCTCGATTTTGCGAAATTGCGCGGCCCAAATTCCACTGCCATGAAGAAATGGTTTCTTTCCTTCCTGCTTTTGTCGAGCCTGAGCCTGCCGGGGCGAGCTGCTTACCTCCTGCTGCCCATGGACGAAACCCAGAGCAACCACCTCAAAGCATACGGCATCACCTATTGGGTCCTGGAAAACGGCTCGGAAGCCTGGTGGTTGCTGAATTACCGGGGCGGGAGTTTTGCCTTTCGCCACAACCCCATTTTCGAAAAGGAATGCCTCACCCGCGGCGTGAGCTTCGAGATTTTGCCGGATGCCGCCTTCAACAACATCCTGGAGGAAATCGCCCACCCGGAGGTGAACATGGATGCCATCAAGCTGGAAAAGGCGCCCAAAATCGCCGTCTACACCCCCACCGACGAGTTCAAAACCCAGCGCGGCGACCGCTTCCAGCCTTGGGACGATGCCGTCACCCTCGTGCTCACCTACGCCGAAATCCCCTACGACCGGGTCTATGACGACGAAGTGCTCGCCGACCGCCTGGCCGAATACGACTGGCTGCACCTGCACCACGAAGACTTCACGGGCCAGTTCGGCAAGTTCTATCGCAGCTTCCACAATCAGCCCTGGTACAAAGAGAACGTCCGCCTGTTGGAGCAACTGGCCCACAAACACGGTTTCCAGAAAGTGTCGCAACTCAAGCTCGCCGTAGTGAAGAAAATCCGCGAGTACGTCGTGGGGGGTGGGTTCATGTTTGCCATGTGCTCCGCCACCGACACCTACGACATCGCCCTGGCCGCCGACGGCGTGGACATCTGCGACAAGTACTACGACGGCGACCCCCCCGACCCCAACGCCCAACAAAAGCTCGATTTCAGCAAAACCCTCGCCTTCGAGAATTTCCAGCTCGTCATGAACCCCTTCGAGTACGAGTACTCCTCCATCGACCACTACCGCGGCCGTAACGTGCCCCCCGAACAGGATTACTTCACCCTGTTCGACTTCAGCGCCAAGTGGGACCCCGTGCCCACCATGCTCACCCAATGCCACACGCGCACCGTCAAGGGGTTCATGGGGCAAACCACCGCCTTCCGCAAGGAATACATCAAGCCCAGCGTCCTCATCCTCGGTGAAAACAAACCCGCCCACGAAGCCCGCTACATCCACGGCACGCTCCACGAAGGCTTCTGGACCTTCTACGGCGGCCATGACCCCGAAGACTATCGCCACTACGTCCACGACCCCGAAACCGACCTCAACCTCCACCCCAACTCCCCGGGCTACCGCCTCATCCTCAACAACGTCCTCTTCCCGGCCGCCCGAAAGAAGAAGCGGAAGACTTGATGGCAACCCGCAAGGGCCGGCGCTGGTGGATAATCTTAGTTTAAAGCTTTGAGAAGGATGTTTGACTTTTGGCAAGAACAATTCCGTCTCGGCCCCCAATGCAAATAGAACCATCCACTCCGGGAGGAGGAAAATTGAAGTTCGAATCTCATAAATTTAGGCCATGGCAAATTATTGTCTAAGAAATTTTTCGCTATCGACTTATTTTTAATTGTACTGCCAAACTAGAACTAGAGCCTGGTCATTTCCACGCTTTTATTAATTTCGGTCCAAATTTAACGATTATCAAAAGTCTTTATTTCCAAACAATTTTGCTAAAAAAGGGATATGGCGCTAATTGATAATATTGATCAGCATGTTAGTGAAGCAGTCGCACACTTTTGGCGTACCCGACGGATGCAACACGAAAAACAGGTAAAAAAAGGTATCGCAGATGCTGGGTTTAGAGGTGCTGTAACCGGGGGAGCACAAATGGATGGATTTATCGACTTATTGACCAAATTAATAATTGAATCGGGTATCAATGAAGAGTTTATTTTTCATAAGCGACGTTTAGAACTCCCAGGATTTTTCAGGCCAACCAAAGAATGGGATTTGCTGGTAGTTAAAGATGGTTGTTTAGTCCTTGCTATTGAAGTCAAATCGCAAGTCGGACCCTCATTTGGTAATAATTTCAACAATAGAACCGAAGAGGCGATGGGGAGTGCCTTGGATTTCTGGACAGCCTACCGTGAAGGAGCATATAATGGAGGCAGACAACCATTTCTTGGATACTTTTTTATGCTTGAAGATTGCGAAGCATCCAAAAGTCCAGTTCGAATAAAAGAACCGCACTTTAAGGTTTTCCCTGAATTTATCGGCGCCTCTTACATGAAAAGGTATGAGCTTTTTTGCCGCAAACTGGTATTAGAACGTCATTATTCTGCATCTGCTTTTATAGTATCAGATAGTTCTAACGGAGAAGAAGGAGTCTTCATCGAGCCTGCTTCGGATCTTTCATTTAGGAATTTTGCTATAACTTTAACCTCTCAAATAAAGCCTTTTTTATGACTGGCGAAGGAATATCCACCAAGCATACATTAGTCAATGGCGATGCCAGGGACCTTTCCTTTATTAAGGATGAGAGCATTCACCTTGTCCTTACTTCACCTCCATACTGGAACCTTAAGAAATACAAAGACAATCCGAATCAGCTTGGACATATCGACCAATATGAAAAATTTTTGTTGGAACTGGAAAAGGTATGGAGAGAAACCTTTCGGGTGTTGGTTCCAGGTGGGCGGCTAGTATGCGTAGTTGGAGATGTATGCGTCTCTAGGCGCTCATTTGGCCGTCATCTGGTTTTTCCTCTGCACGCAGACATTTGCGTGATTTGCAGAAAAATAGGGTTTGATAATTTGAATCCAATAATTTGGCATAAAATAGCGAATGCAAAATATGAAATTTCCAATGGTTCTAAATTCCTAGGAAAACCATATGAGCCAAATGCAATTATTAAAAACGATATTGAATTTATTTTGATGCAGCGAAAGCCTGGAGGGTATCGCAAGCCGACCAACAAGCAGCGAGAGTTAAGTATGATAAACAAAAAAGATTTTAATAATTGGTTCCAACAAATATGGAATATATCGGGGGCTTCTACAAAAAATCATCCTGCACCCTTTCCGTTGGAACTCGCCCTTAGAATCATTAAGATGTTCTCATTTGTAGGTGATACTGTTTTAGATCCGTTTTGCGGTTCAGGAACGTCAATGGTTGCTTCAATTAGAAGTGGAAGGAACAGCATCGGTGTTGAAATTGAACCCGAGTATTGCAAGATGGCTGCCCGACTATTGAAGGCTGAAGCAAATACGTTATTTAATGATGTACATTTAAAATTTGAGAAAGTGGAAAAACATTCCTTAGGCCAATTAAAAGTTTGTGAAAATCGTGCACTGTATGAAGTACGACCTGCTAGAAAAGTATTAGAATAGCCCCCTAATTCCTCCAACCTTCTACTTTATTTAGAGGACTTCTACGACTAATCCTGGATTTTTTTCGAGAGTTTTAGGAAAATTTTGACTTGGTGTAAAACCCCGCCGCCCCGAACTTCATGAAAGACTACTTCTCCACCCACTCCGGCGATTATGTAAAATTCCGCCCCACCTATCCTGCCGCCTTGTTCGACTTTCTTAAGCCCCTGGTGCCGAGCCGCCAAGCCGCCTGGGATTGTGGGACGGGGAACGGACAGGTGGCTATTGAGCTGGCAAAATTTTTCGAAAGGGTCTATGCCACTGACATCAGCCGGGCCCAATTGGAAAAGGCCTTCCAAGCGGCGAACATCGAATACTCCGTGCAGCCGGCCGAGCAAACAAACTTCCCCGACCGGTCCTTCGACCTGATCATCGTTGCCCAGGCCGTTCACTGGTTCAACTTCGACAAGTTTTACAGGGAGGTAAGACGAACGGCGAAAGAAGACGCAGTCCTCTGTTTGATCGGCTATGGCAGGATTGAAATTTCACCCCGAATCGACCCTGTCATCTCGGACTTTTACACCAACAAGCTCAGGAATTACTGGGACGAGGAAAGAAAATACATCGATGAGGGCTACCAAACCATTCCCTTCCCCTTCGAAGAAATTCCAGCCCCCCAATTCGAAATGGAGCAACGCTGGAGCTTTGAGCATCTGATAGGCTACCTGAATACCTGGTCAGTGGTGAAGCATTTCATTAAACGAAACCAGTGCAATCCGATCGATGCCCTGGAAGTCGAGCTGAAAAAGCACTGGGAAGACGGAACACTAAAGGCCGTAAAGTTCCCGGTACTTTTGAGAATCGGAAGAATAAAATAAAGGTTTCCTGGGCGAGTGCGCCATGCCTCCCCATTTTTCATCCCCCCCGCAGGATACTTTCCATCTTCTTTCCCCGCGCCAGTTCGTCCACCAGTTTGTCGAGGTAGCGCACTTTCTGAGTCAGGGGGTTTTCGATGTCCTCCACCCGGTAGCCGCAGATGACGCCGGTGATGA
>CAZBYX010000053.1:0-1509 GCA_964496055.1 uncultured Saprospiraceae bacterium
AGTTTAAAGTTTATTTCTTTGGTTATCAAAGATTTATTCAAATCCTCGATTCCTCGAATCTTCGATTCCTCAGCGGAATTGGACTTTTTGCAGCAGACTCAGTCTTCAAAAACGATTGAATGGCTCCACGAAAGAAAATCCTCATCACGGGCGGCTCCGGCCTCATCGGGCGGGCCTTGACGGCGCTTCTCCTCGAAGGGGGCTGCGAAGTGGTGCATCTCAGCCGGCGACCCGCCCGGGGCGGTCGGGTGCGGGTGTTTCGATGGGACCCCGCCCAGGGAGAGATGGAGGAGGGGGCGCTGGAGGGGGTGAGCGGTGTGGTGAATCTGGCGGGCGCGGGGGTGGCCGAGCGGCGTTGGACGCCCGCCCGCAAGCGCCTCATTCTCGAAAGCCGGGTGCAGAGCCTCCGCCTGCTGGCCCGCTCCCTCGAAACCCTTCCCGAACCGCGGCCGCCGGTGGTTTCCGCTTCCGCCATCGGGCTCTACGGCGACCGCGGCGAAGACTGGCTGGACGAGAGCTCCCAGCCCGGCGCGGGCTTCCTGGCTGAGGTCGTGCGGCAGTGGGAGTCGGCCCTCGAAGCGGTGCAAGCCCTCGGCGTGCGCACCGTGGCTCTGCGCATCGGCATCGTGCTGAGTCGGGAAGGGGGTGCCCTGCCGCAGATGGCCCTGCCCCTGAAGTTTTTCGTGGCGCCGCGCTTCGGCACCGGCCGCCAGTGGTATTCCTGGATTCACATGGACGACGTGTGCGCCCTGTTTCTGGCCGCCCTGGACTCCGAGGACTGGAGCGGAGCGTACAATGCAGTGGCCCCCCAGCCCGTCCGCCAACACGAGCTGCTGGACACCCTCGCCCGGGTGCTGCGCCGCCCGGCCCTGCCCTTGCCCCTGCCCAAACCCGCCCTGCAACTCCTTCTGGGGGAGATGGCCGCCGCCGTGCTCGACAGCACCCGTGTACGCCCCGCCCGCGCCCTCCAACAGGGGTTCCGTTTTCGGTTTCCCGAATTGGAGGGTGCCTTGCGCAACCTCTACGGAAAGTAGTGCCGGCCGTCGGTTTTCGGTGCTTTGGCTGCCGTTTTTCGAAATCCCGCCACCCGTCGGCAACTTCCCCCGCATTTTTGGACGGATAACGGCCGCCCCCCGGCTCCATCCCCGCCCGACCCATGCGAACCTTTCTTTGGATGAGCTGCGTTTTGCTCGCCGCCGCCCTGCAAGGGCAAGCGGAGGCGCCCTGCCTCGATGGCGGGTCCCCCGTGGTGCGTCAGGTGCTGGCGTACATGGAGGACAGCCTCTATGCCTACGCGCAGGAGGCGATTCGGGAGGGGGTGGCCTCGTACCCCGACCGTTCGCGCCTGCTGGTTCTGGATGCCGTCATCGAGGGCCGGCAGGGGAATTTGGAGCGCATGCAGGAGCGCCTGCTCGAAGCCCGCCTCCATCTCGGAGGGGATTCCTGCCGCCTGGCGGTCTGGCATTACGGGCGCGCCCAGTGGCATGCCCTGCGGGGGCGGCCCACAGC
>CAZBYX010000053.1:1609-16469 GCA_964496055.1 uncultured Saprospiraceae bacterium
AACTGCAAACACCCGCCGAAGCCCGGGCGCATTTCGAGCGATTCATTCAGCAAACCCCCGATACCCTCGGTCTGGGGTGGTTCTTCCTGGGCAAAATCGCCTTCGACGAGGGAGATTATGAACAAGCCTTCCAGCATCTGCAAACCGCCCTGGAGCGCCACCTGGACGCCCGGCTCGGCGCCTCCTCCGCGGAGGCCCTGCGCCTGGCGACCCAGGCCGTGCGCCGCCTCCACGGGCAGCGCCGCCGCCAGCACCAACGCTGGCTGCAAGCCCGCGCCCGCCTCCAACCCTGCCCCGACCCCCTGACCTGCGACCTGCCGCCCCTAATCCGCGAAATCTTGCTACTTTTCATCCCCGAATACCTTTAGCCTCCTTTCGGGGCTCCTTCCATTTCAAATCGAATAAAACCGACGGCATCATGAAACGATGGACCCTCCTGCTGCTGGCATTCGCCGTGGCTTTCCCCCTTGTTCTCTCCGCGCAAAAATCCAAAGACAAACCCAGGGAAGAACCCAAGCACTGGCTCGACACCCTTGCCTTGCCGGGCCTCAAATTCCGCAGCATCGGCCCGGCGCTCACCTCGGGCCGCATCTCGGACATCGCCGTCCATCCGCAGCGCCCCGAGGTCTGGTACGTGGCCACGGCCTCCGGCGGCGTTTGGAAAACCGTGAACAACGGCACCACCTTCGAGCCCATCTTCGACGGGCAGGGCTCCTATTCCATCGGCTGCGTCACCCTGGACCCCTCCAACCCGAACGTGGTGTGGGTGGGCACGGGCGAGAACAACAACCAGCGCTCCGTAGGCTACGGCGACGGGGTGTACAAAAGCGAGGACGGCGGCAAGAGTTGGCAACACATGGGCTTGAAAAACTCCGAGCACATCGGCAAAATCATCGTCCACCCCGAAAATTCGGACATCGTCTTCGTGGCCGCCATCGGCCCCCTCTGGAGCAGCGGGGGCGAGCGCGGGGTGTACAAAACCACCGACGGCGGCAAAACCTGGGAAGCCGTCCTCACGATCGATGAACACACCGGCGTCACCGACCTGGTCATGGACCCGCGCGACCCCGACGTGCTCTACGCGGCGGCATTCCAGCGGCGGCGCCACGTCTTCACTTACCTCGGCGGCGGCCCCGGCAGCACCATTTACAAGACCCGCGACGGCGGTCAAACCTGGCAGAAAGCCAACAAAGGCCTGCCCAACGTGGAGCTGGGCCGCATCGGCCTGGCCATCTCCCCGGCCGACCCTGAAATCCTCTACGCCATCGTGGAGGCCGCCCAGGGCAAGAGCGGCTTCTACCGATCCACCGACCGCGGCGCCAGCTGGGAAAAGCGCAGCTCCTACAGCACCAGCGGCAATTACTACCAGGAAATCGTCGCCCACCCCACCGACCCCGACATCGTCTTCGCCATGGACACCTGGCTCCACTGGACCACCGACGGCGGCAAGACCTTCACCCAGGTCAATGAACAGTGGAAGCACGTGGACAACCACTGCCTCTACGTGGACCCCCAACACCCCGACCACTGGATCGTCGGCTGCGACGGCGGCCTCTACGAAACCTGGGACGGCGCCCAGACCTGGGACTTCAAAGCCAACCTCCCGGTCACGCAGTTCTACAAAGTGGCCGTGGACAATTCCGAGCCCTTCTACTACGTCTATGGCGGCACGCAGGACAACTTCAGCCTCGGCGGGCCGAGCCGCACCCGCAACCAGCACGGCATCATGAACTCCGACTGGTTCGTCACTCAGGGCGGCGACGGCTTCGAAAGCGCCATCGACCCCGACAACCCCAACATCGTCTATGCCCAATTCCAGTACGGCGGCCTGACGCGCTACGACCGCGCCAGCGGCGAAAGCACCGGCATCCAGCCCAAGCCCCGCGAAGGAGAGGACGCCTACCGCTGGAACTGGGACGCCCCCCTTCTGGTCAGCCACCACAAGAGCACCCGCCTCTACTTTGCCGCCAACAAGCTCTTCCGCAGCGACGACCGCGGCGACACCTGGGAAGTCATCAGCCCCGACCTCACCCGCCAGATCGACCGCAACCAACTGCCCGTCATGGGGCGCATCCAGAGCATCGATGCCGTGGCGAAGAACCGCTCCACCTCGCCCTATGGCACCATCGTCGCCTTCGACGAAAGCCCCCTGGACCCCAACCTCCTCTACGTCGGCACCGACGACGGGTTGGTCCAGATCAGCGAGGACGGCGGCAAGAGCTGGCACCGCATCGAGCACTTCCCCGGCGTGCCCGACACCACCTACGTCAACATGCTGCTGGCTTCCCGGCACGACCCCAACCGCGTCTATGCCTGCTTCAACAACCACAAGCGCGGCGACTTCAAGCCCTACGTCCTGCGCAGCGACGACCGCGGCCGCACCTGGACGAGCATCGCCGGCAACCTGCCCGAGCGCGGCTCCGCCTACAGCATCGCCGAAGACCACGAAGACCCCGAGCTGCTGTTCGTGGGCACCGAATTCGGCTGCTTCTTCACCCCCAACGGCGGCGAGCGCTGGAAGCAACTCAAAGCCGGCCTGCCCACCATCGCCGTGCGCGACATCGCCATCCAGCGCCGCGAAAACGACCTCGTCCTGGGCACTTTCGGGCGCGGCTTCTACATCCTCGACGATTACAGCCCCCTGCGCCACCTCGAACCCGAAACCCTCGCCCGGGATGCTGAAATCTTCCCCATCAAAGACGGCCTGGTGTACATCGAAGCCACCCCGCTGGGGCTGCGCGGCAAGGCCTTCCAGGGGCACAGCTTCTACACCGCTCCCAATCCGCCTGTGGGTGCGGTGTTCACCTGGTACCTGAGGGATGAAATCAAGACCCTGCGCGAGCAGCGTCGCGAACGCGAAAAGAAACTCATCGAGCAGGGCAAGGACGTCCCCTTCCCCAGCTACGAAGCCTATGCCGCCGAGGAAAACGAGGACGAGCCCTTCCTGCTCTTCCTCATCCGCGACGCCGACGGCAACCTCATCCGGCAGTTGAAGACCAAACCCTCGAAAGGCGTGAACCGAATCGTCTGGGACGGGCGCTACCCCTCCAAACAACCGGTCAGCCTGCGGCCCCGGCCGGAAAACATCTTCGGCAATCCCGACCAGGGCATCCTCGCCATGCCCGGCGAGTACAGCGTCAGCCTGATGCAGAGCGTGAACGGCGAGCTGACGGAGCTGGTGCCGGAGCGCACCTTCCGCCTCCAGTCTTTGGGGGGCATCACCCTGCCGGCCCGAGACCGCGCCGAGCTGCTGGAATTCCAGCGGCAGGCCGCCGAGCTGCAGCGCAGCTTTTCCGGGGCTTCCCGCCTCTTCTCCGACGTCGAAAACCGCCTCAAACACATCCGCCAGGCCTTGCTCGCCGCCGAAGAACCCCTGCCCGAACTCTACGGCGAGCTGCGCCGCCTCGAACAGGAGCTCAAAGACATGCGCAAGAAAATCTGGGGGGACCCCGTCGCTCAGCGCCTCGACCAGCCCACCCCCTATGCCCCGGCCGACCGCCTCGGCTGGCTGGGCTTCGAAATGTGGAACTCCACTTCCACCCCCACCCACACCTACCGCGAAACCCTGCGCATCGTGGAAAAAGAGTTCCGCCCCCAGTACGAGCGCCTGAAGGAAATCGTGGAGACCGACTTGCGTCAATTGGAGGAAAAACTCGAAGCCGCCGGAGCCCCCTACACGCCGGGCCGCCTGCGGCACTGAGTTCAATCTCCCCCGAAGAAAAAAGAAGCCCCCACACAGGGGGCTTCTTTCGTTTTCGGGGTTCGGGGTGGGGTGGGGGCGTCCGGGTGGCAGCTGCCTAATTCATTTCCACCCCTTCGGGTTCTTCTTCGAAGAAGAAGCAGGGTTCCCCGAAAGCGGGCTCGAGGTCGTCGAGCCAGATGGCGTCGGGGTTGTAGCGGGCGAAGAAGGGGCGATGCACCCAGTCGGGGTTGCGCCCCTGCAGGAAACGCAGGACGAAAACTTTCTCCCCGGCCACCTGGCTGATGCCCAGGATTTGCACCTTGCCGGGGTAGGCCGACATGCTGGGGCCGCGCACGGTGCGCGCCAGGCCGCTGACCTGTTGGTAGGCTTTGCGGAAGATGTTCCAGGCGCGTTCGAGCTTGACGGCGAAGTAGTGCTGAGCGCCGGTGTCCCGGGCGACGAACATGTAGTAAGGCACGCAACCGAGCTTGACCTGCTCCATCCACATTTCCTTCCACAGGGCGGGGCGGTCGTTGATGTGCCGCATGATGGGCGCCTGCGTGCGAATCTGGGCGCCCGTGCTGCGGATACGGGCGATGGCGCGGCGCACCGCCTCGGTTTTCAGTTCGTGGGGGTGGTTGAAGTGCGCCATGAACGCCAGGTGGTACCCCTGCTTCACGATGCGTTCGAAGAGGCGGAGCAGGTCGTCGGCGTCGCGGTCGGTCAGGTACTTGTAGGGCCAGTAGCTGAGCGATTTGGTACCGATGCGGATGGAGCGCAGATGGGGCAACCGGGCTTCGAGCAGGGGTTCGATGTAGGCGGCGAAATTCTTGGCCGACATGACCATGGGGTCGCCGCCGGTGAACAGCACATCCGTCACTTCGGGGTGGCGCCGCAGGTACTCCACCAGCAATTCGCTTTGTCGCATGGCGAATTTCAACTCCTCCATCCCCACGAATTGGGGCCAGCGGAAGCAGAACGTGCAGTAGGCGTGGCAGGTCTGGCCGTTGCTGGGGAAGAAAAGCACCGTTTCCCGGTATTTGTGTTGGATGCCCGTGAGCTTAACCCCATCCAGCTCGGGCACATTGTGTTGTTGACCGGCAGGGTGGGGGTTCAGTTCCAGGCGAATCCGGTTGGCGACCCGTTTGTACTCAGCCGGAGTATTGCCGCTGGAAAGGGCTTGCTCCATGGCATGGAAGTGTTCGTCCACCAGCATGCCGCGCTGCGGGAAAGTCAGCTGGAAAATAGGGTCTTCCGGCAGCTCGTCCCAGTTGATGAGCTCTTCCACCACGTAGTTGTTCACCTTGAAGGGCAGGACATGCCCCACCACTTCGATGGCGCGCTTGTCCGCCTCGGAGAGGCGGTTCTCCAGTTGGGGGATTTGCCGGAAGTTGCGCAGCGTGTACACTTTGTAAGGCTTTTGGATACTTTGCATAGAGCGGTCGTTTTTTTCGTGTGAGCGAAAAGAAGCTATGGGTCGTAATTTGTTGATGGGCAGTGGAATCGGTAGGCGATGGCTGGTAAGCCTTTGCCGTGCGAAGCGGCAGAAAATAAGAAAAAAATTCGAAACGCGGAAACGAGCCGGCCGGGGTGGGGGAGGGAGGTTTGGGTGTTCAGGAGGGCGGCTTCTGCAACCATTGAAGGGTGCGGCGCAGGCCTTCTTTCAGGGGCAGGGGGTCGTAGCCCAGCTCGCGTCGTGCCTTTTCCACCGACAGCTCCCAGTGATAGAGGTATTTCTTCACCCAGGGGGGGGTGAGGAGGGGCGGGGTGCCGAGGAGGTTGGCCCGCCATTCCATCATGCGGGCGGCCAGGTGCATCAAGGGGATGGGCAAAGACACCATGCGGCGACGCCGGCCGGTGAGCTGTTCGAGCAAATGGAAGAACTCGCGGAAGGAGGCGTTGTCCCCGCCGAGGATGTAGCGTTCGCCGGGTTTGCCCTTGTCGAGGGCGAGCAGGTGCCCCTCGACGACATCCTCGATGAAAACGTAGTTGCCGATGCTGTTGCCGTCGCCGGGCAGGAAGCGGAACTTCCCCTCCAGCCAGAGCTTCACCATCCGGGTGACGCCGTTGCTGTCGCTGAGCAGGCCGGGGCCGTACACCCGCGTGGGGTTGACGATGACGATGTCGGCGCCCCGTTCGACGAATTCGCGGGCCAGGGCTTCGGCTTCGGCTTTGGAGCGCTCGTAGTCCGTGCTGAGGGGGATGCGGCGGGGGGTGGCTTCGTCGGAAGGTCGGCCGTCGGAGGGGGAAATCACCCCCGCGGTGGAGGTGAACACCACCCGCCCCACTTCCCCGCCCCGCGTCAGCTCGAAGACCCGGCGGGCCCCTTCGACGTTGATCCGGTGGAAGGTTTGGGGGTCGGGGGCCCAGGGTTTGGCATAGGCGGCTACGTGGAGCACGGCGTCGCAGCCTTTGGCTGCTTTTTCCAGGCTTTCCCGCTCCAGCAAATCTCCCTGGAAGAGGCGGACCCTCTCCACCGAGCGCAGGGGCGCCGCTTTCGCTTCCGAGCGGTACAGGGCGTGCACCTCGTGCCCCGTGGCCGCCAGGCGGCGGCACAGCGCCTGCCCGATGAAGCCCGTCGAACCCGTCACCAATACGCGCATGGGTCTTTTTGGCGGCCAAGATAGCATCCCGGCTGGCATCCCCGCTGCGACGGAAAATCCTAACTTCCGGGGCAACCCTTTGCCACCACCCCGTGTATGGGGAGACAAAACAAGCGCAGGACAGCACCGACGCATGGATAAGCCGGACGCGGAACTGAAAACCATCCTCGAGGGCTGCACCCGATGGGATCGAAAGAGCCAGCACCAGCTCTACCGGCAATTCTATGCCTACGGTATGAGCGTGTGCATCCGCTACGCCGACAGCGAGCGCGAAGCCCGCGAAATGCTCAACGAGGGGTTTTTGCGCGTCTTCAAAAACATCAAAAAATACGACCCCGAGCGCCCCTTCAAGCCCTGGCTGCGAAAAGTGCTGGTCAACGCTGCCCTGAACTACCTGCGCCGCCGAAAGAAATTCAAACCCGAAGTGCAAATGGAAGAAGCACACGAAAGTCAAGCCACGGACGGCATCCTGAGTCGCATCGCCTACCAGGAGCTGATCGCCATGGTGCAGTCCCTGTCCCTGGCCTATCGCACCGTCTTCAACATGTACGTCATCGATGGCTACACCCACGAGGAAATCGCCCGCGAGCTGGGCATCAGCGTGGGCACCTCGAAGTCGAACCTGTCGAAGGCCCGGGCCAAGCTGCGGGAACTCATTCTTCAAACCCTGGATTCGCGTTATGCCTGACCTGTCGGGAAAAAAGCTGGATGACCTGTTTCGGCGGGGCTCGGAGCAATACGACTTCGAGTACGACCCCGCCGCCTGGGCGGACATGGAGCGGCTGCTCGAGCGGGAGCGCCGGCGCCGCATCCTGTTCTGGTGGCTGGGGGGGCTGTTGGGCCTGCTCCTGCTGGGCACCTTGCTGTGTCTGGGCTTGCGCGAGCGGTCCTCGAACACCGCTCCCCCGGTGGCCGAGCAGCCTGCCCTTCTTCCCCAAGGCCAGGAGGAACCCTCGAACCCCAACCTCCCTCCCCCCCCGCCGCCGTCCCATGAACGCACGGCCGAGGGCTCTGCTCCTGCATTCGAGGGGGCAGCCGCCGCACTCCCCTCAGAGCGGAAGGCCGGATTCGCCGGAACCGCCCCCGAAAATCATCTTTCGGCTCCACGCGCCGCCGCTGCTCCGTCCATTCCCCCGTCGCCTGCTCCTCCAGCCGGGGAGCATCATCCTCCCGAACAGCAGGAGGGCGTCCGGGGCGTAGGAAGCGGCCCCCTGCCCGATCCACTGCCTCCTCTGTGGGCCGTCCTGCAGGTGGCAAGGGAGGCGCCGACCGTCCGGTACGCCGAGCGGGGCATCCCTTCCGGGAGCATCGGTCGGGAAGGCAGTCCGCCCAATCGGCTGGTGTTCGCACTGGCCCTGGGCACCACCTGGACGGCCACCCGCTTCTCCGATTTCGGAGGGATGGGCTGGAAAGGAGGGGTGCAGGTGCAATACCAGTACGGGGGGCGCCTGAGCTTCGGGCTCGGGGCGCTCTTGTCCCGCATCGAATACACCGCCGGACGCGGGGAGTACAGCCCCCCGAAGGGCTTCTGGACGCGCAAGATTGCACCGCGGGAGTCCCTGGGCAAGTGCACCGTGCTGGAGGTGCCCGTCACCCTGGGCTGGTACCCGAAGGGGTATGTCCGCAGCGGCTGGTTCGCGGAAGGGGGGCTGGTCTCCTACCTCATGCTGCGCGAGCGCTACTACTATTTCTACGACGAGACCGACCCCGACCTGGTGCGCATGTGGCAGGGGCGCAACGAAAACCGCCACTGGTTCGGCATCGGGCAGTTCAGCCTGGGCTACCAGCAAGTCCTGTTCGGCGGGAAGCAGTCCCTGCAATGGGCGCCCTTCGTGCAGGTGCCTCTGGCGGGCGTCGGGCACGGGCGCGTGCGCCTCGACAACATCGGTCTGAATCTGCGCTTCAACTTTCACCAGGGGCAATGAAGCCCCGCCAAAAACCCATCCGGAAGATGCCTGTTCGTTCTGTCCTGTTCCTGGTATTCCTCATGCTGCTGGCCCTGCAGGCCTGCAAGCACGACTCCCTCATGGAAATGCCCGACGATGAACCCCCACCCGACGACACGACCCAAACCCCCTGCGACACCACCGTCGTGCGCTTTTCGGCCGACATCTTCCCCATCATCCAGGCCAATTGCTTCACCGGCTGCCACAACGGGGACAACCCCACCAGCGGCTTCACCCTGGAATCCTACGCCGAAGTGAAGCAAAAAGTGGACGAGGGGCGCTTCCGCGGCGCCGTCTTCCGCGAACCCGGCTTCGTGCCCATGCCCTTCGGCAAGCCCCCCCTGCCCGACTGCGAGCTGGCCAAAATCGCCGCCTGGCTGAATCGCGGCGCCAAAAACGACTGAGCGCGGGGAACCGCACGTGGATGCCGGCAGTGGGTGGAAAACACACCCTGGACCAATCGGCAAACCGCGGTGCGGGTTGGAGGCAGGGGTTTGGAAGCAGCCCGCGGTTGCATCCGTCGGTTTTCCGTTCACTCGGTTGTTCAATCCAACCAGCGTCCCTCACCCAAACTGCCACCGAAAACTCATTGGAATCCCCGTAACCTACTCTTCACCAAAATCAGACACCATGAAAACGGAAAATTGTACCCATCTGAAAGCACTGACCTTCCTGGCGCTCCTGGCCTTCGCCGGGGTGCTGCCCGCCCAAACGGTCATGCTCAACCTGACCGACATGACCCCGCACCTGGGCCAGAAATTCGAGGCCCGCCTCATCGACAAACGCACCCTCAAGGAAGTGGACCGCACTTCCATGGCCGCCATCCCCGATGCCGTCTTTTCCGTCAACCTCGAAGGGGAGGTCGGGGGCAGCTATTTCGTGGACTTCTACGCCGACCTGAACCAGAACGGGGTGTACGACGCACCCCCCGCCGACCACGCCTGGCGCCTCAGCGCCGACAACCTGCAAGCCGGAAACAACATGGTCAACTTCCAGCACAACACCACCTTCACCGACATTGACTGGCGCTACCTGCTCACCCTCGACTTCCAGGACATGAACCCCCACGTGGGGCAGATGCTCGGCGTGCGGGTGCGCAGTGTGACCCGAGTGGGCAAGGAGGTCGGAAGGGTGTACGTGGCCAGCATCCCGGGGCCGGAGTTCACCGTCGAATTGCCCTTCCTCGAGCTCGGGCATTCCTATCTGGTGGAGTTCTTCGCCGACCTGAACCAGAACGGCCTGTACGACGCCCCGCCCACCGACCACGTCTGGCGCGAAACCCTCGATGACGTCGCCGGCGATGCCACCATCACCTTCGTGCACGGCACCAACTTCACCGATGTGGGTTGGACCAACCTGCTGACGGTCAACCTCACGGACATGGTGCCCCACGTGGGGCAGATGCTCGAGCTGCGCGTGCTCGAAAACGGCTCCGAACGCGAAATCGGCCGCATCAAGCGCATGATTGACGTAGCCGACCTGGCGGTGGAAATCCCCGGCATCCAGGACGGCAAAGAGTACAAGGTGGACTTCTACGCCGACCTGAACCAAAACGGCCTCTACAATGCCCCGCCCATGGACCACGCCTGGCGCCTGGACCTCAAAGACCGCCCGCCCGGAGACGCCAGCCTCGATTTCTCCCACAACACCACCTTCACCGACATCGAGTGGGAATACCTGCTGACCCTCAATCTGAACGATATGAACCCCCACGTGGGCCAGAAATTCGAATTGCGCCTGGTGGAAACCGACCCCGGCGACGACGAAATCGCCCGCTTCAGCATGCCCGCCATCCTGAAACCCCACTTCATCGTCTGTGTGCCCGGCCTCCAGGTCGGCAGCTCCTACAACGTGGACTTCTACGCCGACCTGAACCAAAACGGCACCTACGATGCACCCCCCACCGACCACGCCTGGCGCCTCCCCCTCACCGACGACGAAGGCGACGAAACCCTCGACTTCGACCACAACACCACCTTCACGGACATCATGTTCCCCACCGCCCTGCGCGAACTCCACGTCCTCACCTCCCTCACCCTCTCCCCCAACCCCTTCCACGATGGCTTCCTCCTCGATTTGCAATCCGAGCAACCCCTGAAACTCGATATCTCGCTCCTCGACGCCCAGGGACGCCCCGTTCGTTCCCTGGCGCGTGCTTTCTCCTTCACAGGCGAATCCACCCTGGAATTCCAGGGCTTGAGCGATTTGCCCGCAGGAACCTACTTCCTGTTGCTGCAAAACGAAGACGGAGCCGGAAAGGTGAAAACCCTGTTGAAAAAGTAATCTCGTTCAGATAATTACCCGGAAGGGTGGTGACAAAGGTCGCCGCCCTTCTTTTTTTGTCCGATTCAGGGGCTCAATTTTCCCGTTTGGGGGGATGGGCTTGAACCCTAAGGGCACTTGCCGCATCTTTGAATTGCGAAACAAGGAACAAACACGCACTCCCCTCAGCCTAAAGCCCTTTCTGGACACTACCCCTCGAGTTAGCTTTTTTTCCTGCATTTCAGAAAGCGGCTTGTAATCCTTACCCGAACAATTAGAGATGGGATTATACAAGCGGCTTCCGAAACCCTGCGTTTCGGAAGTCCTTTTTTCAAGCGCTTCAACTAAAACTTGCCATTATGATGAAGAGGTTCTGGATTGTCTGGCTGGTATTGCCTTTTCTGGTCATCAGCTGGGGTTGCGAACAAAGCGACGATTTCAACCCCGATGACCTCACTCAGGTGCTCATCCAGGGGGATGGATGGCACATCACCTACTTCTGGGACAAGGACAAAGACGAAACCCACAAATTCAACGGCTGGGTTTTCCAGTTCCAGGACACCGGGGTCTTTCGAGCCATCAGTCTCTCGGAAACCCGCCAGGGAACCTGGACCGTCAACCCTTCGAGCCAAAAGCTCATCATCGACATCACCGGCTTCCAGCCTCTCGATGAACTGAACGACGACTGGCTCATCCTCGAGCAGTCCGATACCCTGATCAAACTCCGCGACGACAACGACACCCACCTCGAGGAGCTCCATTTCCAAAAACTGCCATAATTTTCGGGATACCATATTGGGGAATTGAAGCGGCTTCCTGAAGGGAGTCGCTTTTTTTTTTGTCCACAATTGTGGGGTGGAGCTCCCCCTCAAAAAAAGAAACGTCTCGATTCAGACTATTTAATCACTTGCTTAAATAAAGGAGAGCACCTACCTTTGCCCCATGAAAAGCACGGACCCGAATCGCTGTGTGCGGCAATGCCGCGATGAAGAGCAAATCGCCCGTTGCCGGGCGCGGGTGGGGGAGTGGAGGGAGGATACCGAACGCATGGCGGCGGTGTTGCGTCTGGCTGCCAACCCCGTGCGCCTCAGCGTTTTGCGGTTGCTGTGGGAAGAAGGGCGCCTGTGCGTGTGCGATTTGAGCGAAATCCTGGGCATGAGCATCCCCGCCGTTTCCCAGCACCTGAAGAAACTTCGCGAAGGCGGCTTGGTGGAAGTGGAACGCGAGGGCACCACGCTGTACTACCGCCTGTGCAAACGGCACCGCGCCCTGGTGGCAGATGTGTTCGAACTGCGGGTTCCCGTATTCGGGGAATGAGGACGGATGGATTTTTTTTGGCCGGATTATTTAAGCAATACCTTAAAATGGTGCCCGAGCCGGCCCATTGATTGAATCTTCCAATAAAAATCGAAGAAAGATGAAAGCGGATTCTTCTGGAAAATGGATTGGAGCAGGCTTGTTGACAGCGGTGGCTGCCTCCCTGTGCTGCATCACGCCCGTTTTGGCGCTGGTTGCCGGTACGAGCGGTTTGGCGGCCAGTTTTTCCTGGCTGGAGCCCTTCCGACCCTACCTCATCGGATTGACGGTGCTGGTGTTGGGCTTTGCCTGGTACCAAAAGCTGAAGCCCCAACCGACCGACATCGACTGCGAATGTGAGGAAGACGGAAAGGTCTCCTTCTGGCACAGCAAATCTTTCCTGGGCATCGTGACCGTTTTCGCGGCTTTGATGCTGGCTTTTCCCCACTATGCCGACATCTTTTTCCCGGACAACAGCCCCAAGGTGACCGTCGTGCGGGAAGCCGACCTCGAAACCGTCCATTTCGACATTCAGGGCATGACCTGCACGGGTTGTGAGGCGCACGTCAAGCACGCCGTGAACGAACTGCCCGGCATCGTGGAGGTGCAGGCCAGTTACAAAGATGGCAGTGCCGAGGTGCGCTTCGACCGCACCAAAACCTCCCCCGAAGCCATCAAAGCCGCCATCGACGAGACCGGCTACAAGGTGACCCATTATGAACCGGTCGGCGAACAAGCCGAAGGGGAGTAGAAAGGCCATTGGCTGCAGCCCCCTGGCATCCGGGGGCACCTTTTTTCCATTTTAAAATCCAAAGCGATATGAAAGGCTATCTCTTGTTGTTCGTGTTCCTGCTTGTCGGCGGACTGCTGCAGAACCTGCAAGCGCAGCAGACGGCGCCAAGCCCTCAACAGGTGGAGACCAAAACCATCAAGCTCAAAGTCACGGGCATGACCTGTGCCGGATGTGCCAACCACATCTCCAATGCACTAAAGAAGCTCGACGGGGTCCTGGGCGAGGATGTGCAATATCCGGGGGATGTGGCATTCGTGACCTTCGTTCCGGGGAAAGTGGATGAAAAAGCCATCATCGCGGCCATCGAGGAAGCAGGTTACAAGGCAGAACTTTTAGAGCAAGGGAAAGAGCAAAAGTGAGAGGCTCTTCCCGTCGGCCCCTCCCCTGCTCAGGAGATGATTCACTTTCGGGTGCAAGGGCGCCCTTTCTTCCATCAAAACCAATACCCACTCATGTTGGAGAAATTGTTTGGCAAAACCAAAAAGGAGCAGCCACTGGAACAGTTGGAGCTCCAGATCAGCGGCATGACCTGTGAGCATTGCGCGCGCGGTATCGAACGGCGATTCGAGGGGATGAAAGGTATCGTGAGCCGTCGGGTATCCTATCCCGAGGGGAAAGGTTCCTTCCGCTACGACCCCACCCTGGTAAGCCGCGAAGACATCGTTCGGACCATCGAGCAGGGGAATTACAAAGTGGTGGGGGAGCTGGGCAAGGAGGGCGGGGACGTCCCGCGTTTCGACCTAGTCATCATCGGGGGCGGGTCGGCGGCTTTTTCGGCGGCCATCCGCGCCGAGGAGCTGGGATTGAGCGTTCTGATGGTCAACGGCGGCTTGCCCACGGGCGGCACCTGCGTCAATGTGGGCTGCGTGCCATCCAAACACCTCATCCGGGCGGCGGAAACCCTGCACCGCGCCGCTCATTCCCCTTTCCCGGCCATCCAACCGAAGGGGGCTGAGCTCGACTTCCGAAAGCTCATCGAAGGGAAGCGGGCCCTGGTGGAAGAGCTTCGCCAGAAGAAATACCTCGACGTAGTGCGCGACTTTCAGGGCCTGACGATGGTGGAGGGCTGGGCCGAATTCGAGGACGAAAAGACCATTCTCGTCAACGGTACCGACCGCTATCGGGGGCTCAAGTTTCTCATTGCCACGGGCGCGCGCACGAACGTCCCCCAAATCGAGGGGCTGGAAGGGGTGGGCTACTTGACGAATGCCACCCTCTTCGAGCAGGAGGAATTGCCCGAAAGCATGACCATCCTGGGAGCGGGCTACATCGGGCTGGAAATCGCCATGGCCTATCGTCGTTTCGGTACGCGGGTGCGCCTCATCGAATTCACCGACCGGGTGTTGCGCAGCCAGACGCCAGACATCAGCGAAGAACTGGAGCGGCATCTGCGCAGCGAAGGCATCGAAGTCTTGCCCAACTTCCGGGCTCAGCGGTTCGAGCGCCGAAACGGAGTGGTTCACATCACCTGCCGCCGCCCCGACGGCAGCACCACCACCCTGGAGGAGCCGGGTGCCGTCGTCGTAGCCACGGGCATCCGCGCCAACACCCGGCGCCTCGGACTGGACAAAATCGGAGTCCAACTGGACGAGCGGGGCCACATCCGCGTGAACGACCGCATGCAGACCAGCCTGCCCCACGTCTTCGCCGCCGGCGACGTGGCCGACACCCCCGCCTACGTCTATACCGCCGCCTACGAAGGCCGCCTCGCCGTCGAAAATGCCTTCACCGACTCGGACCGCCGGGCGGACTATTCGGCGCTGCCCTGGGTGGTCTTCACCGACCCACAGGTGGCCGGCGTGGGCCTCGACGAAGCCCAGGCCGAAGCCCAAGACCTGCCCTTCGAAGTGACCAGGCTCCCCCTAAAGGAAGTGCCTCGCGCCCTTGCCGCCAACGACACCCGGGGCTTCATCAAGCTCATTCGTAACCCGGAAACGGACCGCCTGCTCGGCGCCCGCATCGTCGCTCCGGAAGGGGGCGAGCTCGTCATGGAGCTGAGCCTCGCCATCCGCTACGGCATCCCCGTCAAAGAATTGGCCGAGGGTTTCCACCCCTACCTCACCCTTTCCGAGGGCATCAAGCTGGCGGCCATCACCTTCGGCAAAGACGTGAGCAAGCTCAGTTGCTGTGCAAGCTGAGGAAGCCGCCCGCGGAGGCGGGCTCTTTGAGGATGCGAGGATCCGAAGATTGGATGGGGGGGCGTTGTTTGTGGCTCGTGGCTCGTGGCTCGTGGCTCGTGGCTCGTTGTGAGTTGTGGGTTGTGGGTTGGGTGGGGGAG
>CAZBYX010000054.1:0-16466 GCA_964496055.1 uncultured Saprospiraceae bacterium
AAATATTTCAATTTGTCTCCATGTATTTCAATTTGTTTCGATGTCTTGCCCATCGTACACCCATTGTGCACCCTCGAAACCGTGAAACCTCGAAACCGTGAAACCTTGAGACCCTGAGACCTTGAAACCCTGAAACCTCTTCGACCCAGTGTCGGCGTGACTGGGAGTCACGCCGACACTTTTATCTCCACCTGTCTCCATATATCTCCATTTGTTTCTATGTCTTGCCCACCCTCTCTCCCCACACCCTTCCCGTTACGCGTCACGCCGTCACGCGCCACGATTTTACAGTTTTACAGTTTTACGATTTTACAGGAAAGGCTGTGGGTTTCGGGAATCGCACCCTCCTTCACTTTTTCGTCTGTTTGCCGAGGTTTTGGAAAGCACGTTCGATCAGGTCTTCATCGGCCAGGTGCGGGAGGGTGATCTGGAGTTCGGGGGTCTGCTGCATGGCGCGGCGGGCGGTGTCCAGGGCTCCGGGGTTTCGGGCCCAGCTTCGGCGGGCGATGCCGTTGTTCACATCCCAGAAGAGCATGGCGCGCAGGCGGCGGTCGGCGGCTTCGCTGCCGTCGAGCACCAGGCCGAAGCCTCCGTTGATGGCTTCGCCCCAACCCACGCCCCCGCCGTTGTGGAGGCTGACCCAGGTGGCGCCGCGGAAGGCGTCGCCGATGACGTTGTGCACGGCCATGTCGGCGGTGAAGCGGGAGCCGTCGTAGATGTTGGCCGTTTCGCGGAAGGGGGAGTCGGTGCCGCTGACGTCGTGGTGGTCGCGCCCCAGGACGATGGGCCCGTGCAACTCGCCTTTGCGGAGGGCTTCGTTGAAGGCGGCTGCGATGGCGATGCGGCCTTCGGCATCGGCGTAGAGGATGCGGGCCAGGCTGCCGACGACGGGGATGTTGCGGTCGGCGTTTTCGATCCAGAGGAGGTTGTCGCGCAGCTGCCCCTGGATGCTTTCGGGAGCGCGGGCGAGCAGTTCGCGAAGGATGCGGGCGGCGATGGCATCGGTGCGGTCGAGGTCTTCTTTTTTCCCGGAAGTGCAGACCCAGCGGAAAGGTCCGAAGCCATAGTCGAAGCACATGGGGCCCATGATGTCCTCGACGTAGGAAGGGTAGCGGTAGGTGCCCTCTTCGGGGTTGCGGAAGATGTCGGCACCGGCTTTGCCGGCTTCGAGCAGGAAGGCATTGCCGTAGTCCCAGAAGTACATGCCCCGGGCGGCCATGGCATTGACGGCGTTCACGTGACGCAAAAGGGATTGGCGCACGGCTTCGCGGAAAGCTTTGGGGTCGCGGGCGAGGAGTTCCTTGGCTTGCTCGAAGGTATAGCCCACGGGGCAGTACCCCAGGTCGTCGATGTTGTGGAGGCTGGTTTGGTCGGAGCCCAGCTCCACGGGGATGTCTTCCTGGACGAGTTTTTCCCACAGGTCCACGATGTTGCCGTGGTAGATGAGGGCGGTGGGGGTTTGGGTGCGGCGGCATTCTTCCAGCCTGGAGAGCAGCTCGTCCAGCTCGGTGAAGACGTTTTCCCGCTGGATGTAGCCGTCGGTGATGCGCTGGCGGATGGCCTGCGGGTCCACTTCCGCGATGAGGCCCACCGCCCCGGTGATGACCGCCGCCCGGGCCTGTGCGCCCGACATGCCGCCCAGGCCGGAGGTGACGAAGACCTTGCCGTGCAGGCTGTCCGAGCCCGGGCTCAGGCGCCGGCCGGCGTTCAGCAGGGTGATGGTCGTGCCGTGAACGATGCCCTGCGGGCCGATGTACATGAAGGAGCCGGCGGTCATTTGCCCGTATTGCGTGACCCCCAGGGCAGTGAAGCGGTTCCAGTCTTCTTTTTTGGAATAGTTGGGCACCATCATGCCGTTGGTGACCACCACGCGGGGTGCATCGGGGTGGCTGGGGAACAGCCCCAGCGGATGCCCGGAATAGAGCACCAGGGTCTGCTCTTCGGTCATGGTGGCCAGGTATTGCATCGTCAGCAGGTACTGGGCCCAGTTTTGGAACACGGCGCCGTTGCCGCCATAGGTGATGAGCTCATGGGGGTGCTTGGCCACCTTGGGGTCCAGGTTGTTTTGAATCATGAGCATGATGGCGGCCGCCTGCCGGCAGCGCGCCGGGTATGCCGTGATGGGCCGCGCGTGCATGGGATAGTCCGGCCGGAAACGATACATGTAGATGCGGCCGTAGCGCTCGAGCTCTTCGGCGAATTCGGGAGCCAGAACGGCATGGTGCCGCGGGTGGAAATAGCGCAAGGCATTGCGCACGGCGAGGCGCTTCTCCTTTTCGCTCAACACCCCCTCGATGACCCGCTTGGGTGCATGACTGACCTCCGGGTCGTAGGGCTTGGGAGGGGGCAATTCATCGGGTATGCCCTGCAAAATGGCACGCTGAAAATCGGTCAACCGCTGCGTCATGGTTCACGTACTTGTTCGGACAATGGATAACCCCTCTCGGAGAACCTCAAACCTCAAACCGCCCCCTGCCACACCCCCGCCAACCTCCAACCTCCAACCCACTCCCAACTCGAAACTCTCCACTCTCCACTCTCCACTTTAAACTTCCAAACCCTCCACTCACGAAACCCTTCACATCCTTTTGAAGCCCATCATGCCTCTGGGGCCGCCGCGTTCGGGGCAGGGGTCGGAGATACGGGTCATGGAGAGGTATTCTCCGTCGAGGCTGTAGCGATAGAGCCCCTTTTGTTCGGCGGGGCAAGTTGCATCGGGGCCCACGTGCCAGATGGTCACCTGGTTGCCATCGATTTCGTATCGGCCCTGAATGTCGAAGGTGCCGTCCTGGTTCAGGTCCAGTTGGAAGCTGCCATCGGGGAGGATTTGCAGGACGGTGCGGTTGGGATTGCCCTCGGCGTCGAGGCCTTGTTGGAGCCAGGTACCGGTGAGGGCGTTCTGGGAGAAGAGAGGAGCGGCTGCCAGCAGCAGCACACTGAGGAGCGTCGAGGATTTCATGTGGCAAAAATTTTCCTTGGTTTGATTCGGTGCTGCCAAGTTAAGGCAATTTGGCGAGTGCCTCCCCCCTGGAATGGGGTCGGCGGGGCCGTTTTCCGGCATTTGGTTGGCAGCCGACGCGCCCGCCGTTATCCGTCGCCCGGCGTTCAGCAGCAGCCCCTGCACCGGCGGTTGCGGGGGCTGCCTGCTTTTTTCTTCCTTAACGAACCCTTAAAATTGTTGGGCTCAGGACAGTTGGATTGACAAGTTTTTCGCAGGCTCAACCCCCCCTGAGCAGGGATGTTACTTTTGAGCTTTGCCCCCTGCCACCCTCGGACTTCGCGGAGGGGCTGCATCAGAAAATCCACCGACTATGAACAACCAGTCCTTTTGGTTTTTGGAAAACATCGACGTGACGGGCATTTTCTGCCCCAAGAAGATGGAAGCCGCCCGGCCCGTCTTGCCGCACAAGACCTTCAAGAAAGGGGAGTACATCTACCTGCCCGACGAGATGGCCGACAAGATTTTCTTCCTCGTCGAGGGGCGGGTCAAAATCGGCACCTACAGCGACAGCGGCAAGGAAATCACCAAAGCCATTCTGGGCAAGGGCGAAGTGTTCGGGGAATTGGCCCTGGTGGGCGAGAAGAACCGCCGCGACTTCGCCGTCGCCATGGAGGATTCCATCGCCTGCGTGTGTACGGTGGAGGAAATGCGCGCCCTGATGAAGGACCACAGCGCCCTGAGCCTCTTCCTGATGCGCATCATGGGCAGCCGGATGCTCGAAATGGAACAGCGCCTCGAAGCTCTCGTTTTCAAGGACTCCCGCACCCGCATCATCGAATTCCTCCACCAGCTCGGGCAGAAGAAAGGCCAGCGCGTGGGTTACGAAATGCTCGTGCGCAAGTTCATGACCCACCAGGAAATCGCCAACCTCACCGCCACCTCCCGCCAAACGGTGACCACCGTGCTCAACGAATTGCGCAACAAAAACATCCTCACCTTCAACCGCCGGCGCCTCCTCATCCGCGACATGGACGCCCTGGCCAAGGAAGCCCGCAAACCCTGAACCGCCTGCCGCCCACCGGCCCGGCCCCGAACGCCCCCGCGATTCGGCCTCAATTTTGCTCTTCCCCTCCCATGAGCTCCCTCTGCTGGAGCGCCTGCCTCTTTCATTTCCTGCCTGACAACGACCGCCCTTCCGGAAAAGGCCCGCCCCCCGATGGGGTCGCGGGTTTGCGGAGTGAGGTGCGGGTTCGGGGCTGACCTTCCGCCCCATACCCTCCAACCCGCCACGCCCCTCCGCCCGAATCTTCCAGGGGTTGCCCGGGCCGGTCGTGTTGCGAAGTGCATGCTTTCAACCAAAACCGCCCCCATGCCCCTGAAGGTCCTTCCCCTCATTCGTTTGCTTTTGCCGGCCTTGCTGCCCCTGGCCCTCGGCGCCCAAACCACCTGGACCGGTGCCGTGGACAACGACTGGTTCAACCCGGCCAACTGGAGCAACGGCTTGCCCGCCCCCGGGAACCCGGCCGACATCCCTGCCGGCAGCCCCGACCTCGTCCTCAGCGCCGACCTCAACCTCGATTTCCGGGTGGAAAACCACGGCGACCTGGACGTCTTCCTCCAGGGCTACCGACTGGACCTGCCCGACAGCCTGCTCAACTTTGGAACCCTCAACATCCGCGAGCCCGGCACCGCCCGCCTGTTCGGAACCTTCCTCAACGAAGGGCTCCTTCTGATTCACCCCTGCGCCACCTTCGAAGCCCACGACGGAAGCACGTACCTCGAAGGGCCGGGCGGCAGCGTCATCAACGGCGGCATCCTCTACGTGCTGGGCGATTCCGACCTGAGCATGGACAGCGGGGCGGGCATCCAGTTGAGCGATTTGGCCGAGCACCCCAAACCCACCGCCCGTTGCCGCGACACCCTGTTCCTGCCCCTGCTCCAGCCGGGCAATTTCCAGGCGCTCACCCTCGATGACGTGGACGCCGGCAGCGACGCCCCCTATTGCTACCTCACCGGGCGGGAGCTTTCCCAATCCTTCTTCGGCTGCGAAGACCTGGGCACCTCCGAGGTGGTGCTCACCGTAACCGATGCCCTGGGGTATCGGGATTCCTGCACCCTCGTCCTCGTCCTCTACGACACCCTCCTCCCTCAGGCAATTTGCCCCGACGACATCCTCGCCGAGGCTCTTCCCGGTGATTGCGGGGCGGTGGTCAGCTTTGCCGTGGAGGCCGAAGACAATTGCCCCGCCCCCCAAATCCGGCAGGTGGACGGCACGGGGCTGGGCTCCGGGAGCTTTTTCCCGCTGGGCAGCACCGAGCTGCTGTTCGAAGTCTTCGACGGCTGGAACCGCGACACCTGCTCCTTCACCGTCACCGTCGAGGAATTCGAACCGCCCAGCGCCGGCTTGGTCTGCAACGACACGGTGAACATTTCCCTGGGCCCGAGCTGCGAGCTGGCCCTCACCCCCGACATGCTGCTGGAGGGCGAATACGGCTGCTTCGACCACTTCGAGGTGGAAATCGAGGGCCGCGGAACCAACCTGCTGGACGCCTCGCTCATCGACTCCACCGTGCGCATCATCGTTCGGCACCTGGAAAGCGGGGAAAGCTGTTGGGGCGTGGGCCGCGTGGAGGACAAATCCCTGCCCCGGCTCAGCGGCTGCGACACCGTGCTCCTGTATTGCTTCCAGAACCCCTTGCCCGAAAGCGAAGGAGGCGATGTTCCGGTGCCCGAGGTGAGCGATTGCAGTGCGGTGGAATGGACTTACGAAGACGAGTGGTTTCCGGGGGATTGCGCTTCCGGCTGGTCGGCGGTGTTGCATCGCCGATGGACGGCGGTGGATGCGGGCGGTCTGAGTGCCACCTGTCTGCAGGTGGTGGGGGTGCGCCGTTTGGGGCTGGGCCCCCAGCCGCCCCAGTGCCCGCCCAAGTTCGTTGCGGAATGCGGAGAGGCGCCCGACCCCTTCGCCCCGCCCCTTGCAGGCTACCCCTTCTTCGACCTGCCCGAAGGGCCGCTCTCGTTGAGCCCCGAAGTGGCGGATGCCTGCGGTCTGAGCGTGCAGTTCAGCGACGACACCCTCGCCCATTGCGGGGCGGGCCTGCGCATCGCGCGCACCTGGTCGGTGCTCGACTGGTGTTTGCCCGTCGGGCCCGGCAACCCCTGGCGCTGCATCCAGTTTCTGGACCTGAACGACAGCACCCCCCCGGAATTCGAAGCCCCCGCCGACCTGACCGTCTCGGTGGACGCAGGCACCTGCCGAGCCACCCCCACCCTGCCCCCCGTCAGCTTCGAGGACTGCTCGGCGGCAACGGTGAGCATCCACACCCCCGTCGGCGTCATCGGCGGCAACGGCGGAACGGTGCCGGCGCCGGGTCTGGAGCCGGGCGAGCACACCCTCACCTACCGGGTCACGGATGCCTGCGGGAACAGCACCGCCCGCAACCTGAAGGTCACCGTCGTGGACGCGGTGCCTCCCGTTCCCGTGTGCGATGCCCACACCCTGCTCCCCCTCCCCCCCTCGGGGATGCTGAGCGTGCCGGCCACCCTGTTCGACGACGGCAGCCACGACAACTGCTGCCTGGAGGGCTTCTCGGCACGCATCCTGGGCAGCGGCCTGCCCCCTGCCGATTCCGTGCACTTCGATTGCCACCTGGCGGGTGAAAACCTTTTGGAGCTCATCGTCCGCGATTGCGCAGGCAACACGAACAGCTGCCTGCTGACCGTGGAAATCATCCCCGACGGAGGCGCCTTCGAGGTAGTGTGCCCGCCGGACCTCACCCTCTCTTGCGGGGAAGACCCCCAGAACCTGGACCGCACCGGCCGCGTGGTGCTGGACTCCGCTGTCGCCGGACCCCAGGACGGCTACGTGTCCAACCCTTGTGCGCTGAGCGACCTGGAGGTGAGTTTCGAGGACTCCCTCGACCTGGAGTGCGGTGTGGGAACGGTGCTGCGGGTTTGGGAGGTGCGCACCCCCGCCGGCAACCGCGTCACCTGCCTCCAGCGAATAACCCTGGAAAACGACGAACCCTTCTCCGAGGCCCATATCCAATGGCCGCCCGATGCGGAAGTGGCGGCTTGCAGCCCGCCCCTGCCCCCCGACGCCGCACCCGCCCCCCTGCTGCAGCCGCCCAATGCCTGCAGCCGCCCGGGCATGCACTTCCAGGACAGCGGCCCCCTGTTCGACTCCAGCGGCTGCCCCTTCGTCTTGCGCCGATGGACGGTGGTGGATTCCTGTGTCTGGAACCCCGCCGACAGCCTCTCCCCCGGCATCTGGCATTGGACCCAGCGCATTGACCTGCTCGACGGGCAAGCCCCCCAGTTCGCCGATTGCAGCGACCGCGAATTCTGCAACTTCAAACCCGACTGCCTGCCCCTCATCCTCGACCTCAGCGTCGCCCTCAGCGACGATTGCGCCGCCCCCGAAGACCTGAGCCTCCACTGGACCGTGGACGCCTTCAACGACGGCCATCCCGATGCGGGGCCCGCCTTCAGCGGCAACGGGCAAAACACCCAAAACGCCTACCCCGTCGGCGAACACCGCATCACCTACACCGCCACCGACCCCTGCGGCAATCAGAGCCAGTGCAGCTTCCTGTTCACCATCCGCGATTGCAAACCCCCGACGCTGGACTGCCCCGCCGCCGTCCTCCTGCAACTCGATTCCACGGGGCAGGCTACCCTCCTCGCCGAGGAGGTCGCCCTGGCGGATGACAACTGCACCGACCCCCAAAACCTCCACTTTTCCTTCGACCCCGGCGGCCAGCTCACCAGTCTGAGCTTCTCCTGCGCCGACCTCGGGGGCCGACCCCTCACCCTCTGGGTGCACGACGAAGCCGGCAACCCGGCCTTCTGCGATTTCAGCGTCCAGGTCTTCGACGACGACCACCCCTGCCAACAACCGCTCATCGCCATCGGCGGCAGCCTGCGCACCCCCGACGGCGAAGGCCTGAGCGGCGCCCGCATCGAACTCGAAGGGCTCGGCGAAACCCTGTCCGCAGTCGGTGGCGTCTTCCGCTTCGATTCGCTGCCCCCCGGGCAGGACTACACGCTCCGCCCCCTCAAAAACGACGACCCCCTCAACGGCGTGACCACCTACGACCTCGTCTTGCTGAACCGCCACCTGCTCGGCACCCACCCCCTGCCCGACCCCTACCGCCGGCTCGCCGCCGACGCCAACCACTCCGGAACCCTCACCGTCACCGACCTGCTCACCCTGCGCCGCGCCATCCTCCTGCTCGACGAGCACCTCCCCGATAACGTCTCCTGGCGCTTCCTGCCCGCCGACTTCAGCTTCCCCGACCCCAACGACCCCCTCTCCCTGCCCACGCCCCAAACCATCACCCTGCCCCAACTCGAACACAACGCCCTCCACACCGACTTCGTCGCCGTCAAAATCGGCGACCTCGACGGCAGCGCCCGCCTCCAACCCGACGACGAAACTCAGGAACGCCGCCACAGCGCCCGTTACCTCCAGGTGCCGGACCGGAGTTTCCTTTCCGGGGAAAGCCTGCGCGTCCCCTTCTTCCCCGAGGCGGAAAGCGACTGGCTCGCCTTCCAGATGACCCTGCATTTCGACCCCGCCGTGCTCGAATTCGCCGGCCTGGAGGAATCGGCCCTCTTCCGACTGGAGAACGTCGGCCTGCAATTTCTCGACGAAGGGGTGCTCACCGTCAGTTGGAACCTGCCCGAAGGAGGCCGTCTGCCCGCAGGGGAGGCCCTGTTCGCCCTGGAGTTCAACAGCCTGCAGGCGGGAACGCTCCGGCAGGCGCTGGAGCTGAGTTCGCAGTACACCGCCGCCCTCTCTTTCGATGGCCGGGGCGTGGAAAAAGGGCTCGGGCTGCGCTTCATCGAGCCGGAAGGACTTGCCGAGCCGAATGCCTTCCAGCTGCTGCCCAACCGCCCGAACCCCTTCCGCAAGGAGACGCGCATCGAATTCCTCTTGCCGCGGGCGGCCCTGGCCCGCGTGGCCGTCTTCGATTTGCGGGGGCGGGAGCTGTGGCAAACCTGGGGAACCTTCCCCGCCGGGAAAACCAGCCTCCCCCTGCCCGTCGAACGGCTCCCCCAAACCGGAGTTTTCCTCTACCGGGTGGAGACGCCCTTTGGCAGCCAGACCCGCAAAATGCTCCGCCGATGAGGGGGCTACGGGTCTGGGAGCGGGTGCGAGGGAATCTTTCGGGGAGCCCCCCGGCGGTTCGGAAATTTCAGAAAGGATTTTTGCCGCCCGGAAACAAAGGCAAATCTTTGCGGGCTATGGAGCCGAAGCAAGGGTCGGGATGGGGCAGGGTCTGGCGCCGTTGGCGATGGGAGCTGCTGGCGCTGTCGGCGGTGCTGCTGCGGGCCTTCCTGCCGCCGACGGCCATCGAGTGGGTGTACAGCCGGGGCTTGTTTCAGGGGGTGCGGCTGCTTTTCGACGGGCTGTCGGCCCTCTGCCCGTTTCCGATGGTTTACCTGCTGGCCGTTTTGCTGCTCGGCTGGCTGTTCTGGAAGGCGCACCGCTTTTGGAGGCACCGGTTGCCGCCGCGGGTGCGCTGGCTCCGCATGGGCAAGGGGTTGCTGTCTTTCTTCTCGGCGGTGGTTTTCTTCTTCTTGTTGCTGTGGGGGTTCAATTACGGGCGCCTGCCCGTGCACCGGCTGATGGGCTTCCCGCTCGAAGAACTGAGCCTGAAGGATTTGCGCGCCGAACTGGAGCACTCGACGGGGGAGTTAGTCACCTTTCGGGCGACGATTCCAGGGGCTGGGGAAGAAGCGTTGGCCCCCGAATGGCCGCCCGGCCTGGTGGACACCATGCGCCGCCATCTGACCGCCGTGCTGGCTAAGGCGGGTTTGCCGGTGCGGGGGCGGGTGCGCCTGCGCATGCTGAAGCCCCGGGGAATCCTGCTGCGCATCAGCACGGCGGGCGTGTACATTCCCTTCACCGGAGAAGGCCACGCCGACGCCGGCCTCCATCCCCTGCAACTGCCCTTCGTGGCGGCCCACGAACTGGCACACGGCTACGGCTTCGGCGACGAGGGCACCTGCAATTTCCTGGCATACCTGGCCTGCCGACGCGCCGAAGACCCCCGCACCCGCTACGCCGGGCAACTGGCCTACTGGCGCTACGTCGGCGCCAACTACCGCTTCTACGACCCCGAAGGGTGGCAGCGCTTCTTCGAAGAACAAGTGCCCCCCGGCGTGAAAAACGACCTCGAAGCCATCTGGGCGGAGATGGAAAAATACCCCGACCTCTTCCCCCGTCTGCGCGACGCCGCCTACGATACCTACCTCAAAGCGCAGGGAATCGAGGAAGGGCAGCTCAATTACAGCAAGGTCATCGGGCTGGTCTGGAGCTGGCGCCGAATGGGGGGGAGCGCTGAGTGAACCCGCCCCCGGATAGGCCGCCCCCGCCTATCTTTGCTCCAAAACCCATGGCCTTTCGCACCCTGCTCTTCCTGGGATGCTGCTTCCCCAACCTCCTTGCCGCCCAACCGCTCGACACCCTGCCCCTGGAGTTGCCATCCGTGCAGGTGGTCGCCGCCCGCATGGGCGAGCTGGAGCGCCTCCTGCCCCTCAGTGCCTCCGTTCTGGCGGACAGCACCCACTGGCCCGGGGAGGCGGGGCTGAGCTTGTCGGAGAACCTCCTCTTCGTTCCGGGGCTGTTCTTCCTCAACCCCGACAACTACGCCCAGGACCTGCGCCTGAGCATTCGCGGCTTCGGCAGTAGGGCCGCCTTCGGCATTCGGGGGGTGAAGGTCTTGCTCGACGGCTTCCCCGAAACCACCCCCGACGGGCAAACGCAGGTGGACAACCTCCCCCTCGAAGAACTTTCCCGGCTGGAGGTCTTGAAAGGCACCCCCTCCGGGCTGTACGGCAACGCCGCAGGAGGGGTGCTGAGCCTGCAAACCCGGGAACCACCCCCCGAAGGCAGCCGGTGGGCGGTGGGAGCGACGGGAGGGAGCTACGGCCTGCGCAAGGTTCACCTCTCGGCGGGGGGTGGGCGCCCCGCATTCGGCTGGCAACTCGGCGCCGTGCACACGGCCCTCGAGGGCTACCGGGAGCACAGCGCCCTGCGCAGCACCCTGCTGAACGCCAAACTGCAAGGCGAACGGCAGCGCAGCCGCTGGATGCTGGCGCTCAACTTCGCCGACAGCCCCCGCGCCGAAGACCCCGGCGCCCTCACCGCCGAACAGATGCACACCGACCCCCGCCAGGCACGCGACCGCAACCTCCAGTTCGACGCCGGGGAAGCCGTCCGGCAGGGACGCGCCGGCCTGCGCCTCGAACACCGCCTGCCTTCGGGACTGAAGCTCCACCTGAAAGCCTTCCACCTGCTGCGCGACTTCGACAACCGCCTGCCCTTCGAGTCCGGCGGCCAGGTGGATTTGCGACGCGGCTTCTCGGGGCTGGAGGGCGCCCTGGAAAAGCACCTCGCCCTGAAGCCCCGGCTGCGGCTGCACCTGCAAGGAGGGCTCAGCCTGGAACGCCAATCCGACCGCCGCCGCCGCTATGACAACCTCGAGGGGCAGCGCGGGCCCCTCGCCTTCGACCAGACCGAGCGCTTCCATTCGGGGGCGCTGTTCCTCTTGCAGCAATGGCAGTGGGGCGCGCGCTGGACCCTGCTGGCCAGCCTGCGCCTCGATGCCCTCCGCCTCCAGGCCAGCGACCACTACCTCAACGACGGCGACGACTCGGGCCGCCGCAGCTACACCCAGCTCAACCCCCTGCTCGGCCTCAGCTTCCGCCCCCACCCCACCCTGACCCTCTTCGCCGATGCCGCCCGCAGCTTCGAAACCCCCGCCCTGAGCGAGCTCTCCGCCAACCCCGACGGCAGCGGCGGCTTCAACCCCCACCTCCAACCTCAAACCGCCCTCACCCTCGAAGGAGGCCTGAAATTCCACCCCCGCAAGGACTTGCGCACCGACCTCAGCCTCTTCCTCGCGCGCGTCGAAGGCGAGCTCGTCCCCTTCGAATCGGCGGACTTTCCCGGGCGCTCCTTCTTTCAGAACGCCGGCCGCTCCACCCGCCGGGGCATCGAGTGGTCGGGCTATTGGCGCGCTTCCCCCCAGCTCGCTGCCGGATGGGCGCTGTCCTATGGGCGCTTCGTCTTCGAGCGATTTCCCACCCCCGAAGGGGACTTCGCCGGGAAGCTCCTGCCCGGGGTTCCGCAGGTGTTCGGCGGCGCCTTCCTGCACTTCGCCCCCCGGAAAGGGAGCTTCCTGCGCGCCGTGGTCCGGTGGGCGGGAAAAACCTACGCCGACAACGCCAACGCCGCCACGGCCGACGCCTTCGCCCGCCTGGACCTGCGCGCCGGAACGACCCTGCGCGCCGGCAAACTCGACCTCTCCTTTTTCGGCGGGCTGAACAACCTCACGGGCAGCAGCTATGCGGGCAACGTGCGCATCAACGCCTTCGGCGGGCGCTTCTTCGAACCCGCCCCCCGGACGAACTTCTACCTCGGGGTGCGTTTGGGGAACCGATGAGGGAAAGAGGGAGGAAGGATGGGTGCGGGAGCGGCTCAGCTCAGCAATTCCTGCAGGCGGGCTTTGATGGCCTCGATTTCGTTGCGGGCCTCTTCCAGCCGATGCTGGACGATGGGCGGCGCCAGCTCCCCCCATTTGGCGGCGGCCTCCTCGGCAGACTGGAGGTTTTTCGACTGGATGTCGAACAGCTTGAGCTGGTGAGCGATGTCCGATGCGCGCGCCTGGAGGGCTGCGGAATTCAGCGATTCGGGGGGGCAGTTCAAGGCTTCCGCCACGCGCCGGCGCAGGGCATCCCCTTCGGAGCCGGTCGCTGCAGGTGCGCTTTGAGGGGCCGGCTCGGAGTAGGTGAACTGGTCCACCAATTCCAGCAAACCGAAGGTGATTTGGTTGTTGCGCTGGATGGCGGTGGCGCTGTCGAGCAAACCGAGGCGCTTTTGCTTGCCGAGGTCTTCCCATTGTGCCTTGAGGAGGAAGAATTGGTTCTGGAGGTCTTTGTTCTGCCACTCGAGGATTTTTCCGAGTTGCTCGAGGGCCAGCTCCAGTTGCCCGGAAGCGATGGCTTCTTTGAGGGATGCTTGCGTCATGGCCGAGAGGATTGGGGGAAGAATCGCCGGTTCATCAGTAGCCGCCCATCTGCCCCAGATAGACGAAAAACATGATGACCCCGATGACGAACATGATGGTGCCGCGGCTGCGCGAAGCCTTATTGAATTTGGGGCGCCCGTCGACTTTGGCCAAGTGGATGTACGCACCGAATCCCAACCCCACGAGAGGAATGAAAAGCGTCGCCACGTAGATGATGATGGCGTAGAGGTTTTCGAATTCGGCGCCCTCGGCATGGGGGGCGGTTCTGCCGGACCCGGAAAAATGCTGGGTCTGGTATTGGTTTTGGGGGCGGGTCTGGGGTTCGGGGGGAGCGGCCTGGGTGCTTCCCGCTGCGAAACCGCTGGCATAGGAAGGGGTGCCGGGGATTTCGGCAGCACCTCCCTGCTGCAGGCGGCGACGCTTTTCCTCTTCGGCTTTCTTTTTGATTTCCAAGGCTTTGGCGCGCTCGATTTCCTCCAGCTCGGCAATCAGAGCCTTGGTTTGCTCGCGGTATTTGCCGTTGGGATATGCGGAGAAGTACTCCTCGTAAGCCGGTATGGTGTTGAGGGTGGTGGCGCGTTTCCAGGCTTCCTCCTCTTCCAGGTCGTTCAGGTAGCGCACGAAGTCGGGGTATTTGCTCAGGTCGGCCACCAGGTCGAGCAGGAGGTTGCTGATGGTTCGGCGTTCGCGCGACAGGTCGGCCTCGGTGGTGACCCCCTTCTTGCGGTTGTCTTCGGCTTCGTGAAGGCGCTGGGAGAGGCTGATGACGTAATTGCGCAAATCCCGGCTGGCGGAGCGCGCCAAATCATCTATGGGTTCGTAGTCGCCTATGGTGGAAAGCAGGTTGTCGATGGCAGATTCCAGTCGGTTGAGGCTGACCAGTCGTTCGATTTTCTTCACGTATGCTTTCATTGGTTCTGAGTTTGTGGCAATTATAGTCATAAAATTACCAAAATCCTTGGAGGCCCGCCCGAATTCGCCCGAAGGGAAGGGCTGAAAAAGGAGCGGAAGAAGCAGGGGGGCGGCGGTCATTGTCCCTCCAGGGACAGTTGCCCCCGATTCCGGGGGGCGGCCCTTCACATTCTTCTCCTCGGCTCGTTATTTTGGAGAAAACAGCGCAACCATGAGCCGAGCCGCCTTGCCTTATTCCCTGATGATGAGCCTGTTTTTGGCAGCCGCGGGCAGCCTGTGCGGCCAAACCTGCTGCTCGGGCGGCGTTCCGACTTCCAGCAACCTGGGCCTGCCGATGCAATATGCCCAAACCCTGGCTTTCAGTTTGACCTACGACCTCAACGAGCTGAACACCCTCAAGGAGGGCACCGAACGCCAGAGCAACCCCGGCAGCAGCCGCCGCACCCATTCCGTCATGTTGCAGGCCGGGTATTCGTTCAGCGCCCGCTGGGCCGTGGACGTGTTCCTGCCCTTCGTCCGACAGGAGCGGCGCAGCACCGACTTCGAATACTCGCAGGGCATCGGCGATTTGGTGGTGCTACCCAAATTCAAGCTCCTGGCCACCCCGCAAAACCTCACCACCCTGACCCTGGGCCTGGGGCTGAAAGCCCCCACCGGCGCCGACGACCGCACCTCCAACGTCCCCTTCAAGCAGGGCATCACCCTCTCGGCCGACCTCCAGCCGGGCGGCGGCAGCTGGGACGGCATCCTCTGGGCGCAATTCACCCACGTGACCGGCTTCCGTCCCAGCATGAGTGTGCTGGCCCAGAGCACGTACACCCGCCGCGGCAAGAACCACAACTTCGACCGCGGCTCCGTTGCCTATCGCTTCGGGGATGAATTCCAGCTCCTGGGCGGCGTGGCCGACCGCCTCGCCATCGGGGATTTGCTCCTCGACCCCGCCCTGGTGCTCCGCTTCCGCAAAGCCTGGACCGACCGCCAGCGCAACAACGACGAAGCCGAGGCCCGCTTCAAAGAGCTGCCCAACACCGGCGGCACCTTCCTCTACCTCAACCCCGGGCTCAGCTACTGGCTCAGCCCCGACCTGTCCTTCAATTTCAATTTCGAGTTGCCGCTCTATGCCAAACCCGGCGGCACCCAGGTGACCCCCACCTACCGCCTCAACGCGGGCGTGTTCTACAAAATACCCCTCAAGACCGCCACGCATCCCGAATTCCCGGCCTTCGAGGGGCTGAACCCCCTCGATGAAAGGCAATAGCCGCTCGTCCCTTTCGCGGCCGGCTCCGCAGGGGCATTCCTTCTGCAGCCGGCCCGAAGTTCAATTCCAACGACCATGAAGAACGCTGCTTACCTGTCTCTTTTGATGCTGTGGGTCTGGGCTACGGCCTGCTCCAACGACGACAACCCGACCCCGGGCAATCCCCCACCCCCGCCCGGCAATCCCAACCCCACCTGGCTCATCCCCACCAACCAGGTGCGGGACGGCGGTGTGGGCAAGGACGGCATTCCCAGCATCGACAACCCCACCTTCACCACCGACCCCAACGCCTCCGACCTGAGCTTCCTCCAGCCCAACGACCTGGTGGTCGGCATCCGCATCGGGGATGAAGTGCGCGCCTACCCCCACCCCATCCTGGACTGGCACGAAATCGTGAATGACAACCTCAACGGCACCCCCGTGGCCCTCACTTATTGCCCCCTGACGGGCACCGCCATCGCCTGGGACCGCCGCGTCAACGGCAACGAGACCGAGTTCGGAGTCTCGGGCTTGCTGTACAACAACAACCTCATGCCCTACGACCGACGCACCAACAGCGTCTGGTCGCAAATGCGCCTCGATGCCGTCAACGGCGAGCTCATCGGCACCAAAGCCACCACCTGGCCCATCATCGAAACCACTTGGGCCACCTGGAAGACCCTCTACCCCGATGCCCGCGTCCTGCGCCGGCCGGGGGCCTTCTCCCGTCCTTACGGGCAATACCCCTACATCAACGAGTTCGGGCAGGACTACCGCGAGGCGGAATGGCTGCTCTTCCCCATCTCCTTCGAAGACGACCGCCTGCCCCGCAAGGAGCGCGTGCTGGGCATCCTGGTGGGTGAAGAAGCCAAAGTGTACACCTTCGACCATTTCCCCGGCTCGGAGCTGACCCTCATCGCCGACGAGTTCATGGGCGAGCGCTACGTGGTCGTCGGCAGCCAGGAACTCAACCTCCTGACCGCCTTCGGAACCACCCTGCCCGACGGCACCGTCCTGGAGCTCAGCCCCGTGCAAGGTCAGTTGCCCGTCCTGCTCGAAGACCAGGAAGGCAACCAATGGGACGTATTCGGCGTGGCCGTCAGCGGGCCCCGCCTCGGCGAACGACTTCCGAAACCTGAATCCTACATCGGCTACTTCTTCGCCTGGGGTACCTTCTTCCCCATCGTGGACATCTACGAAGGGTGATGGGAGCACGCGGGAATACTGTGGAGACATATGGATATAGGAGGAGACAAGTGGAAATAAATTGTCTCCAAGCCAGCGGCCTTTCCTGTAAAATCGTAAAACTGTGAAATCGTAAAATCGAAGGGAGGGT
>CAZBYX010000055.1:0-13117 GCA_964496055.1 uncultured Saprospiraceae bacterium
GGGGGGGGGGGCGGGGGGGGGGGGCGGGGTGGGGGGGGGGGGGGGGGGGGTTTGGGGGGAGCGGCGAGCCGGCGCAGGCGTTCGATGCGCTCGCGGGTGGAGGGGTGGGTACTCAGCCAGGAGGGGATGTACCACTTGGAACCGGGGTAGAGGTCGCCGTGCCAGCCGCCCTTGTTGTAGCGGGCGATTTTTTCCAGGGCGGCAGCCAGGCCGAGGGGGTCGCCGGTGAGGCGGGCGCCTTCGAGGTCGGCTTCGCGCTCCCGATTGCGGGAGATGGCCAGGAACAAGAGGGTGCTCAGGGTGGGCGCGAAGATGAGCAGCGCGACGGCCCACCAGGAGACGTGAACCTTCTGCACCATGAGCAGCGGCAGGTTGGCCAGCAGCAGCAATTGCCCGAAGAAGGAAAACATGCGGGTCAGGCGATTGACGATCATCGCCAGGCGCGTGACCTGGACGTCCTCGTGCAGGATGTGGCTGATTTCATGCGCCAGCACACCGGTGAGCTCGCGCAGGGTAAGCATCCGCAGGATGCCGTCCGTGACGGCAATGCCGGCGCGCTGCCGGCTGCCCGTGGCAAAGGCGTTCAACTGCCGGGAGGGAATGTAGTAAAGCGCGGGCACGCGCTCCAGACCCGCCAATTCCGTCAGGCGCTCCACGACGGCAAACAACTCGGGCATCTCTGCCCGTTGCAAGCGCCGCCCTCCCTGCAGGCGCATCACCCACTCGATGGGAATGCTCTGCCCGAGAATCAGGCTGAACCCCATACCCGCCCCCGCCCAAAACAAACCCTCCCAACCGAAGGTGAGCAAACCCAACACCCCCGCCAGGGCCAGCATGCCCAAAAAAAGGACGGTGGTGCGCAGGCGGGTCTTCCATTTGTATTCCGATACGAGGCTTGGCTCCATGGCTCTTTTTTTTCCAGGGGCACTATCGCCGCCGGTTTTCCGCCAAAATAAAAAAACGCCGATGGAGCCGAAGCCCCACCGGCGTTTTCACCCGCACGGGCGTGGTTTTGCATCAATGCTGCACCGTGAAGGCTTTGGTGCGGAAGCCCTGCTCGGTCTGAATGGTGAAGTAGTACTGCCCGTTGGGCAGGGCGGCGGTGCTGATTTGCACCTTGTCGAAGGCAGCCTGCTGCAGGCGCTCTTTCCAGACCAGGCGCCCTTGCGCATCGGTGATGCGGTATTCGAGGGCCTGGGTCGGCTGCTCGAGCCGAACTTCGGCGATGAGGTGGTCGGCGGCCGGGTTGGGGAAGAGCAGGATTTGGGCAGCCTCCTCCGGCAAGACATCCTTGACGTCGGTGGTCAGGTCGGTGATGACCAGGGTGGTGGCCACGGCACTGGTCAGGCCGGTGAAGAGGAAGGCCTGGCTCATGTCGGGCAGGAAGCCGTCCCAGACGTTCACCCCGATGTAGGGCAGGTCCAGGTCGCTGAGGTTGTCACCGGCGAGGTTGAGAAACTGCTGGTAGTCGTACTGGGTGTCGAAGCCGAAGAAGACCAGGTCGGCCCCTTCGTAGCGCACGCCGATGAAGACGTCCACCTCTTCGTCCTCGAAGAGGTAACCTTCCTCGAAGGTGTTGAGGTCGATGAGGGGGATGCGCACCCAGGCGCCGGTGTTGACGGTGTCGTCGAAGATTTTTTCGGCGAAAGCCACGGGGTTGAGCTCGTCGGTGTCGGCGGTGCCGTCGCCGTTGGCGTCTTCCCAGGTGTAGAGGAGGGCTTCCACCCGGATGCCGTCGAGGCTGGGGTTGGAGGTGGAAGTCCAGAACACGACGCTGTCGGCGCGGAAGCTGGTGGCGTTTTGCACGTGGAAGCCGGACATGAACATGATGTTCCCGCCGCCGGAGACGGTGAAGGCGTTGGTGATGCGGGGCACGTTCTCATCGAGGTTCCATTCCCCTTTGTTGAAGAGGTTGTCGCTGACGTAGAAGCTGCTGGTGAAGTGGTTGTCGGACTGGAGCTCATCCACGCTGTCGGAGGTGATGTCGTAAGTGATTTCGTAGAAGCCCTTGCCGGTGGCGGCGGGGTCGAAGGGCAGCAGTTGAATGAACTCGGTGCTGTCCACCTGCAGTTTGCCGAGCGTTTCGCTTTCGTTGTACACTTCGGTGGGGGAGCCGCCGTCCGGGGTTTGGGTGATGATGCCGTTGACGGTGACGTTGGTGGCATCCACCAGGCCGCGGTTGGTCACTGCCACGCCGGGGGTGAAGAAGAAGTTGATTTGGGAGGCGGGCACCACTCCGAGGGGCGGGTTGGAAAGGCCCACGCGGTCGGAACCGACGTCGTTGGTGAAGCGCAGGGCGCCGATGGTGATGTTGACCGTGTCGTTTTGGAGGGCCTCGCGAATGATTTGCCCGTCCTCATAACTGAGCATGACGCAGGGGATGGTCACCTGCCCGCCGACGGAACCCGCACCCATGGTTATAGCCCCCTGGCCGGGCTGGTTGTTGAACACGATGACGGCGATGGCGCCGGCATTTTCGGCATTGAGGCACTTGACCCCGAACTCGCAGCTGCCCCGGTCGATGAGGGCGATTTTACCGGCCAGGTCGGCCGCGTTCATGGGTTCGTTGCAGCCCTGCGTGGGGTTGGCCGAGCCGTCGTCGACGAAAATGGCGTCCGCCGTCCAGACGTCGGAGCTGATGTCGGCACCGAAGGCTGCCGCGGCGAAGTCGTAAGAGCCCTTGATGGACTCCGGGGCATTGACGAAAACCACCTGAGCGGTGAGCCCCGTAGTGAGCAATAGCGCAAAAAGCGAGAGTAAACCGTTCTTCATGTCGATGGAGAATTTGGTGAAAGAAAAACCGTCGGGTGAAGAAAGGCCGCAGCCTTTGCTCCCTCCTCCGAACCTGCAAGGATAGGACAATCTGCCCGGAAAGCAGCGCATGCCTTGGTCAGTTGAATTACATTCCGGGCGGTTCGTGAGTGGGAGCAAGGGCGGGTGAGGAGGCGGCGACGGGGGAGGAAGCTGTCGGCGGGGCTTCTTACCTTGCGCCCCCCGAATGGAGCACCCACCAATGCCCAACGCATGAAACACGCGCGCATCTGCATCGTGGGGGCCGGCCCCGGCGGCTGTGCCACCGCCCTGAAACTCAGCCAACTGGGTCTTCCCTGCCTGCTCATCGACAAGGCCGTCTTTCCGCGCGACAAGGTGTGCGGCGATGCCATCAGCGGCAAAGTGACCACCCTGCTGCATCGCCTGGACCCCGCCCTGCTCCGGCGCTTTCAAAGCGACGCCTCCCTGCAGGTGGGCGTCTGGGGCATTCGTTTCGTCGCCCCGAACGGCAAACGCCTCGACGTGCCCTTCAAGCCCCTGTTCGACGCCGAAGGAGAAACCCCGCCCGGGCATGTGAGCCGGCGCCTGGCCTTCGACAACTTTCTGGCGGAGGAAGTGAAACGCCGCCCCGATGTCGAATTCTGGGAAGGGCGGGAGGTGCTGGCCTTCGAGCGCATCGAGGGCGGGTTTGCGGTGCGCGGGAAGGGGTGGGAGGTGGAAACGCCCCTGCTGGTGGTAGCCAACGGCGCACACTCCCGCTTCGCCCGCCTGCAGGCCGGCCTGCAAAAAGACCCGGCCCACCACGCCGGTGCCGTGCGCGCTTACTTTCAGGGGGTCAGCGGTTTCCACCCCGAATCTTTCATCGAGCTGCATTTCCTGAAAGAATTCACCCCCGGCTACTTCTGGATTTTCCCCCTGCCCGGGGGCTATGCCAACGTGGGGCTGGGCATGCGCAGCGATTACATCAGCCGCCGAAAATTCAACCTGAAAAAAGCCCTGCTCGAAATCGTTGACGAGCACCCCGCCATCGCCCCCCGCTTCCGCCAAGCCCGCCTCGAAGGCAAGGTGATGGGCTACGGCCTGCCCCTGGGCAGCAAGCGCCGCCCCCTCAGCGGCGACCACTTCATGCTGGTGGGCGACGCCGGCCACCTCATCGACCCCCTCACCGGCGAGGGCATCGGCAATGCCTTTTACAGCGGCATCATCGCCGCCGAACAGGCGCAGGCTTGCCTCCAAAACGCCGACTTCTCGGCGAGCTTCCTCCAGGCCTACGACCAACGGGTGGCGCGCGTCCTCGGCTCCGAAATGAAGCTCAGCTACCAGCTCCAGCGCCTCTTGCGCTTTCCCGCCCTGGCTAATTTCATCGCCAACCTGGTGGACCGCAACCCCCACCTCATACGCCTCGTCTCGGACATGTACACCGACCTGAACCTGCGACGGCAACTGCTCAACCCCCTCTTCTGGGCGCGCATTCTCAGCGGCAAGATGCCACCAAAAAGAAATCCCGACCCTCAGGGGCCGGGATCTGCGGTTCTTAACCCTTAAAAACCAAAAATCATGAAAAACTTATCGCTTGTCTTCAAGCCGAGAAGGAAGACCCGCAGCCACAGGTCTTCTTGGCGTTGGGGTTGTTGAAGGAAAAGCCCCGGTTGTTCAATCCATCCACCCAATCGATTTCCATCCCCAACAAGTACAGCGCATGCGCCTTCTGCATGAAGACGCGAATGCCACCGATTTCAAACACCTCGTCGTTTTCCTTGGGCAGGTCGAAGCCCAGAATGTAGGAAAACCCCGAGCAGCCTCCTCCCTTGACCCCCACCCGCAAACCGTGCTCGTCGCTGATGCCTTGCTCCGCCTTGATGCGTTTCAAGGCTTTGAGGGCACCTTCCGTAATGCTGATGGGCGGGTTCATGGTTTGTTTTTCTGCCATTTTCAGTCGTTCGGTTTTGAAATGCGCTTGCTCGCTCCCTGCAAAATTAAGCCATTGGCTGCAATTGTCTCCAGGGGCGAGACCGGGGTCAAGATACAACCCCCTACCCCCCTCGAAAGTTCAGCCCCATCCCTGTCGGGAAGCGGCGCGGGCCCTGGATTGGCACCTCTTTTCTGCCGCCTAACAATAAACTCACGAAAACCGGTGCCCCGGGTGCCGGATTCCGCAAATCCGTTATTTTTGCCTCCCCTCCGGCAGGGTGCGCCCCTTCCCGAGAGAACTACCAAACCCCTTCCCGCTAAACCCGACCCCCTATGCCGACCTGGGTGGAAGTCATTCTGGAAATCATCAAAATCACCATTCCCGCGCTGGTGGTCTTTCTGACGGTTTATTTCGTCCTCAAGGAATATTTGGATAAGCAGTACAAAATCAATCTGTTAGACAGCCGCCGGGCCCACAGCAAGACGACCCTGCCCCTCAAGCTGCAAGCCTACGAACGCATGACCATGTTTCTGGAACGCATCGCCATCCCCAATTTGCTGTTCCGCCTCAAACAGGACAATCAAAACGCCATCGCCCTGAAAGTGGCCATGCTGCTGGCCATCCAGCAGGAATTCGAGCACAACCTCACCCAACAAGTCTATCTGTCCGACCAGCTTTGGAAAATCATCAAAATTGCCCGGGATGACGTGGTCAACACCATCAACGGCATCGCCGAAGGGGTGGACCCCGACGCCCCGGCACGCGAACTCGCCCAACGCTTGCTCCATTACGTCGATTCCCAGGAGGAAACCGCCCTTGACAAAGCCCTGCTCGCCATCAAGAAAGAGGCGAGCGTCCTGCTTTGACCAGGGGGTTACACATAGAATCCCGACCCAATCGTAAACAATTGGAAATCAACACGTTGAACACAGCTCCTTATTGCGCCCGGCGGGTACACATTGCTAAGTCAAATTAGGCAAAAAAATATTTGACAAAGTACTTCGCCCACGATTCCCCTTCGCGGAAATTTTTCCAAATTTGCAATCCCTCTATTTTGCGAAAGCAAGTGTGAAACATCCCACGAGGAGTTAGCGACACTTTCCCAAGGACACACACCTAAGGGTTCAGCCCCTGCTGTCGTTTTCCGACTTACTGACACCAATCACGGTACTTTAGACAAAAAGAGGAAACTCGGATTCTTAACTTCCAACCTTTCTGAGAATGGTAAAGGACTGCGTTACCGTCTGGGATAACTGTCTCCAGACCATTCGGAGGAACGTCAATTCCCAAAGCTTCAAGACCTGGTTCGAGCCCATCAAGCCCGTGCGACTGGAAAACAATGCCCTGACCATCCAGGTACCGAACAAGTTTTTCTACGAATGGCTGGAGGAACACTACGTGGCTCTGCTGAAGCGCACCATCCGGCAGGAGCTCGGAGAGCAGGGGCGGCTGGAATACCAAATCCTCATGGGGAACCATGCCTCCCACTCCCTTTCCGGCCCCAATCGGACGGCTCAGTACAAATCCACCTCCACCGAAGGGCGGGGAGGGCAGCTCAACCCCACTTCCGTGAACGCCGACAGCATCAAAAACCCCTTCGTCATTCCGGGCATCCGGAAAATGAAAGTGGAGCCCCAACTGAACGCGAAGTACACCTTCGACAACTTCATCGAGGGGGATTGCAACCGCCTGGCGCGCTCCGCCGCCCTGGCCGTAGCCGACCGCCCCGGCGGAACCGGCTTCAACCCGCTGGTCATCTTCGGGGCCGTGGGGCTGGGCAAAACCCACCTGGCACAGGCCATCGGCAATCAAGTGGTGTGCAAACACCCCAACAAGAACGTCCTGTACGTCACCAGTGAACAGTTCACCAGCCAGATCATCGAGTCCATCAAAAAGAACGCCGTCAACGATTTCGTCACCTTTTACCAGCTGGTGGACGTGCTCATCGTGGATGACATCCAGTTTCTGGCCAACAAGACCAAAACCCAGGAGATTTTCTTCCACATCTTCAACCACCTGCATCAAAACGGCAAGCAAATCGTCCTGACTTCCGACCGCCCTCCCAAAGAGCTCAACGGGATGGAGAACCGCCTCATCTCCCGTTTCAAGTGGGGGCTTTCGGCCGATTTGCAGGTGCCCGATTTCGAAACCCGCATGGCCATCCTCGAAGCCAAAATGAGCAAGGACGGCCTGAAGCTGCCCAACGACGTCACGGAATTCATCTGCTACAACATCAAGAACAACATCCGGGAGCTGGAGGGCGTCCTGGTGAGCCTCATCGCCCAGAGCTCGCTGAACCACCGCAAAATCGATTTGGAATTGGCCAAGGACGTCATCAAAAATTTCGTCACGCAAATCAACAAGGAAATCACCGTCGATTACATCCAGAAGCTCGTCGCCGAGCACTTCGATGTGCCGGTTGAGAAACTCTCCAGCAAGACGCGCAAACGCCATATCGTCATCGCCCGCCAGCTGTCCATGTACCTGGCCAAGAACCTGACGGACAAGTCCCTGAAGGCCATCGGCCAAACCTTCGGCGGGCGCGACCACAGCACTGTCATCTATTCCTGCAAGACCGTCCAAGACCTGATGGAGACCAACGCCGTCTTCAAAGGAACGGTCGAGGAGCTGGAGCGCAAAATCAAGCTCAGCCTGATGGAACAGGGCTGAGCCCGTTTTCCCTCCACCCTCGCACCCTGCCCCTTCGTCCCCCGCCCCCGAAACCAATTGCTCTTCCAAACCGTTATGGAGGGTGAAGCGCCCGTTTGGGAAGGAGGTTTCGGAGGCTGGGCGCTTGCATAATCCTCGCAGGAATTTTACCTTTGCCCCGCCCCGAAAGGAGGGGCTTTTCCCGAAAATTCCGCTTTGCCTTCAGGCAAAATCAGCGACTCGGTGACGTGGGTGAGTGGCTGAAACCACCGGTTTGCTAAACCGGCAGTCTCGGAAACGGGGCTCGGGGGTTCGAATCCCCCCGTCACCGCCAAGTGAGCTTCGGCTCACTTTTTTTTTATGCGGGGTATAGCGCAGTCCGGTTAGCGCACCTGCTTTGGGAGCAGGGGGCCGCAGGTTCGAATCCTGCTACCCCGACCACGACAAAGGTGACCGCCCGCGCGGCGGTCACCTTTTTTAGTTTCGGGGAGTCAGGTTGAATGCATTTCAGGGCGGCCGGATTTTCTTTGGTTTCTCGGTTCCTCGATTCCGCGCACCCTCAAACCCTCCAACCCTCGCTCCCCAAATCCTCGAATCCTCGGTTCCTCAAATCCTCAGATCCTCCGTCCTCATCCACAGGCGCTGGATATGTTCAGGGGGTCTTCCTGCAGGACGCGCTCGAGGGTCGTGAGCAGGGTGTCGGCATCGTCGGAGGAGAAGCACAGGGGTGGTTTGATTTTCAAGACGTTCTCGTCGGGGCCGTCGGTGCTCATGAGGATGCCGAGGCGGCGCATGCGGTTGATGAGGTAGTGCGCCTGCCGGGTGGCGGGGCGCCGGGTGGCGGGGTCGGTCACCAGCTCGATGCCGAGGAAGAGGCCGTGCCCCCGCACCTGACCGATGATGGGGAAGCGGCTTTGGAGTTCCTCCAGGGCGGATTTCAGATAGGCACCCACCTGCCGGGCGCGGGCTTGCAAGTCCTCCTCCCGCAACACGGCCAACACCGCCCGGCCGACGGCACAGGACACCGGATTGCCGCCGAAGGTGTTGAAATACTCCATGCCGTTGGCGAAGGCTTCCGCTACGGCGGGGGTGCAGACCACCGCCGCCAGGGGATGGCCGTTGCCCAGGGGTTTGCCGATGGTCACCACATCGGGCACCACGCCGTGCAATTCGAAGCCCCAGAAAGCCTCCCCCACCCTGCCCAAGCCCACCTGCACCTCATCGGCGATGCACAGGCCGCCCGCCTGCCGGACGAGCCGATAAACTTCGGGGTAAAAGCCCGCCGGGGGCACGATTTGCCCTGCGCAACTGAGGATGCTCTCCCCGATGAAGCCCCCCAAACGCCTGCCCTCGGCGTGGAGGCGCTCCAGCAGCTCCTGTGCGTGCGCCACATAGGCCGGGGCACTGTCCTCGCCGCGATAGCGCCCCCGGAAGGGGTCGGGCATGGGGAGGAGGTGGGTGGTGGGCGGCGCTCCCCGCCCCCCCGCCCGGTCGAACTTGTAGCTGCTGACGGCCACACAGCCGGTGGTGTTTCCGTGGTATCCCATTTCGAGGGCCAGCATTTCCCGGCTGCCGGTGCAGGCTTCCACCATGCGCAGGGCCAGTTCGTTGGCTTCGCTGCCGGAATTGACGAAATGCACCACCGAGAGTTCCGGGGGCAAGGTGGCGCAGAGTTCTTCGGCAAAGCGGATGATTTCTTCGTGAAGGTAGCGGGTGTTGGTGTTGAGCAGCGCCGCCTGCCGCTGCAGGGCTTCCACCACCCGGGGATGTTCGTGCCCCACGTGCGGGACGTTGTTCACCGTGTCCAGGTAGCGGCGGCCGCCGGCATCGTAGAGGTGTTGCATATAGCCCCGCAGGATGTGCAAGGGCTCGGCATAGCTGATGCTGAGGCTGCGCCCGAGCAGGCGGCGGCGCCGCCCGAGGATTTCCTCCATGCTCATGGGCTCTGCCGGCTCAAAGCGGAAGGCCTCGAAAAAGCGGGTGGGGTCGGGGCAAAAGCTCTTCCAGACGGCCGCCTGATGCGGATAGGCCACGCCGGGGAAGTCACCACGCTGCCCCAGGGCATCCAGGAGGATTTGGAAGTGGAGGTGGGGCGGCCAGTTTCCGTTGCGGGGTGGCTGCCCGATGCGGGCGAAGGGCTGCCCTTTGCCGATGCGTTGCCCCACTTGCAGGCCTTCCAGCGACTCGGGGCTCAGGTGGCCGTACAGGGTCAGGAAGGAGAAGCCGCTGCCCGAAGAATGCTCCAGCAGGATGGTGGGTCCGTAGTTGCAGTCGCCCGGGTTGTCGGCGAAGCTGTGCACCACCCCTTCGAGGGGCGCGAGGACGGGGGTTCCGGCCTCGGCCCAGATGTCCAGCCCGAGGTGGACGGTGCGCCACTGGGGGCCGTGGTTGCCCTCCCGTTGGTAGGCTTCGGTGACGTAGAAGGGGCGCACCTCGCCGTAGCCCCCCACCCCCACCTCGGCACCCTTGTCCTCCAACAGGCGGCGGATGGTGCGCTGAAAGGCTTCGGGCGTTTCGAAGGCCGCGTTGTTGCCCAGTTCCCTGCTTCCCACACTCAAATCGAGGGGCGCCACCCGGGCTCCTTTCAGCGGAATCGGCGCAGCCCATGCCTCCTCTGATTCCGCCGCCCAGGCTTCGAATGGCTCCCGCAGGGGGCAGGGCTCCCAGCCGCAAGCCTGGCGGAAGCAACCTTCCGCCAGGCGGGGGTGCACCTCGAACAACCGCTCGAGGGATTCCCAGGCGGGGCGGTCGCTGACCTGCAGGTAGGGGTTGTCGGGTTCGCGGCGGCGGTTGCGTGCGGCGGTGGCCACCGTCAGCATCAGGCGGGCTCCGATGAGCGGGAAGAGGACCCGGACCTCCTCCTCTTTCAGCGGGAAAACCGCCTGAAAGCCGCGCACCACCTCCACCGCCGCCGACAAGGGGTCGGGCATGCCCTGCCCGGCGTAGGCGCAGGCGATGGCCAGCTCATTGATGGTTTGGGTGTGCATGGCATCGCCGAAGTCGATGAGCCCCACCACTTCGGGCTGAAAGGTATCGGCACTGACGAGCAGGTTCTGCTCGTGCGCATCGTTGTAGTTGACGCTGCGGCGCAGCCGGGGGAGCAGCGGCAAGGCCTCCCGCTCGAACAAGCCCCAGAAATGGTCGGCGATGGCACGCCGACGCGCCGGGGAGAAATGGGCGCCCTCGTCGCGCATTTCCAGGGTTTGGGAGGGGTTCCAGTGGTAGGAGGTTGGGGCGTGAGGGTGTTGAAAATCCTGGAGGGCCAGACACAATTGGCCGCAGGCGCGCCCCCAGCTTTGCAGCAGGCCGTCGGTGCGGGGGTTCACCTCCGCCAGCAGGCGGCCGGGCACCCAGCTCTGCAGGCGCATCCAGCGGGGGGCGCGCTCCCCCTCCAACCGCACACGCCACTCCCCCGCCCGGCTGGGCAGGGTGCGCGGAAATTGCAGGGGGAAGCCCTTGCGGTGCAAGTGTTCCTGCAGGGCTATCTGAAAATCGATGTGCGCGGGGTCGGCTCCTTCCCGGCTGATTTTCAGGGTGTATTCCCGCCCGTCTTCCCCCCGGATGTGGAAGTTGAAGTCCACTTCACCGGGCAAAGGAGTGACCCGACCCTTCAGGCCGTAGTGCCGGAACAGCAGGTCGGCCGCCGTTTCGGGGGCAACGGTCATGCGTTGAAATTCGGTGGGCATGGGAAAGGCGTTTGGCGGGAAGATAGCGGAAGGGGGGAAAACACGAAAGCCTCCCCGAATTTCTTCGGGGAGGCTCTTTGGTGCCCAGGACAGGACTCGAACCTGCACGTCCTAATGGACACTAGCTCCTGAAACTAGCGCGTCTACCAATTCCGCCACCTGGGCCGTTGGCTTGGTACCGAAGGTGGGACTCGAACCCACACGGGCTTGCGCCCACTGGATTTTGAATCCAGCGCGTCTACCAGTTCCGCCACTTCGGCAGGGGGTTCGGTCGTTTCAAAGGCGCTTCGAATGCGGGCGCAAAGTTATCCATTTTTTGAAAGAAACAGCCGGGGAAAGAAAAAAATTCCGCCCCGAAAAAACACCCGGCCAGGCGCCCCCGAACCTGTGCCGCCCACCGCCGGTCAATGGTGCCCCCCCCTGTTACCCCTCCCCGGAAAAGAACCCAAACCGCCCAAGGGTTGAGGGGTGGGTCCGAGCGGGGAGGGCGCGAGGGGGGGAGATTCGAAAGCGATTGCCCGCCCTGCCCAAACTGCTATCTTTGCGCGCATGTCGGAAAAAATCCTCATCCTGGACTTCGGCTCGCAGTACACGCAACTCATCGCCCGGCGCATCCGCGAGCTGCACATCTACAGCGAAATCGTCCCCTTCAACAAGTTGCCCGCCCTCGGTCCGGAGGTGAAGGGAATCATCCTCAGCGGGAGCCCCTTTTCGGTCAAGGAGCCCAACGCCCTGCAACTGGACCTGGGGAAGGTGCTCGGGAAGGTGCCCGTGCTGGGAATCTGCTACGGGGCGCAACTCATGGCACACAACCTGGGCGGGGAAGTGGAACGCTCCGACAAGCGGGAGTACGGCAAGGCCCACCTGCACCGCGTGACGCGCGACCCCCTGCTGGAGGGCATTCCCGAGGGCTCCCAGGTATGGATGTCGCACGGAGACACCATCAGCCGCCTGCCCGAGCCCTTCGAAGGCATCGCCGGCACGGAAGCCATCCCCGTGGCGGCCTTCCGCGCCCGGGCGGGCACCTATTCCGCACCGGTGTACGGCATCCAGTTCCACCCGGAGGTTACGCACAGCCTCGACGGGCAGACCCTGCTGTACAATTTCGCCATCCGCATCTGCGGTTGCCGGGGAGACTGGACGCCCGCTTCCTTCGTCGAGCACACCGTAGCCGAGCTGCGCGAAAAAATCGGCGGGGAGCGCGTGCTCATGGGGCTCTCCGGGGGGGTGGACAGCACCGTCGCCGCCATGCTGCTGCACCACGCCATCGGCCGGCGCCTGGTGTGCTTCTTCGTGGACAACGGCCTGCTGCGCAAAAACGAGTTCGAGCAGGTGCTCGAATCCTACCAGGGCCTGGGGCTCAACGTCGTGGGCATAGACGCCAAGCAGCGCTTCTACCAGGAGCTGGAGGGCGTTAGCCATCCGGAGGAGAAGCGCAAAATCATCGGCCGGGTCTTCATTGAAGTCTTTCAGGAAGAAGCCGCCAAGCTCGACCACATCGAATGGCTGGGCCAGGGCACCATCTACCCCGACGTCATCGAGTCCGTCTCGGTACACGGCCCCAGCGTGACCATCAAGAGCCACCACAACGTGGGGGGGCTGCCGGAAAAGCTGCACCTCAAAATCGTCGAGCCCCTGCGCATGCTCTTCAAGGACGAGGTGCGCCGCGTGGGGGAAGAGTTGGGCCTGCCCCCCAACATTCTGGGGCGGCATCCCTTTCCGGGGCCGGGGCTCGGCATCCGCATCCTGGGGGCCGTCACCCCCGAAAAAGTGCGCCTGCTGCAAGAGGCCGACGCCATCTTCATCGAGCACCTCAAAGAATCCGGGCTCTACGACCAGGTCTGGCAAGCCGCCGCCATCCTGCTGCCCATCCAGTCGGTGGGCGTCATGGGCGACGAACGCACCTACGAACAAACCATCGCCCTGCGCGCCGTCAACTCCCGCGACGGCATGACCGCCGAATGGAGCCGCCTGCCCCACGATTTCCTCGCCGCCGTCTCCAGCGACATCATCAACCGCGTCAAGGGCATCAACCGGGTGGTGTACGACATCAGCACCAAACCCCCCGCCACCATCGAGTGGGAATGAGACCCACTGA
>CAZBYX010000055.1:13217-16332 GCA_964496055.1 uncultured Saprospiraceae bacterium
GGCAAGGGGAAGGGAGTGGGGACGGCACCCCCGCTTCGGAACCTCTCGTCCGACCCCATCCCGGACCACCCCCTCGAACCCCTTGCCGGAATCCTCCGGGGGTCGGGTGCCGCGAAACCTGCATTCGGAACACACCCCCGCGAACGCGCCAGACAAATAAATGCCCCATGTTCTTCCCTCGACGTTTTTCACTGATTCTCCTGATTCTGACAGGAGGGGCCGGCCTCTTGTTCGGACAGACCTCGGTGCTGGACTCGCTGCACCAACTCTACGACCGGGCGCGTAGCGAAAAGGAACGCGCCGAACTGGCCGCCGAACTCGCCTGGGCTTACCTGGAAAGCGACCTGGAGCAAGCGGTGCGCTACTCCTGGAAGACCGTCGAGCACGCCCGCCACTGCGACTGCAAGGAGCTGGAAATCGACGGCATCTACACCGAGGCCGTGGCCAAATACTATTCCGGAGACAACGCCGCCGCCGAGGCCCTGGCCCAGACCGTCGTTCAGCAGGCCGAGCGCATCGGTTACAAGCGCCGCCTGGCAACGGCCTTCGAATTGTTGGGCGGGCTCAACGAAGCCGCCGGCAATTTTCAGCAATGCCTCGACTATTACCAGCGGGCGGCCGCCCTGTACGAAGAGTTGGAAAACTGGGGCTTGCTGGCCAACCTCTACACCAACATCGGCGCCCTGTTCGAAAACAACGGCCAGCAAGACCGGGCGCGCGAGTACTACCAGCGGGCCAAAGCCATTTACGAAAAGGAAGGGGACGAGGAAGGCCTCGCTTTCGTCTATGCCGACCTGGCCACCGTCCTGGAAGACCGGCAACAAGCCCTCGAATACCTGCTTCGGGCCGCTGAAATCCACGCCCACCGCGGCAATGAGAAAAGCCTGGCCGGGGTGTATCAGACCCTCGGCTTCGTGTACGGCGAGTTGGGCGATTACCAGCGGGCCAAAGCCTACGAACTCAAAGCCCTGCGCCTGCGCCAAAAAATCGGCGAGCCTCAGGAACTCGCCATCGCCTTCCTCAACCTCGGCGACAGCTACATGAACCTCCATCTGCTCGACAGCGCCGAATGGTGCCTCCAACAGGCCCTCAAACTCCCCCCCACCCGCACCGCCCTCGACATCAAAACCTACATCTACTACACCCTGGGCGAACTGGCCGAAAAGAAAGGGCAATACGACCAGGCCTTCCGCTTCATGAAAAAAGCCGCCGACCTGAAAGACTCCACCCATTCGAAAGAATTGAGCCAGGAGCTGGCGGCCTTCGAAGCCCGATTCCGCGCCTCCGAGCGCGAAAAGGAGCTCTTGCGCCAAAACCTGGAGCTGGAGCAAAAAGCCAAGTCCCGCCTGAGCGCCCTGTTTGTCGGTCTGGTCGTGCTGCTCGTTCTCGGCATCGGCGCCTGGACGGTTTACCAACGCCAGATGCACAAGCAGCGGGTGGCGGAATTGGCCCTGGCCAAACAGAAAACCGAAGCCGAAAACCTCCGCCAACTGGACGCCATGAAGTCCAAGTTCTTCGCCAACATCTCCCACGAGCTGCGCACCCCCCTCACCCTCATCATGGCTCCGCTCGAAGAAGCCTTCCGCAAAGCCCCGAAGGGGCCGCTGCGCAATGAATTGGAACTGGCCTACGAAAACAGCCAGAAACTCCTTCAGCTGGTGGACCAAATCCTGGAGCTGTCCCGGCTCGATGCCGGCAAGGTGACCCTCGAGGAAGTGGAATTCAACCTCGACGAGGAATTGCGGCGGATTTTCCAGGCCTTCCAATCCCTGGCCCGCACCCGCAACATTCAGATGGACTACCTGAATCGCCTTCCCAAAGAAACCTGCCTGCGCACCGACCTGAACAAGCTGGAACGCATCCTCAACAACCTGCTGTCCAACGCCGTCAAGTTCTCCTCTTCGGGGGGCTTCGTGCATCTCAGCGTTTATGCGAGCAAGGGGAAACTTCAATTCGAGGTGGCGGACACCGGAGCGGGCATCCCTCCCGAAGACCTGCCCCACATTTTCGAGCGCTACTACCAATCCCGTTCGGGGATGGCCGCCGGCGGCACCGGCATCGGGCTGGCCATGTCCAGCGAGCTGGCGCGCCTGCTGGGCGGAAGCCTCTCGGCCCAAAGCCAGGTCGGCCGCGGGAGCACCTTTATTCTCCAACTGCCCGCCGACCGCATCCTTGCCGAGTCCAAACCCGCCAAACCCACCCCCCTCGAAATGAATATGCCCGTCTTGGCCGAGTCGAACGGCCGAAAGGCCGCCCTGCTGCTCGTGGAGGACGACCCCTCCATGGCCGAGTTCCTGGTGAAAACCCTTTCCGCCGAATACCACTGCCTGCACGCCCCCAACGGCCGCGAAGCGCTCCGCATCCTGCAATCCCAAAAGGTGGACCTCATCACCTCCGACGTGATGATGCCCGAAATGGACGGCTTCGCCTTCCGCGAAACCCTGAACCAAAACCCGGCCTGGCGCTCCCTGCCCTTCATTCTGCTCACCGCCCGCACCCTCGAAGAGGACAAGCTGCGCGGCTTCAGCCTCGGCGTGGACGACTACATCACCAAGCCCTTCAGCACGCGCGAGCTCAAAGCCCGCATCGAAAACCTGCTGGAAAACAAAAAACAACGCGAAACCTACCAGGCCACCGCTGAAGAGCCCGTCGAATCCGCCGACGAAGCCCTACTCAAACGGGCCCGGGAAATCGTCTTGGAAAACCTGGACAACCCGCAATTCAAAGTGGGCGAACTGGCCCGCGCCCTGGGCTACAGCCAGCGCCAACTCACCCGCGTGCTGCGCCGCCTGACGGGCCTGTCTCCCGTCGGCTTCATCCTCGAAATCCGCATGCAGAAAGCCTACGCCCTGCTCCAGAACCACGTCTATCAAACGGTAGCCGAAGTGCGCTACGAGGTGGGCATCGAAAGCCCCGCCTACTTCACCACCACCTTCAAAAAACGCTTCGGCATCAGCCCCAAAGAGCTCCTCCTCGGCGTCGGTTGAGCCGGAAAGGTGTGGCTTGCCCGGCACTTGGCTGAGCGGGGGCAGTTCGCTATTCGTTGTTCGTTATTCGTTGTTCGTTGTTCGTTGGGTGGGGGTGTGATAGAGTGGAGAGTTTAGAGTGGAAAGTG
>CAZBYX010000056.1:0-9438 GCA_964496055.1 uncultured Saprospiraceae bacterium
GGGCATCCTGATTCTGACAAACCCCAACCCCCCACCCCCACCCAACTCTAAACTTTCCACTCTACACTCTCCACTTAATCAATCCCACTGCGTTCAACTGCGAAAAAAGCTGCGGAGCACTGCGGTTCAGGACCCCCAAACCCGCGCCCTTTCCTGTAAAATCGTAAAATCGTCAAACTGTAAAATCGAAGGGAGGGTGTGCGGCGAGAGGGCGGGCAAGACAAAGAAACAAATGGAAATAGGTGGAGACAGAGAGAAATAGTGTCGGTGTGACTTCAAGTCACGCCGACACTTGGCGGAAGAAGGGTTCCGCCATACAGCTAAAGAAGGTGTCGTGGTTTCAAGGTGTCAAGGTGGGTGTGATTTTCAACGCAGCTTTGCTTAGCTTCTTCAAACCTTTCCGGAGGCGCAGAGCCCTCCAAAAAGCATGGGATGTTGTGCCCTCAGAGTCTGCCCCCTGCCGAACGGCACACCTTGTCAGCCTGCCCCGGAACGGGGGGAGGGTTGGAGGACAGGAGCGGGTAGGGAGGGTGGTAAAGTATGCCCGCCTTATCTTCCCGGCACGGGTCCCAGGACGTACATCTGGTCGAGGGTGGGTTGGGGGCTGCCGCCGCGAGGCTCGAGGGTGATGGCAAAGGCTTCGGGGGTTTCCACGAAGGGGACGGGATGAAGGGTATCGGAGGGCGATTCGAGCGGCACCACCCCCATGTCGGTGGGTTGCCCTTTGACGATGGCCCAGAGCTGGTACTGGCGGTCGGTGGGCGGCGTGGGCAAGCCGCTTGCATCGAGGAAGGCTTGGTTGCGTTCGGGGTTCCAGTGCAGCAGGGCATAAGCTTGAGGAGCGATGGAAGTGCCGGCCATCGGAATGTGCACGGTGTGGCGGTCGCGCAGGGCGATGAACTGGGTTTCCAGACTGTTCAATCGGCGCTCCTTTTCGACACAATCTTCCTGCAATTGGGCGTAGGACTCCTGCATGCGGCGCAACTCCTCGCCGGTTCGCTCGGCACGGAAATATTGAAAGATCAGGAGGAGCAAAAAGACTCCCGCCAGCCAACTCCCCGCCTTCCTGACCATTCGACTCAAGCGCGACCCTTCCGGCGCAGACTCCACGACCTTTTGACCGCGGGCCGCCTCGAGGATGGATTCTTTCATCCCTGAAGGAAGGGGCACCGCCATGTGCTCAGCCCAGCTTTCGAGGGTTTCGTGCAAACGTTCCAATTCGCGTTGAACCTCGGGATGACGCCGGGCCATATCCTCCACCTCCCGAGCTTCCGCTTCGGGCAGGTGCCCCAGGACATAAAGTTCCAGGATGCCGGATTCGATGTACTCCCGTGGGTTCATGGTTCAGAGTTCTGGCGTTTGCATGGCCCTCAGCGTTGGATCGGCAGGCCGAGCAACTTGCGCAGTTGCTGCAGCCCCCGACGAATTCGGGTTTTGACCGTACCCAGGGGCACCCCCAAGGCCTGTTCGATTTCCCGATGCGTCATTCCCTGGAAGTAGGCCAGCTCGAGAACATGCCGGCAATCTTCCTCGATGCGTTCCAGGAAGGTGTCCAGTCCTATTGTGTCCGTGGAAAGTTGCGTGGAGGGGTGCTCGTTGGAATGTACGGAGAATTCCAGGGGGTCGGTTTTCTGGTTTTTGCGGAAAGATTTGGAGCGGGTGGCGTCGATGGCGGCGTTGCGGGCGATGTTCAGCAGCCAGGTGCTTAGTTTTCCCTTGTGGGAGTCGAAGCGGTCGGCATGCTTCCAGGCTTTTAGAAACACCTCTTGCGTCAGTTCCTGGGCCAGCTCCTGCGACCGAACGATGCGCAGCACCACCCCATAAACCATTCCTCCATACCGGTCTATGGCAGCGGAAAGGGCTTGTTCGTCCTTTCGGCGCAATCCATCCACGATGGCGTTCGGCTCCATAGGGGCAAAGCTATCAAAATCGCCGGGATGCATGGACCGCAGGACGCAACTCCCCCTGCTGCTCACATGGCAAAAATTTCCCACCCCTGAAATCCGGGCCTTCCAAAGACTTCGTAGAGGTGGATGAAAGCTTCATTGACCTGTGTGCATATTCCCATGCAAAGAGGGGGAAGGGGACAATCAGGAATTTCCGCTGAAGTTTCAGGTACCCCGAAAAGGCGATTGTCGGAATGCAATCCATGCTCTGCCCCTACCTCCCACCCCTGAAAATCAAGAGGTTTTCTCGACACAAAGGGCAGTTTGCGGCCGGCACACGAAGCCGGTCGCTGCCTTTTTCTTTCCAGGACGGGAATCGACTATGCCTGAACATTCTTCACCTCAAATCGTTATCGCGTCATGAACCAAAAAATTTACCTAAAAAAGGATTTACCCATGAAATTTTATCCCGCATTTTTTGGGCTCGCATTGCTTTTGCTTGCCAATTCGGCCACAGCCCAAATCGTTTTCAAAGCTTTCCTGCGCGGTCATCACGAAGCCATGCCCGTCGTCAGCAGCGGCAGCGGCGAAGTGACCGCCACCCTGAACGGCAACCAGCTCGTCGTTACCGGATTTTTCGAGAACCTGACGGGCCTGTTCGACGCCTCCGTCGCCGGTGGAGCGCACATCCACGCCGGGTATGCAGGTGAAAACGGGGGCATCGAAATCGCCCTGTTGCCCACCGTGGATGCCGACCTGAAAGGCGGAACCTTCTTGGCGGCCACCAACACCTTCACCCTGACCAACGAGCAGGTGGCCCTCCTGCAGAATCGGCAGCTCTACGTCAACATTCACACCACCGCTTTTGCTTCCGGCGAGTTGCGCGGGCAGCTCGTGCCCCAAGCCGACGAGTACTACTTCTGCAACCTGTTCGGCAGCAACCACCTGCCCAGCGTCATGACCCAGGGCAGCGGCGCCCTCATGCTCGAACTGCACGGCGACCAGCTCGTCGTTTCGGGCTCCTTCGCCAACCTCAGCAGCGACTTCGACGCCTCCGTAGCCGGCGGCGCCCACCTGCACCTCGGCTTGCCCGGAGCCAACGGGGACATCGCCGTTTTCCTCGATGCCACCCTCGACGCCGATCTGCGTGGCGGTGTCTTCGAAGCCGCCAACAACACCTTCACGCTCAGCGCCGATCAAATGGCCGCCCTGCAGGCCCGCGAGGTCTATGCCAACATCCACACCACCGGCCATGCCGCCGGCGAAATCCGCGGCCAGGTGACGGGCATGGCACGCGCCGTCTTCACCGGCCGCCTCAGCGGCAGCCAGGAATGGCCCGTCGTCACTTCCGCCGCCGACGGCCGCGTCCAGGCCGAACTGCTCGCCGGCGACACCCTCATCGTGACCGGCTCCTTCGCCGGCCTCGAAAGCGAAGTGGCCACCGCCATCGCAGGTGGAGCGCACCTCCACCTGGCCCCCGCCGGCTCCAACGGTGACGTGGCCGTCGCCCTCGATGCCACCCTGGCCGGCGACCTGCGCGGCGGCAGCTTCGAAGCCGAAAACAACACTTTCGCCCTCACTTCCGCACAGGTCCAGGCTTTGCTCGACCGCCAGTGCTATGTCAACATCCACACCGAAGGCAACCAGGCCGGCGAGTTGCGCGCCCAGCTCCTCAACCAGGCCCAGGCACATTTCTTCGCCTTCTTGGCCGGGTGGCAGGAAGTGCCCGACGTGAACACCGAAGCCCACGGCGCCGTCATGGCCGAGCTGAGCGGCGAGACCCTCGTGTGCAGCGGTTCCTTCGATGAGTTGGGCTCCGCAGTGGACGTCAACATCGCCGGCGGTTCCCACCTGCACATCGGCATGCCCGGCCAAAACGGCGACGTGGCCTTTGCACTCACCACCAGCCTCGACACCGACCTCACGGGCGGCGTCTTTCTGCCCGGTGACAACACCTTCACCCTCGATGCCGAGCTGACCGAAAGCCTCATGGCCCGCGCCATGTACGTCAACGTCCACACCCTGGAAAACCCCGGCGGTGAAATCCGCGGCAACTTGCTGGCCGAAGGCAACATCTACTTCGGCGCACCCCTCAGCGGCGCCAGCCAGACCAACCCCGTCAACACCGACGCAAACGGCATGGTGCTCATCGAAGTCAACGGCTCGCAGAGCACCCTCGTCGGCTCCTTCGCCAATTTGGCCAGCAACTTCGACGCCTCCGTCGCCGGTGGGGCCCACCTGCACTCCAACCTCGCCGGCAGCAACGGCGACATCCGCCTCTTCCTCCAAGCCCAAACCGCGGCCGATTTGCGCAGCGGCATCTTCGCCGCCGCCGACAATTCCGGGCCCATCACCCCCGGACTGCTCGACACCCTGCGCATGCGCGCCCTCTACGTCAACATTCACACCGAAGGAAACGCCGCCGGCGAACTGCGCGGCCAATGCCTGCCTCTGGCAGGAACCTACTTCCACACCACCCTCGAAAGCCTCAACGAATTCCCGCCCGCGCAAACCTCCGCCCAGGGCAGCATGAAATTCGAGCTGACCGGTAACGTCCTCACCTGCACCGGCAGCTTCGCCAACCTCGAAGGGGAATTCGACGCCAACGTTGCCGGAGGGGCGCACCTCCACATCGGCGAGCCCGGCGCCAACGGTGACATCGCCCTCACGCTCGTCCCCCAACTCGCCGCCGACCTCAAAAGCGGCGTCTTCCTCGCCGCCGACAACACCTTCGAACTCACCGGCGAACAAACCGAAATGCTCCGCACCGGCAACTTTTACGTCAACATCCACTCCACCACCCACGCTGCCGGCGAATTGCGCGGGCAGGTCCTACCCGAGATCAACCTCTTCCCCGAAAGCACCGACATCACCCTCCCCCTGCCCGGCATCAGCGTGGACCTCAGCGGCGCCGCCTCCACCCTCCTGACCATCGAATGGGGCCCCGCCTTCGACCCCGACGGCGACCCCGTCAATTACATCTGGCAACTGGCCCTCGATGCCCAATTCGACAACATCATCTTCATGCAAAACGCCGGCGATGCCCAGCTCTTCAGCGCCACCTACGGCGAGCTGGACGCCGCCCTCGAAGCGGCAGGCGTCAGCGTGGGCTCCAATGTCACGCTCTATCACCGCGTCGTCGTCAGCGATGGTTGCAACAACAGTCCGGGCCAGGCCAACGACGCCCAGTTCGCCCGCGGCATGGTCACGGGCGTGCGCGAAGTGCTCGCCCAACGATTCAAAATCGACGCCCTGCCCAACGTCGTCACCGACCAAACCCTGCGCGTGCGCATCGCCGCCGCCGAAGCCATGCCCGCACAACTGCTCCTGCTCGACCCCCTGGGCCGCATCCTGCAAGCCAAAAACCTCCAATTGCAGGAGGGCTTGCGCTTCGAAGACCTCCCCATGGCGGATTACGCGGCCGGCACCTATTACGTCGCTTTGAAAATAGCCGAGGACCTTTTGCCACCGCAAAAGGTGATTAAAAAGTAACAGTGTCCAATAGTTGTAAGTGGTTTTATCCCAACCCGAATGCCCCCGCCTTGCGCGGGGGTTTTTCTTTTCAGAGCCGGGCACCCGGCGATTAGCCACTGCCCCGGCGGCCCCACCATTCACCGTTGCCGGATGGCGTGATAGAAAGACACCTGCAGCCCTGGGGCCGCCAGACGGCCCAACGTCGGCTCTCGGGCTTCCAGGTCGTAGAGGAATCGGCCTTCCAGTCGAAGGTGCCAGCCTTTCCACAGCCTCCCTTCCAACCCGGCATTGAACAATAGAGTCTTCATGCGAGGCGGCCGTACCCCGAAAGAGAAATCTTCCTTGTATTCCTCCCCCCCCGGTTCTTTCCATTCGTAGGTGAATTCCCGGCGCAGAGACCAGTCCAGGAGCGTTCCCGCGCCGAAGAAGGGCCGGACGCGAGCTTTTTTCAACAAGGGAAGCTCCAGGGTGAGGGGCAGATGCAGGCGATAGTAATCGGCGTAGATTTCGTGGAGCTGGTCATCGGGATTGCGGGGAGGGGTGGGGGGAAAGGGGTGTTCCTCCTCCGGATTCTTGAACTTGAACTCGAGGAAATTCAACTGCAGCCCCGTGCGCAGGCGGAAGCCTTGACGGAAATCCACCTGCAGGCCGGGGCCTGCGCTCCAGCCGCTCCCTTCGATCCCACCGATTTGCCGGGGGAACCACAAGGATCCCGTTCCTTCCAGCGCCCAGCCCTGGGGCTGGAACCAACGGCGCAGGCTGAACTTTCGCGCCATGTCCTGATGAGGCGGAGCCACGTCTGAGGCAGGCAGATAGCCCTGCCGAAGACTCTGCAACCGCTGGAGCGACAAAGGTGGGAGCACATGGGGAACGGTCTGTGGCTGGAAGCCCCGCTCCCCGGAAAGAGCTTCCGAGCGACGAAGCACCGAAGACAACCCGCGAATCCAGTGGGTCTCCCCCAAACCTCCCTCCTCGAACCCCTGCCCCATAACGCTCCTTCCCGCATCGAGCCGGAAGGAGGGGGCGGGCTTGTTCAGCGCCGCCAGGAAGGAGAGGGCGTCCGTCGAGCCGTAGCTTTCTTCATGGGTTTGCCCGTTTTTGGGTTCAAGGGTTCCTTCCATGCCATAAAAAACCGTGTCCACCACCACCACTTTTCGATAGAGGGTGTCGATGGCCAAGACACTGCTTTGCTTTTCCAGGGCAGCAAGACGGGATTGGGTTTGCCGGAGCATGCAGAACAACCAGCCATTCAGCAACAAGAGTGGCAAGACCACGGCAGCCACCCGTACGGCGGGGTACCTCCACCAGCCGACCTTAGCTCCACCCGCATCCAGGCGTTGCGCCATGCGTTGCCAGGCAGCCTCGTTGGGCAGGGTTGGCGGCGGGTTACCCAGAATGCGCTTCAGCTTGTCGAAAAAGTAATTGTCCTTCATTCAAGCAGGGTTGGTGTTTATTTTTTGATCGAAACGCTGCAGGTATTGCTGCAGCTTTTCCTTGGCCCGTGACAGGTTTGACTTGGAAGTCCCCACACTGATGTCCAGCATTTCGGCGATTTCGTGGTGCTTGAAGCCCTCCATCACGTAGAGGTTGAACACCAGGCGGTAGGCAGGCGGCAGCTGCTGCACCGCCTCGAGCACTTCCTCATAGGACAACTGCTCCAGAATGTGGGCATCGAAAGGCGCATCCACCCCTTCCAAATCGGTCTGGACGGATTTGTGCTTTTTGAATTTGCGGTGGTAGTCCACCGCGGCATTGATGAGGATGCGACGCAACCAGCTCTTGAAGGGCAGTTCGGGGTCGTATTGCTCCAGTTTGGTGAAGACTTTCATCCACCCGTCGTTGAGGATTTCCTCGGCCTCCTCGTAGCTGTCGGAATAGCGCAGGCAAAGGTGAATGCTATAGCCGAAAAAATGTTTGTACAGTCCCTCCTGGCAATCCCGCCGGCCGTTCAGGCATCCTTCAATCCAGGTCTTTACTTTAACCGAGCTGTCTCTCATGTGTTGATTTGGGTACGCATGGCAGGGGGCAAAGGGTTGCGCGGGAGCAACCCCTTCCTTGGGCAAAGTAGGCTCGTGGGGAAAACCTTTTGTGGAAAAGCCGCTGAATGGGCAGAAAGAGGGCGTGGATAGCCCTGTCGGGAGAGAATGAAGACCAGTTCGATGGCGATTAGGGAGCGGGAGCATGGTCAATAGCGGCGGCCTTTGAGCTTGAAGGTTCGGGCAATGTTGAAGCCGAATTGGATGTCGCCGGCCAGCCAGTCGCCCGTGGTTTCCCCGATGAACCCTTTTTCGATCATGCTCTGGGCATTGGTGAAGTGCAGCTGAAAGACGTGGCTGCCGGTGTTGATGTCGAAGCCCAGGGCCAGGGCGGGCCGGCGATCTTCGGGCAATTGCTCGGGCAAGGAGTGAAAATACTCCACCATGAGGGCGATGTTTTTGGTCAATTGCACGCGCGCCCCCGCCCCCAGCGCCAGCACGTCGTTTCGGTCTTGGCGGGTCTCCACCAAGTTGTAATGGATGAAAGTGGGGCTCAGTTGCAAGGTGAATCCCGGGCCGAACTTGCGCGCCAGGAGCAGTTGGGAAGTATAGGCCCACCTCGATTGGAAGGGAATGGGTCGGTCGGGCGAGGAAGGGCGCAGGGTGTTGAGGGCGGCACTGGCAAAGGCCGTCACGGCCAGGGGGACGCCGTCGCCCTGTTGCACCAGGCGCATCTTGCCGAAGAAATCATAGTGCTTGCCCACGGAGCTCCGGCCGAGCCCGACCATCAGCCAGTCTCGCACCCCATACTCCAACCCGATGCGGATGGAGGCCTGGTCCAGCCCGAACAGCTCGTACGCGCCGCCGTTCAAGCGCCCGAAACGGTGGGAAATGAGGAATTCCAGCTCGCCTTCGTGCACGGTCTCCACCGATTGCCCGTTGACGATGCGCGTGCCGCGAAAAAGATTGGAAACCTTGCCCCCGCTCTCCTGGGCGCAAAGCAAAACGGAGTCGGCGCCCATTAAAATCAGAACGCCAACTCCCACTACGTAAAGACCTAATCTTCTAATTGTTCGGAGCGCCATTTTCGATCCAGGTTTTGATGGTTTGAATGTCGCAGGGGGCGAGCCGGCCGCCCGGAGGCATGGGAGCGTAGCCGGAGGCGTGCTCGATACTGCCCAGCAGGCTGCCATTGTCCACGTGCTGCTTGCAATTGTCGTAGCCTTCCAGCGTCACCCCACCTTGAGGGTTCCCGTTGTTGTGGCAGGAAATGCAGTTCAGCTCCAAAATGGGCAGCACATCGGCAGCATAGGTGGCTTGGGCCACCTCGCAAGATTGATCGACGAATTGATAGAGGTCTTCCTTGTTGTCGTAATAGCATCCGCTCAAAAGCAGGATGCCCAGGAAGCACCCCAGGATTTGTTTGGGCATGGGTCGAATAGTGTTTTTGCGTTCGGGGCTTCGCCTTCAAAGCCCTTGAAAACAGTGGAGGGGTTTGGCGGTTGGGGGGTGAGGGGAGGCGCCGCGCCCCGACCCGAGGAAAAGGAGAAAGCCCCCTGGAAAATCATCTTCCCGAATCGGGTATCTTTTTTTTCGGAAGCGGCTTTCCATCTTGGGGGCTTTCCTGGGCTTCGCAGAAGCCTTCTCGGGAATCTGGAATTTTGCGGGCTCTGTAGGTGCGTTTAATTGTTTGGGGCCCCGTCGTTTATCCAGTTGGTGATCTGCTGGATGCGGCAGTCGTTGAGGGGGTTGCCCGACGGAGGCATGGGAGCGAATCCGGGTTCGTGTCGGATGGTTCCGAGCAGTTTGCCGTTCAGGGCATAAGCCTGGACGTTGGCATAGCCTTCGAGGTTGACGTTGCCGTCCTGGCGGGTGTTGTTGTGGCATCCGATGCAAGAGCGCTGGAGGGTGGGGTACACATCGGCGGCGAAGGAAGCCGCGTCGGGATTGCAGGGGGCGCCACAGGTGGTGTTCAGAGCCCCCTGGTTGATCCAGTCGCGGATGAGGGCCACCTCCTCGCTGTTGAGGGGTTCGGCGGGAGGGGGAGGCATGAAGTCGTCGTCGCCGTAATCGGTGATGGATTTGTAAATCTTGCTGTCTTT
>CAZBYX010000056.1:9538-16161 GCA_964496055.1 uncultured Saprospiraceae bacterium
GCGCCGAAGCAAATCAGTCCGGAAATCAAGCCTTTCATAGCGTTTGCTGGGTTTAGAAAAGTTCGCATTGTTGTTCGATATAGGCCCGCAGGTCTTCCACCTGTTGCTTGCTCATGCGCTCCAGGGGGTAGTGGGGCATGTAAGGTTTGTGCCCGGGGATGGCATAGGTCCCGTAGGCGATGATTTGATAGAGGGACATGTGGCTGTCCTTGGGAATCATTTTTCGAAGGTGCCGGAAGCTGTACTTGCTGTGGTCGAGGATGTAGTGCGACACGCCGCCCGGCTTGTGGCAGTGCAAACAGCTGAGGTTGTACAGGTCGCGACCGCGATTGGGGTTGCCTTTCAGCCCGTAGCCCTTGCTTTTGTCGGGTGGCGCATCGAAGAAATGAGCCGGAGACTTCTGCAGGTACAGGCTTTTGAGGTAGTGGCGCAGGGAATCCCGCCGGCTTTCCGCCCGGGCCGCCCCTTGCAGGGTGCGGATTTGTTCCGCATCGAGGCCGAGGTCTTCCAGGCGCCATTGCAGCGTCCAGAAATAAGCCAGCACGGCGTCGATTTCCCAGCGTTCCATCGGGCGCCCCTGCGAACACTGCACCGCGCACAACTGGATGGCTTCCCGCAAGTCGCGGTGGGCTTTTCCGATGAGGTCTTCCCCGTATTTTTTCACGTAATCGTCGTTGTACCAGCTCTCCCGATTGACGATGCCGCGGAAGGTGGTTCCCTGCAGGAAGGGCAGACCACGGGCTTTGACGTAGGGCAATCGGGCTTCGGGGTCACTGACGCGCAGGTCGGGGTCTTCGCGTTCGATGTTGTGACAACTGGTGCAGACGTAGTACTTGCTCACGTAGCGGGTGCGCTTGCCGTCGGGGCCGAGCGTACGGCCCAGCTTGACGATTTCCTCCCCCTGCTGCACCTGCCTCGTGGTGTATTGGAACTGGTGCTTCACGGCAGGTTCGCCCAATTGGCGCAACACCTCGTAAACGGGGGTTTTGGGGCCCCAATCAAGGGTAGGCGCTTGCTCGGGCAAGGTCATCCCCCCAAAAGCAAGCAAAACGCAAAGCCCTCCGAATAGCAATCCTTTCTTCATGTGCATGGGTTCTCTCTGCTCGAAGACGCCCCCATTACGGAAGGGGGGGCAGGGAGGGTTGCGTGGAGGGAAAAAAATGCATCGGTTGCCTGCTCGGGCTGGGGCCGACACAGGAATGGAAGCAGGGCGCTCCCACAATGCTCAACTATCTATGAGGAACAAGGGCTCGGGTTACCGAGGCTTTGCGGCTTGCCGCACCAGCTCCCAGGCCACCGTTTCGTCGCGCCAGCCCAGCACCCGGAGCTCCTGCCCGACGAAGGCATCTTCCAGCCACTGGCTGAGCAGCAACTGGGCGGGCTGGTAGTTCACCCCTATCTCCTGAAAACGACCGACGGGCAGGCTGCGCAGGCGCTCCTCCTCCGGCACCGCCACGATCACGTGCCCCGACCAACCCCTCCGACTCACCGCCAACACCCCCACCGGCACCACCACCTGCAAGGCGCCCTCGGGCACCGCCTCCGACAGGACGAGCACATCGAGCGGCGCCCCGCCCCCCGCATCCGTCGAGGGCACGAATCCGAAATTGCCCGGAAAGGGCAGAAAGGGCAAGCGCTCGCCCAGCTCCTTCAGGGGCAACAGACGCTCCCCCTGCCCGAAGGCCCGCAACCGGCATGTGCCCGCCGGAATCTCCACCACCGCGTGCACCACCTCCCCCTTGATGGCGGGCATCTTCGAGGCGCGCCGCACACTCATCCGGCAGGCGATCAGCTCCAGCAAAACCACGAGAATCAGGAAAAAGAAAACCGGTCGTCTCATCTTCGCTTTTGGCGCAAGATAACCGTCCCGCCCCCGAACGACAAACCACCTCACCCGCCCGGTCTTCCGGGGGAATTCATTTTTGGGAAAATTCCTATTTTTCGGAAGCATTCTTCCCTTTGGTAAAAACGCCCCTTTTCACCTGGAACAGCCTTTCAACTCGCCCCGAAACGCCCTGAAAGGCAAGCGGGTCGAGCGGTCAGTGCGGGTTTGAGTTCGGGTTGAGCAGGAACCCGCCTCTTTCCGGCGCCCTCTCCCCCACTCCATCCCCCCGCTGATTCCGCACGAAGGAAAGTGCACCGCCCCTTCGACCCCCTCACTGGACACATCGAGGAATAGACCGGTAGGCTGTGGCGTATGCCCAGGCGCGTCTCCTGTTCAGGGGGGTGTCTGGGGCGAGCGCGCCGCTGCCGCACCGCCATCGTTCATCAAAATCCAGTGTCATGAATTGGAAAAAGACCAAATGGCTGGGGGCCTTTTGTCTTTGGCCCCTCCTGCTTGCCGCCCAGGACCCCTGTTGCGAATTTCAAAACGACGTGGCCCAGGGTTGGCAGGTGAGCTTCCCCGACCCCAACCGCCCCTGCCTGGTGCAGGTGTGCGCCCCGCAATTCTTCGACGACCCCTGCCCCGACGAAATCCCCCTCTCCGACCTCATCTGGGGGGACGGCTCCCCCACTACCCCGGGAACCTTTCCGCTGCAGATGTGCTACACCCACGAGTATGCCGCCTCGGGCACCTACACAATCAACAGCCGCATCTTCCGGCGCGGACCCACCGGCGCGGTTTGCGACTCCGCCCTGATGAGTGTCACCGTCACGGTGGACTGCGCCCCGCCCTCGGCTTGCTGCATCAACCAGAACGACTTCCTGGACAAAATCGCTCAGGGCTGGCAAATCAACCTCATCGACGAATGTGAGGTGGTGCTCTGCGCCCCCCAATTCGAGGGCGATTGCTACTTCCTGACCACCTCCGACCTCAACTGGGGCGACGGCAACGTCGTCATCCCCGCCCTGCTCCCCCTGGAAGATTGCTACAGTCACACCTACGAGGAAAGCGGCGCCTACCTCGTGCGGGGGGTCATCTGCGAGGTGGACGCCGGCGGCCAAACCTGCTGGTGTGAAGCCATGGAGGTCACCCTCTCCGTCGATTGCCCACCCCCGCCCGACTCCTGCTGCGCCGACTACCCGACCTTCCTGGAAAAAGCCCACCAGGGCTGGCAGGTGGATGTGCAGGGACTGAGCGTCACCCTCTCCGCCCCTCAACTGGATTCGACCTGCCACGTCCTCGCCGGCGCGGGCCCCGACTGGGGCGACGGCAGCTCGAACGACGCACCCGGCTTCAGCCCCCTGCTCCCCGAATATACCCACACCTACTCGGCCGGCGGCCTGTACGAAATCCGAACCATCGTGTGTGAGCAAGACGAGCAAGGCTGTGTGTGTTGGTGTGAGGAGGTGCCCCTGGTGGTGGACCTCTTCCCCGTCACTCCTTCCTGCTGCAACGACACCCTGGCCTTCTTCGACCGCGTGGACGACGGCTTCGAAATCCTCCAAAGCGGCTGCTGCATCACCGCCGTGCCCAACAGCCTCGACACCTGCGACCGCGTCGTCGAGTGGTGCGTGGACGGCCTCTGCCTGCCCGGCCCCTTCGACCCCAACGACGGCTTCACCTGGTGCTTCTCCGAAGGCGGGCCCCACGAAATCTGCATGAAGGTGCAGATGCTGGACGCCGACGGAACCCTCTGCGCCGAAGCCACCCACTGCCAGACCCTTGACCTCGATTGCCAGCACGGCGACTGCGCCTGCGGCCCTTGGGAGCTCTCCTACAGCACCGTCGTTTCTCCAATGCTCATCCAGACTTCTCCGGTCGATTGCGGCGACACCATCGGCCTGGCTTGCGATCAGAGCGTCTGGTTCAGCGGCAACCTCACCTGCGCTGCGGCTCCCGGTGCCGGCTGCACCCCCCAACCCTTGTGGTGGCAACTCACCGACCCCAACGCCCCCCTGATCCTGATTCACGGGCAGTTTTTCGGCTCCGAGGTGAACATTTTCCTCGACGACCAGCTGCTGGATGAACCCGGTCTGTACGAGCTCGGCATTTTCGGGAATTGCGGCAACGACGACTGCAGCTGCACCCTGTTCATCGAGGTGCCGCCCTGCTCCGATGCCTGCTGCAACGACACCCTCGCCTTTCAGCAGCGCGTGGCTCAGGGCTACCTCTTCGAGCAGAGCCAGTGCTGCTACACCTTCAAACCCGCCGCCCTCAACCCCTGCGACCGCCTCGTCGAATGGTGCATCGACGGCACGCCCGTGCCCGCCTCCGCCGCTTCGGGGGCCATCACCTGGTGCTTCGATGAAAGCGGCCCCCACGAAATCTGCATGAAAGCCCAACTGCTCGACCCCGCCACGGGGGCCGTTTGCGCCGAAGAAAGCTATTGCGATACCCTGCAAGTGAATTGCAACCCCGGATGCCCCTGCGGGCCCTGGGAAATCAGCGCCCTGCTCCAGGGCGACGACCCCCAGAACGCCCTGAACCTCGATGTGCAATGCGCGGACACCCTCCTGCTGGATTGCTCCTGGAAGTCCATCACGTTCAACGGCAGCCTGAGCTGCCTGCCCGGCACCACCCAGTCTTGCACCCCCGAGTTCGGCTTCTTCGAATGGCGAGACCCCCTCGGCAACGTGTTCTTCGGCCTGATGGACGGCCAACAGTTCAGCATCTCCTTCAGCGCCTTGTTCTTCCCCGTCCCGGGGGTGTACACGCTCAGCCTGTCCGCCCAATGCGGAGGGCAGCCCTGCTTCTGCACCATCTACATTGTGCGGCCCAATTGCGAGCCCGGCTGCTGCAGCGACCAGGAGGCCTTCCTCGACCGGGTGGAGCAGGGCTTTGCCTGGAACGCCAGCGAATGTTGCATCGCCGTCACCCCCGAAGCCCTCGACTCCTGCGACGTGATCACCCAGTGGTGCTGGGGCGATGGCGACTGCACCACCGGCTTCTTCCCCCCCGACGCCACCCTCACCCATTGCTTCCCCGGCCCCGGCACCTACGAAGTGTGCATGACCGCCGCCGAAATCGAGCCCGCCAGCGGCGCCCTCTGTTGGGAAGCCACCCATTGCCAGACCATCACGGTGGAATGCCCCGGCCTCTGCTCCTGCGACTGGGACCTCAGCCTCACCCTGGCGGGCGTCCTCCTCACGCCCTCTTGCGGCGACACCCTCCTGCTCGATTGCCCCCTCACCGACCTCTCCCTCTCCGGTATCCTCGATTGCAACACCACCTTCCCCAATTGCGCACCCCCCGGCGACATCAGCTGGACCCTCCATCGCCCCGAGCCCCTCGATGAACTCTCCGGCACCGCCGGCAGCCCAGCCTTCACCCTCCCCATCCCCGCCGAGGACATCGAGCAACCCGGGCTCTACGCCCTCGAAATCACGGGCTCCTGCGGCACCGACACCTGCTCCTGCACCCTCTACTTCACCCACGATTGCCCGCCCCTCGCCACCGAAGAGCCCGAATGGCTCGGCCGCATCCGCCTGTTGCCCAATCCCGCCACCGTCAAGGTCCACCTCCTCCTGCCTGCCGAAGGGCGCGCCTTCTGGAAAGACTGGTCCGCCCACCTCTACACCCTCCAGGGGCGGCAACTCGCCCGCCAGCCCCTGAACAGCGGCAGCTCCTTCCGCACCTTCGACGTAGCGGCGCTGCCCGCCGCCACCTACCGCCTCGCCCTCCAGGACGAACAGGGCCGCGTGCGCTGGGCAGCCTCCTTCGTCAAAGTGGAGTGAGTTCTCCCCGCCCCGGTCGGCGTCACCCCCCGTGACGCCGACCCCCCCTATTTCATTTGCCGGCCAGGAACCTCCAGGGCCAAAACGACCGCCAGCGACCCCAAAACCCCTCCATTGTTTTGAAATTCAAGAAAAAACTAATACATTGCCTCGTCAAAGCTCTCCGACCCAACAGGATAACGCCTACGATAGCAGCACAAGAGAGAAAACTAACACCAGGATATCCACACCAACTTCTGCCCACACAGAATAGAAGTCAACGGCTATTACCCAACAAATAATTCCGCACGAACGGCGCTAGAACAGTTTTGTCGTACGCCAAGCTTACGTTCCTATGCCCCAAATCAAATACCTCCGAATTCGCTTCGACCAGAACCTCTTCCCCTATGAGGTGCCCCGCTTTCGGGCCGCCGTCATCGAAAAGACCCGGCGGGCCTGTTCCCTTTTCCACAACCACCTCGACGAGCGCCAGGTCATCTACCGCTATCCGCTCATCCAGTACAAGGTCACGCACCGCAAGGCCAGCATCGTCTGCCTGGAGTCCGGCGCCGAGGAAATCCACCACCTCTTCCAGCAACCCGATATCGAGCTGCGCGTCGGCGAGCACCAGCGCCCCTATGCCGTCGAGGATCTGCGCGCCCACTACCACCGCGTCCAGCTCTGGGAGCACACCTTCGACTACAGCCTCCTCAACTGGCTGGCCCTGAACCAGCACCACCACGCCCGCTGGCAAGAACTCGACAACCAACCCGCCGAACAAGCCCGCCTGCTGGAAAGCATCCTCACCGGCAACATCCTCGCCTTCGCAAAAGGCATCGGCTGGTTCGTCGAACAACCCATAAACCTCCGCATCACCCGACTCAAACACATCAAACCCCTGCCCTTCAAAAAACAAAAACTCCTCGCCTTCACCCTCAACTTCCAATGCAACGTCTCCCTGCCCAACTACATCGGCCTCGGAAAAGGCGCCAGCATCGGGTTTGGGGTGGTGAAGCGGGTGAGGG
>CAZBYX010000057.1:0-15926 GCA_964496055.1 uncultured Saprospiraceae bacterium
AGCCTACCGAGTGGACGAAGAAATGCCTCCGCCAGGCCGATGAAATTTTGCTGCTTGCCGATGCCCAGGCTTCGCCGGCGTTCAGTGCCGTGGAACGCTGGTTGGCGGAGGGGGAAGAAACCACCCCCCGCAAGAGCCAAACCTTGCTGTTGCTCCATCGAGAGGGAGGTGCCCAGATGACCGGGCGCGCCGCCCGGTGGCTGAAGCAGCGGCGGGTGAAGTTTCATCACCACCTCCGATGGAGCCTCCGGAAGGACTTCGAGCGCCTGGCCCGCTTCCTTTCGGGGAAGGCCGTCGGGTTGGTACTCAGCGGGGGCGGGGCCAAAGGCATGGCTCACATCGGCGTTTACCGGGCGCTGGTGGAAAGCGGCGTCCAGTTCGACCTGGTGGGGGGGACGAGCATCGGCTCGGTCATGGGGGCCTTCATCGCCCAGGAATTGAGCCCCGAAGAAATTTTCGAGCGCAACCGAACCTATTTCCTGAACAACCCCACCCCCGTCACCGACTTCAACGTCCTGCCCATCATTTCCTTCATGAAGGGGCGGAAGCTGGACCGCCTCCTGGAGCAGGTGTTCGAAAATCGGTTTCTCGAGGATTTGTGGATCAATTTCTTCTGCGTCTCTTCCAACCTCACCCAAACCCGCGCCGTGATTCATCGTCGGGGGTTGTTGCGCAAGGCTTTGCGGGCCAGCATTTCCCTGCCCGGCATTTTCCCGCCCGTCGTTTGCGACAACCAGATTCTGGTGGACGGGGGCATCTTCGACAACATGCCCATCGGCGTGATGGGCGACCTGGGCATCGCCCGCATCATCGCCGTGGATTTGGACGTCAAAGCCGATTACGCGCTGCCGGAAAACCGGATGCCCTCCTCCTGGCGGCTGTTGGCCGAACGAATGTTCAGCCGGCGACCGCGGTTCAAAGTGCCCACCATCATGTCCACCATCATTCAAACCAGCACCATTTACAGCGAGCTGCAGGCCCGGCGCTATCGCTCGGAGGTGGGTCTGTACTTCCACCCGGACGTCAGCAAGTTCGGCTTGATGGACTGGAAGAAGTTCGACGAGATCGTGGAGGTGGGCTACCGCCACGCCCGGGAAGTGCTCGAAGATTGGGCCGGCTTTTGAGGGGTGGGCTCAATCCCCGAATCCTGCTACCTTTGGAGCCGCAAATGCTCTGCCATGAAAGTCGATGTCGCCGGTTCCATCAGTGAGTTGTTCTTTACCCACGAGCGGGTGGTCTTGCCCGACTTCGGGGGGTTCATCGCCGTGGAGAAACCCGCCGCAGTGGACTTCGTCAAGGGCAGTGTCCAGCCCCCTGCCCGCAGCCTGGAGTTCAAGCGCGACCTGCTGCTCGACGACGGCGCCCTGGCCGAACACCTCGCTGAAAAATACGGACTGAGCGCCGAGCAGGCCGCCGAACGGGTGCAAGCCTTCGTCAAGGACCTGAAAGTGAAGCTGGAGCGCAAGGAAATCGTGGAGATTCCCAAGGTGGGGCGGCTGTACCTGGATTTCGAGAAGAAGGTGCGTTTCCTGCCCGAGGGCACGAACTTCAAGCAGGAGGCTTTCGGCCTGCCCACCGTCCAATTTTACCCGGTGATGCGGGATCGCAAAGACCTCCTTGGGAAGGCCACCCCTCCCTTGCCCGCCAAACCCAAACCGGCGCCCGTGGCTTCCTCCAACGGGGGCTGGCGCTGGCTGCAACCATTGGTCCTGGTTTTGCTGTTGCTTTCGGCGCTCGTCATGCTCGCCAGCATTTTCTTCCTCATGCAGGATGAGCCGCTTCGGCAGCCCGAGCCCCCCGGCATTCAGGATCGCCTCAACACCAAACCCGGCCGCGATCAGGCCGGCAACCTCCCCCTCGACGACCCCGAAGACCTCCAGGACCTGGAATCCGAAACCGCCTCCCCCTCTGCCGGGGAACCCGCCCCCGATGTCGAAGCGCCCACCCCGGCCCCCAACCTCAAGGAGGTCTTCATCGTGTTGCACAGCTTCGGCAGCACCGAAAACGCCGAAAAGTTCGCCGCCCAGCTCTTCGACGACGGCTACAACGCCCACAGCCTGCGCGACGGCAACCTCATTCGGGTGGGCGTTCTGTTTACCTACGAACGGGATGTGGAACTGCGCCGCATGATGGACACCTTCACGCAGAAATACAAGACCCGCCCCCGGATTTGGCCGCGGAAATAGCTTGTTTTGGAGCAAAGTTGCCGTCGGTTCGCTCCACGGTGCCTAACCCTTTCCGTTGCGGCGTTCCCGAATGGTTTTGAAGATGAAGTCGTAGGTGAAGACGAGGGTCCAGACTTGCAGGCGGGTGTCCACGTTGAATTTGGTTTCGAGGTCGAAGAGGTTGTCGGGGGTGATGTTGCGCAGGTTGACCAGTTGGGGGCGGTTTTGGCGCAGGCCGTAGGCGAAGTCCAGTCCGAGGGAGAATTGATTTTTCCACAGGTGAAAGAAGCCCCCGAAAGAGAGGTGAATCGCCGAAGGGGTGATGCCCAGGAAGCTCAGATTGCCGTTTCCTTCCAATTCCCGTTTCTGATTGAAGTCGGTTCGGATGCCCCACAGCAGGGTGGTGCGTTCGTTGAGCTCGCGCTGGAAGCCGAGAGCTACGTTCAGCACGGCCTTGTTGGCGACGCGCAGGGCGAAATGTTCTTCGCGGGGGGGCTGGCTCAGCCCATCGTAGGGGTCGTTGTCGTCTTCGAGGAAGGTGAAGGGCGGGACGTTTTTGAAGTATTCCAAAGCGATGGAGACGCGGCTGAGGCCGAGGCGGAAATCGGCTCCGAAGCCGATGGAGAGCGGGGTTTTGACCCGCAGTTGGGCGCTGTCGGAGTACAGCTCGTGAAGTTGGAGGGAGTCGGGGTGGGTTCGGCGCAGCTCGCGCAGGCGGTAGCTGGCGCTGGTCCAGCGCACCAGGTAGGTGGGGCTGGTGAAGGTCAGGCCCAGCTTCCAGTTGCCGGGTTGCCAGGCCAGGCCCAGCTTGGTCACCTGGCCGATGCGGTAGGAGAAGTTGTAGCTGAGGTTGCTGTCGAAGGTGTACAGGAGCCGGGCGGGGTCTTGGCGGTCCACGATTTCCTTTTGGAAGTCCAGGCGGTATTTGTTCGAGTGGATGGTGAGAAACTGGGAAAGACCGACGGAGAAAACCGGGGAAATGCGGTAGGCGAAGCCCAGCCCTACCCAGCGTTCGGAGATGCGCTTTTCGAAGTCCACCGAGCCGACGAAGAGCAGGTCTTCGGAATCGGTGACGGGGCTGACGATGCGGTCGCGGAAGGAAAGGCCCGTTCGGAATCGGGTGAAGGTAGTGACGGCGGTGCTGATGAAGGGGCTTTTGAACAAGCGGAAGTGCGCTGCGGCCAAGCCCGGGGTGAGCCCGAAATCGCGGTCGGCCAGGCTGCTGCCGTCCCCCAGGAGGTTGTCCACGTTGAGGGTTCGGAAGGAGGGGGTGAGGAAGGAGAGCGAGAGGCCGAATTCTTCGTCCAGGCCCAGGGCGCCGGGGTTGTAGAAGATAGCCGTTTCGTCTTCCGTGCTGGCGATGACGGCGCCGTTGAGCAAGAGCCCTTTGGCGCCGTACTGGTGCGACCAATACTGCAGGTCGGTCTGGGCGGTGGCGGGCCGGGTGAAGGCCACCAGCGAAAGCAAAAGCCAGCCCTTCCATTTCATGCGCAAGTGGATCATAGCTCGTCGTGGTCGGGTGGGGGAGGGGTTGCCCCTTTACAAACTCCGGGTAAGAAAAACCATTCCAAAGGTACGGGATGGGGCGTCAAAGCCGCTCGCCGTTGGCGGTGAACAGTTCGATGTGCAGCAGGTTGCCGGCGGGGCCGCTGCGGTAATTCTCCAGCAACTGAACCAGCTGGCTTTTTTGGCCCGGGAAATGACGCAGGAAGGTTTCCACTACGGCATAGGGGGGCGTTTCCGGCAGCAGGAGTTTGTTGGGGCTCTCCACGGAGAAGTGGCTGTAATACCCCTGCGGATAAACGCGGTGTTCGGTGAGGTTTTGCAAATCGGTGAGGAATTGGTGGGCCTGGGGTTCGGCCGTCGGGTCGTCGTAGGCCACGAAGCCCCAGATGGTGCCCTCGGGGATGCGCTGCCAGACCGAGCGCGCCAAAACCAAGCCGTGGGAGGACTCCATGTCCAGTTGAAGGGTCTTGGGGCGCACCCGCAGCAAACCTTCATTGACGATGGTGTTTTTCAGGTTGATCTGGATGCGGTAGTCGCGCTCGTCTTCCAGGGCTCCCAGCGGGAGGGCGGTCTGAGCGGGGGCGTTGCCGGGGTTGCAGTCTTCCGGGGATTGGATGGCTTCGAGCGTCACCTGGAAGAGCGAAGGGAACGCCTGGAAATCCAGGGCGATGGTGGCATTGTCGCAGGGTTGCAGCTCCAGGGAACTGATTTTGAGGTCCAGGGTTCGGGGGTTGCCCAGGTTTTCGAACAGGTCGATGTAAAATTCGGGGCTGACCTGAATGATTTTGCCTTTGTCCACGTCGTCGGTTCGGCAGCCCGCCATCAAAAGCAGGCAGAGGGAAAGCCCTGGAATCAGTCGTTGGAGTCTGTTCATGCCGTTTGGGTTTGTGCGTCGAGCGCCTGCGATGCAAATCGGAACATTAGGGTAACGGCTTCGAAGGGCAATTGCTGCTTCCCTTCGCGCGATGCGGAAAAATAGGCCCCCCGATGAGGGAAAGGGGGCGCCGAAGCATCCTTTTTTACGAGGGGAAGGTCGTTTCGGTGCGTTCGTCTTTGGGGCAAGGGGGTTCATCCATGCCGCCGGCCTCCTTTCCCGCTTTTTTCAATCCTTTGCTCTCGCATTCCTTTATGCCTGCAAGAAATCACCCAACGCCCCAGCGCGCATGATAAAACTCAAAGCCATCCGGAAGGCCTATCGAACCGAATTCACGAACCTGGAAGTGCTCAAGGGCATCGACCTGGACATCGAGGCCGGGGAGTTCGTTTCCATCATGGGGAGCTCGGGTTCGGGCAAATCCACCCTGCTGAACATCATCGGCTTGCTCGACGAATACGACAGCGGGGAGTATTTCCTCGACGGCAAGCTGATGAAGCACCTGAGCCAGAAACAAGCCGCCTGGTATCGCAACCACTTCATCGGGTTCGTTTTCCAATCCTTCAATCTGCTTTCCTTCAAAACGGCCGCCGAGAACGTCGCCCTGCCCCTCTACTACCAGAAGGTGGAGCGCAAGCGCCGCCTGGAAATCGCCCACGAATATCTGGAGAAGGTGGGTTTGGGGGCCTGGGCGCACCACTACCCGACCCAGATGTCGGGGGGGCAGCAGCAGCGGGTGGCCATCGCCCGGGCCCTGGTGACCAAGCCCAAGGTCATCCTTGCCGACGAACCCACCGGCGCCCTCGACTCCACCACCTCCATCGAGGTGATGAAACTTTTCCAGCAGGTCAATGCCGAAGGCATCACCATCGTCGTCGTGACGCACGAGCACGACATCGCCCACATGACCAAGCGCATCATCGAACTCAAAGACGGCGTCATCGAGCGGGAGCAACGCCTTCGCCCCGCCCTCACCGACGCCCCCTAACCCTCGCTGCACATGTTCGATTACGACAAGTGGCAGGAAATCTTCGACAGCCTCAAGCGGCACAAGCTGCGCACCGCCCTGACGGCGCTGGCCGTCTGGTGGGGCATCTTCATGCTGGTCATCTTGCTGGGCGCCGGCAACGGCCTGCACAACAGCTTCCTGCACGACTTCGGCGACGATGCCATCAACAGCGTCTGGATTTATCCGGGGCAAACCTCCAAGCCCTGGAAAGGCTTGCCCGCCGGGCGCAGCATCCAATTGACCAACGACGACTACGAGGCGGTGCGCACCATCGAAGGGGTGACCCACCTCACCGGCCGCTACTACCTTTCGGGCGACAAGTTCATCACCTTCGGAGGCAAGGCGCTTTCCTTCAGCATTCGCTCGGTCCATCCCGATCACCTCTTCCTGGAAAACACCATCATGACCCGGGGGCGCTTCCTCAACGAAATGGACATCCGGAAGCGCCGGAAGGTCTGCGTCCTGGGGAAGTTGGTGGTGGAAGACCTCATGCCCGATGTGGAGAACCCCGTCGGGGCTTCCGTCAACATCGGGGGCACGCAGTTCCTCGTCGTGGGAGTCTTCATCGACGAGGGGCACGAGAATGAGATGCGCCGGGTGTACATTCCCATCACCACGGCCCAGCGGGTCTTCGACCGCGAAGACCGCATCCACCAGCTCATGGCCATCGTCGATACCGGCAAGCCCCGGGAAGCCGAGCGCATCGCCGGGCGCATCCGGCAGTCCCTGGCCGAGCGGCACAACTTCGACCCCACCGACGACCAGGCCCTCTACGTGCGCAACAATGTGGAGGAGTTTCAAAAGTTTCAGTGGGTCTTTCGGGGCATCAAGCTGTTCATCTGGTTCGTGGGCATCGGCAGCATCATCGCCGGGGTGGTGGGCGTGAGCAACATCATGCTCATCATCGTCAAGGAGCGCACGCGCGAAATCGGCATCCGCAAGGCCATCGGCGCCACGCCGGGCTCCATCGTGGCCATGATTCTGCAGGAAGCCATCTTCCTGACCGGGGTGGCCGGCTACTTCGGCTTGATTTGCGGCTTCTCGGTGGTGTACGGCTTGCGGCGAATCATGGAAGCCAACGACATCGACATGGCTTATTTCTACCAGCCCAATGTGGACTTTCTCAGTGTGCTGGCCGCTCTGCTGTTGCTGGTGGTTTGCGGTGCGCTGGCGGGCTTGATTCCCGCGCTGCAGGCGGTGCGCGTCAACCCCGTAACGGCCATCCGCGAGGGGGGCTGACCAAATGCGAAACCCATGTTCGATTACGACAAGTGGCAGGAAATCTTCAACACCATCCGCAAGAACAAACTGCGGACCTTCCTGACGGCCCTCGGCGTCTGGTGGGGCATCTTCATGCTCATCCTGCTCATGGGCGCCGGCACGGGGTTGGAGAACGGGGTGTTGGGTTTGTTCGGCAGCCATGCCCGCAACGCCCTCTACGTGTGGCCCAATCGCACGACTATGCCCTATGAAGGCTTGCCCCCGGGGCGGATCCCCCGCCTGACCAACGAGGACATCCGCGCCATCGAGCAACAGCTCGCCGACCGCATCGATGCCGTGGCGCCGCGCCTCTACGTCAATGCCGGGGAGGTGCGCTACAAAGACCGCCGGGGCGGGTTCGACGTCCGTGGCGACGACCCCGACCTGCTGCAAATCGATGCTCTGCGGGTGGTGCAAGGGCGCTTCATCAACGAGCGAGACCTGCGCGAAGCCCGCAAGGTCGTGGCCATCGGGCAGCGGGTGAAAACCCAGCTTTTCAGCCAAGAAGAAGCCATCGGCAAACGCATCCGCATCCTGGGCAATGAATTCCTCGTGGTGGGAATCCTGCAATCCGACCGTCGCGGCGAAGATGCCCAGCAAGACGAAAACAACATCATCATGCCCCTGACCACCGCCCAGCGCATCACGAACCGGCCCAATCGGGTGGGCTGGTTCGTCTGCACGGTGAACGAGCGCTTCCACGTGGCGGAGGTGGAGCAGCCTCTCCTGGCCTTGCTGAAAAAGCGCCATCGCGTCCATCCCGACGACCCCCAGGGCTTTGGCAGCGACAACGTGGAGCAGGAGTACCGGGAGCTGACCAACCTCTTCGGGGGCATCAAATTCATCGTCTGGTTCGTCGGCATCGGCAGTTTGTTGGCAGGCATCATCGGGGTGGGCAACATCATGCTCATCATCGTGCGCGAGCGCACCAAGGAAATCGGCATTCGGAAGGCGCTCGGCGCCACCCCGGGCTCCATCATCAGCATGATTTTGCTCGAGAGCGTCTTCATCACCACGATTGCCGGTTACCTCGGCTTGCTGACCAGCACGGGGCTGGTGTACCTCATGGCCCTGGCGGCGGGCACCGAGCTGCCCTTTTTCACCAACCCCGAAATCCACCTCGGGGTGGGGGTGGCGGCCTTGCTCATCCTCGTCGTGTCGGGTGCTCTGACGGGGCTGGTGCCCGCCCTGCAGGCCGCCCGCATCAACCCGGTGGAAGCCTTGCGCGACGAATAGGGCACCGCCGCCCGTTTTCCCAATTGGGTGTGGGAGGGCGGTGGGGGGAAGGAGCCTTCGCCACCCTCCTCCCGCTCCCAAACCCGAACCGAAATCCATCGAATCGCAAAGGGATTGGCTCTCCTCCGGAGGGCTCCCATAGGTCGGGGTTTTTTCGGGGGGTCTCTTCAGGGAGGCTTGCCGAAATGCCCCACAAAGCACACAGACAATGAACAAAGGCTGTTTGATTGCACTCGGTGCCGTTTTTCTGGTGTTCTCCGTGGCACTGGGTGCGTATTTCTACAACCAGAGCAGGAAAGACCCCGTGGTCTATGAAACCGAGAAGCCCGTCATCACGACCATCGTGAAGAAAACGGTGGCCACCGGCAGCATCAAGCCGCGACGGGAGGTGCAAATCAAGCCCCAGGTTTCGGGGGTCATCGACGAGCTGTACGTGGAAGCCGGGCAACTGGTGAAAAAAGGCCAGCAACTGGCGAAAATCAAGCTGGTACCCAGCCAGGTGAGCATCAACAGCGCCCAGAACAGTGTGAACCTGGCGCGCCTGCGCCTGCAGGAAGCCGAACGGGAGCTCGCCCGCCAACGCGAGGTCTTCCAGCGCCGCCTGGATGTGGAGGCCGCCGAAGCCGCCTTCATCAAGGCGCGGGAAGACGAAAAACGCAACCGCCTACTTTTCGAAGACGGCGTCATCAGCGAGCAGGAGTACCAGCGCTTCAAAACGGAATTCGAATTGCGCAAGGCGGAATTCGAAAACGCGAAAATCGCCGCCGCCAACACCCTCAATCAGTACGAAACCGAAGTGGACATCCGCCGCCAGGAACTCGACGCCGCCATCGCCAACCTCCAGCTCCTGCGCGAAGGCGTGGCGCGCAACTCCCGCCAGGTGAACAACATCGTCGTCTCCACCGTGGACGGCATGGTCCTCGACGTGCCTGTCGAGGTGGGCACCAGTGTCATCGAACGCAACAACTTCAACGAGGGCACCACCATCGCCATCGTGGCCGACATGAACAACCTCATCTTCGAAGGGCAGGTGGACGAGAGCGACGTCGGCAAACTGCGCGAGGGCATGCCCCTGGAATTGACCATCGGCGCCATCGAAGACCAAATCTTCCATGCCACCCTGGAATACATCGCCCCCAAGGGCGAGCTGGTGGAGGGCACCGTCAAGTTCGAAATCCGCGCCGCCATGGCCCCCGCCGAAGGCAATTTCCTGCGCGCCGGCTACAGCGCCAACGCCGACATCATCCTCGACCGGCGCGACAGCGTGCTCGCCCTGCAAGAACGCGACGTCCTCTTCGAAAACGACACGACCTACGTGGAGGTGGCCGTCGGCGAACAACAATTCGAAAAGCGGCCCGTCAAGCTCGGCCTCTCCGACGGCATCCTCGTCGAGGTTCTCGAGGGGCTGGATACGGCTGTCGAAGTCAAGGTGCAGAAGAAAATAGGAGGGTAGAAAAGAAAGGATTTTGGCGCGTCGGCTCATTTAGCGAAAGAGGGAAGTCAGGCGGTATTCATCCCGGTCGAAAGTGGAGAGCCATTCTTCCGAATCGATTCCGACTCCGAGCATGCGGCCCAGTGGTTCGAGCGGCGGAATTTGTAGAAAAAGCAACCGGAGCATAGCCGTAAGGGGGAGGGCGAGCAGCAAGCCGGGCAGGCCCCAATAGGCACCGCCGGCTACCAAAGCCAGGATGGAACTCATGGCGTTCAGCCGGATGGTTTGCCCCAGGATTCGGGGGGTGATGAAATTGCCCTCCAAAAACTGAATCACCGCGAAAAGGACGATCACCGCCGGCGGTTGCCACCAGGTGGACGATGCCGCCAGCGCAAACAAGAAAACCAACGCCCCTCCCAGAATCGTCCCCACGAACGGAACGATTGCCAGCACCCCTGCAACCAGCCCCCAGAAAAGCGCCTCCGGAATGCCGATGAGCCACAGCCCCAGCGCGTTCATGCCCGACAAAACCACCACCACCAACCCCAACCCCGCCAAATACCGCTCGCTGATGTGCTGAATGCCTCGGCATACTTCGCGCACCCCGGGGCGCCTCTTCTCTGAAAATTGCAAAAGCAAGAGCTGATAAAGCCCTCGCCGATGAAGCAGGAAGAAAAAAGTGAACAGCAAGCATAGAAAAAGCCCCGTCAGGGCTGCGGTGCTGGCGGAAATCCCTTGGGAAAACAATTCCAGCGGGGTGCTGATCAACTGCCCGATATTTCTCCCCAACGATGCAAAGAGGGTTTCAAAATCAAGCCCCAGGCGGGAAAGAAGCGGCGTAAGGGCTTTCTCCAAGCCCTCGTAGAGTTTGTCGGGCAGGTTCGGGAGTGTTTGAAACGTGCGCGCCGACTGAATCGATAGAAGGGTCAAAACCCCCAGAACGGGTAACCCCGCCACCGACATGGCCAAAACAGCGGCCAGGCCCTTGCGGCCCACCCATTTTTCCAGCTGGGCGCACAAGCGGTGAAGCATCAAGGTGAAAACCCCCGCGAAAATCAGAGGCGCAAAAAAACTGCGGGTGAAATACCCCAGCACCCCCAAAACGACCAAGGTTGGAATGCACCCCGCACCTTCCAGGCGGGGAAATCGGTCAGCCATCTTCCCGGACTTTAATGGGCACCTTGTTCAGGAAATCGATCAATTGGTGGTCGGCATAAGTTCCGTAGGCGGAGAACAACAAACCCTTGTTGCCGTCCTTGCATTCGATGGCGAACAAGATAGACATATCCGAGGGATTCGTCCGTCCCTCGAACCGATGGTATTCGCGGACGGTCAATTCCGAAGGCGTGTATTTCTTGCCCGTAGCCAGGCAGTGCATCTTGCCGTCCTCAAACTTGAAGTCGTTTTTGTAGCTCCGCGCTTTCAAGGCGCGAAAGGCTTCTATCGGATGGGCGTATCTGTTGGAGCTTTTTTTCATAATCTCAGAGATTTTTTTTGGGGCGCCCCTGCAGGGGTGCCCCAAAAGAGTGAATAATCAAAGCTTGTTGCGTTTGCCCTTGAACCATTGCAACCAACCAAGGGTGATGATGAGCCCGAAGACGAGGATTTCGAAAAACATGCCCCCCGAAACGAGCAAGAAATTGCCAAGACTGTTGGCGTTTCGCCCATAGAGGGTAAAACTCCATTCACTGCCAAGCAGAAAGGCTCCCAGGTGAATCAGCCCCAGGGTCAGTCCGGTAAAGAGGGTGATGAGCAAGCCGACCTGCATGCCGGTTTTGAAGAAAAGTGAGGCACCTTTGGAAGGAAGACCGTGGAAATGAGCGATGCCCAACCCGATGAACGGTATCAGCAAAAGGTGCATCGCCAAGCGGAGGGCAGGTTGCTTTCCTTGCAGAAATTCGAGTGCGAACAGGTAGAAAGCCATGGCTATAGCTGCCTGTATCCCCAATTGCAGGCATTTCGGCCACAGGGGAGTGGGGCCTTGCGGGTTGGGTTTGCGGTCCGGAGGCGGTATGGGTAATTCGTGTCGATGGCCGGGAATATCCACCCGGCGGGGGTGTGGAGGTGGTGGGTTGGTTAGTCATGGTGGCAAAATTTAGGTTTGCGAATAATGGGAAGGCATTCAAGGAGCACCCCTCAATTGGGGGCCACTTCCTGGTTTTGGGGAACGGTCCATGCGTCCAACATCCAGGACTTCTTTTCCAGGGCATTCAGAAAGCCGCTGACCAGGTCAACGGTACCTTCGTCGCCGACTTCCGCCGCCTGCCCAAGCACGTAGCGCATCTTATTGATCAGCACGCGGTGGTTGCTCAGAATGGTGCGCACCATCTCCATGTCGGTGGTCACCTTTTCGGGCTCTTTTATTACGGAGCGCCTCAGATATTCCTTCAGTGTGGAGAGGGGGCGGCTGCGCAAGGTGCGAATGCGTTCGGCAATGCTGTCGATGGCTTCCCGGGCATCGTGATATAGTTCTTCGAAGCGGCTGTGCAACTCGAAAAAGTGCGGCCCATGGACGTTCCAGTGGAAATTGCGCAGGTTCTGATAATAGACGTGGTAATTGGCCAATAAATCATTGAGCAAGTCCACGGTTTTGCTCATTTCTTCGGATTTCATTCCCAAGTAGTTCATATACGATTCGCTTTTACGGGTTAATGAAAAAGGGTTGGAAAACCTGATCGTCTCGGTTTCAGGATTTAGGGGGGGTGTGGGTTTGGGTGAGTTTTTAGGGGCGTGTGCGCCATTCAGGTTTTTGGAGGGCGGGGCACTCAGAAGAGAAATAGGGGGAGGTTGGCTTCCAGAATGAGGCGCTTGTAGCTGTGGTTGGAAAACAGCAACCGCAAAAGTGGCTGATTGTGTTTTTCAAAAGCGAGCCATTCCTCCCGATTCTGGGTTCGAAGCCTTTCGATCAATTCATTCGAGCACCTGTCCCCCAGGATTTGCTGGAAAGTGGGTTTGAGCCCCAGCAAGTTTTCCAGGATTCGGGACAACCGGGCGTTCGGGGGGGACATTTCGTTCAGACCGGTTTCATTCCGTCCTTGAAGGAAAAGCAGATTGATGGATGCTTTGAGCCTGTAGCCTACCAGGCTGAGTAACCGGACGTTCTCGACGATGTCATCCTCGGGTTTTAGGGCGTAGTGGATGGTTTGGAGGGGGCGCCAGCAATGGTGGGGAGGCAATTCGAGCACGGGCACACGGCTTCGCACCGCCATGCGGGTTTCCACCGTGCCGAACCACTCGTTGAAAGTGCTCCACCCGCTTTGTCGTTGGCACACAAGCCATCCTCGCTCGAGGGTTTTCACGTAGTCCATCAGCTCATCTTGTGTGATTAAGCCCAGGGACTCCAGTTCCAACTGCGGGGAAACCCGGTTTTCGGGCAGCCAGGTTCGAAGCCTGGACAGCATCGATTCCATTTCCTTTTGCTGTCGGCTATGAACATGCCCCTCGGCCAGGTTTTGAAGCGGAGCCTCTGCCGGTACGTGTTGCAGCAAGCGATAGGCGGCCACCTTCAGAGGGAAACCCAAGGCTCGACCCAAACGAATTCCATAATCCAGGAAAGAGCGCGGGTCTTGTAGGGTGGGCAAATCCATCAACAGAATGAGACGATCCATAGCTGCTTTTCCTCCTTGAACGAACATGTGCCCCAGAGGTTCAGAATGGTGAACCGCTGAACATCCACAACAATGTTTCGTTTTATGGTTGAACACGGAAAAAATTATCGTTTAAATGTTTTCAAAATCCAAGTTTATTGCTTTGGCTTCCCATGCCCGCCCAGGAGCGGCTCACGTCAGCCTTTTCGTTCCCACGGCTCGGGCAGGGCGGAACCAAGAAGACCAAATTGCTTTCAAAAATGCCCTGAGCGAGGCAAGTAGCGCCCTCGAAACCCGCTTAGAGGCGCAGTGGAACCCACACGAATTCGAGCGGTTTTTCCGACCGGCTCAAGAATTGCTCGACGATGCCGATTTTTGGATGCACTTGTCCGACGGGCTGGTCGTATTCCTTGCGGAAAACTTCTTTGAGCACTACATCGTGCCGGTCAGCTTCCGGAGGCGAGTGTACGTCGGGGAGGAATTTTTCCTTCTGCCCCTCGTGCCGTTGCTGAATCGCAATCAGCGCCTGTTCCTGCTGGCCTTGAGCCAGAATCAGGTTCGGCTCTTCGAATTGCACCCCCACCACATCGTTCCCATCCGGATCGATGACCTGGTACCCACCAGCATGGAGCAAGTCGTGGGAGGCGACAAGGAAGCAGCTCTTCAGGCCCACAGCGGCAACCCCAGCCAGAGCCTTATTTTTCACGGCCATGGGGGCGGAAAAGAGCACCGCAAAACCGAGTTGGAGAAGTTTCTTCGGCAGGTTGACCGCGGTCTCTTGCAAATCCTTCACGATGAGGATGCCCCGCTGATGTTGGCTGGCGTGGATTTCCTCGTGGAGCAGTTTCGCGCCCTCAGCCACCATCCGAATATTTTGCCCGTCCACGTGAGCGGTAACCCCGACAAGGATGACCCCATCTTGCTCCATGAGAAAGCCTGGGTGCAACTGCAACCCCACTTCCAAAGGGAGTTTGAGCAGATGCTTGAACAGGCAAGACAAGCCCTTGCCCTCGGCCAGGGTTCGGTTGACCTAACGACCATCCTGCCGGCAGCCATGCAAGGGCGGGTTCACCATCTCTTCTATCGCCCCGAGTCCGATTGTGTTTGGGGGAGCCTGGACGAGTCCACCCAAAGAGTACACCTGCACCCGGAACGGACTCGAAACTCGCGGTGCTTGCTCAACTGGGCGGTCACCCAAACCATCCTCAAAAACGGCAGCGCCTACCCCCTTGAACCCCACCAACTTCAGGACGAGGTCGAAACGGCGCTCGCCGTGTACCGCTATTGATTTGCTCAACCCGTTTAGATTCAAACACCATGAAACGAATCATTCCCATATTGCCATTGCTCCTAATACTTCTCATAGGGGCACACTTTACATTGCAGGCTCAACCCGTCGATCGCTATTGCAACGAGCGTTTCCGGTTTTGCCTTGAATTCCCGACCGAGGAATTTCCCTATTCCCTGCTGGCAGACAACGGCGACGGAGTCACATTGCTCAATCCTGCCTTGGATTACGACCTGAAAGTCGTCGGCAGCTACAACGTTCTCGATTGGTCGGTGGAAGAACTGCTCGCTTTCCACCTCGAAGGATTCGCCGAGCGGAACCCTTCCTACGAAATAGTGCATCAGGCCATTTCTGAACACACATACGAACTGGCCCTTTTGCAAAATGGAAAACTCTTCTATCAACGCGTCTATTGGTATCCCGATTGGTATCTCACCCTAACCCTCTCTCTGCCCCAGGATTCGGCTGAATACCTGGACCACCTCCTTCAAGGGCTGCACCTCGAAGCCTCTGATTCCTTTTGAGGGGCACTCCGCTCCTCGACCTGCTTGCCCGGCATCCCAGGTATTTGGGAAGGCAAGTGGGTTTGGGGCTTCCCCGGAAGTTTCCCTTTGTTTCTTCTCAAGGCCCTTGGAAATCTGCTTTTCGCATCCCTCGACGACAGCGTCTGGTTCGAAACAGGCTGTAGGCACCTGCTATGATTGCACACCCATTCCCGACAAACCCATTCTCTCACCTTAAATTATCTTAAGCATGCAGACAGAAACCATTTTTCAAAAATTGAAAGGAAATTGGAACGTCCTCAAAGGCAAACTCAAACAACAATATGCCCAGTTGACTGACGATGACCTTGCCTTATTGGAAGGAAAAGAGGAGGAACTCCTCGGCCGGCTTCAGAAAAAATTGGGCAAAACCAAGGAAGAGATTCTGGCTATCCTCGATCGCCTTTGAGAACAAGTGGGCTGCCTCGTTCAGTGGACTGACGGGGCTCCCCTTTCTCCCACTGAACATGGGCATCCTTGTTTCGTTATAGCTTAAAAAACAGTTGAAAATCAATTCGCTATGATTCGAAAGAAATCTCAAGGCTTATTCGAAAAAGCACGTGCCTGGGTCGCCCAACGTGGATTTCACAACATCCGTACCGCTATCGACAAGGACAAACAGACGCACCGTTTGCTTCGACGCAACGACAAAGAGCCCTTTCTTCCCGACCTCACGGCCCAGCTGAACGGCCGCAAGTACTATTTCGAGTTGGCTTTGAAATCCAAGGCCGTGCGTCGAGTAGTGAGCAAATGGAAACTGCTGGCAAAAATGGCCCGTCTTCGGGGCGGCAAGCTCTATTTGTTGGCTCCTTATGGGCACAGGGCTTTCACAGAACGCATTTTGAACACGCATCGGATCGAAGCCAAGGTCGTTTCATTTTGAAGCTATTTTCAAAGCCAGGTAGCTTCTCTGCCCTTGAAAAAGTCTTCCCCTCCGCCACGCTCCGGACACATTGGATCGGAGGCCGGAGCCCTTTGTCTCATCTTCCTAAACTTTAACTGAACCAAACATGCTGAACAATTTCCA
>CAZBYX010000058.1:0-3381 GCA_964496055.1 uncultured Saprospiraceae bacterium
CAAATCGCCAAATCGCCAATCCTCGGTTCCTCAAATCCTCCTTTCCATCATTCGTCTTCATTCACCGGCGCTATAAGCCTTTGGAATCGTGGGAGAAAGCGGCGAAGCCGGTTTGTGCGACGGACAAAATGTCTTACCTTTGCGCCCGCTTTGAAAAATCCTATTGTCTAACCCTGTCGGCCCGGAAGCGAGCCGGCTACAAAAGCATTCTTTCAATGCTGGATGAAAAAAAATTGAACAACGAATCCGAAGAAACCACCGAGACCGTAGAAGACTCGGTCGAGGAGGTCACTGAAACTCCCGAGGCCGACCCCGCCGAAACGGAAGAAACCGAAAGCGCCGAAGCATCGGCCGTAGCGGAGGATTCGGCACAAACGGCCGAAGACGAAGAAGCCACCGAAGACGAGGAAAGTGAGGAAGCGGAAGAAGCCGAGGAAGCCGAGGAAGCGGCGGAAAGCGAAGAAGAGGAGGAAGAAGAGGAAGAGGAAGAATTGGAAACCGCCCGAGCCCTGCAACAAAGCAACGGAGCTCATGACGACTTCGATTGGGAAGCCGGCAACGAGCTGAAGCTGCCCTACACCGAAGAGGAAATCCAGAAATTCACCGAGGAATACGAAAAGACCCTCACCACCGTCATCGAAAACGAAATCGTCGTGGGGCGCGTGCGGGCCATCCAGGACGGCGACGTAGTGCTCGACATCAGCTACAAGAGTGACGGGCTGGTGCCGGTGAGTGAATTTCGAGACATGCCCGACCTGAAAGTGGGAGATGAAGTGGAGGTTTACGTCGAGAAACTCGAGGACGAGCGCGGGCAGCTGGTTCTGTCGCGGCGGAAAGCCAAATTGCTGCGCGCCTGGGAAGCCATCCGCGACTCCTACCACAACGGCACCATCATCAAGGGAACCATCATCTCCAAAACCAAAGGCGGGCTCATCGTGGACTGCGGCGGGCTGGAAACCTTCCTGCCCGGCTCCCAAATCGACATCAAGTCCATCGTCGATTACGATCAGTACGTGGGCAAGACCATGGAGTTCAAGGTGGTCAAGATCAACGAGCAAATCAAAAACGCCGTGGTCTCCCACAAGGCCCTCATCGAAAGCGACCTGGCCGAACAGCGCGAGAAAATCATCGCCAGCCTCGAAAAAGGGCAGGTTCTCGAAGGGGTCGTCAAGAACCTCACCGACTTCGGCGCCTTCCTCGACCTCGGCGGCGTGGACGGCTTGCTCTACATCACCGACATTTCCTGGGGCCGCATCAACCACCCGAGCGAGGTGCTCGAGCTCAACCAGAAAATCAACGTGGTGGTGCTCGATTTCGACGAGAACAAGAAGCGCATCTCCCTGGGCTTGAAGCAACTGCAACCCCACCCCTGGGATGTGCTCAGCGAGGAGCTCAAGGAGGGGACCGTCGTCAAGGGCAAGATCGTCAACATCGAAGATTACGGCGCCTTCCTCGAAATCCAACCCGGTGTGGAGGGGCTGATTCACGTCAGCGAAGTGTCCTGGAGCAACTCCCCCATCAACGCCAAGGAGTATTTCAAGGTCGGCGAAGAGTTGGAAGCCAAGATCGTGACCATCAACCGCGAGGAGCGCAAAATGTCGCTCAGCATCAAACAATTGACCAAAGACCCCTGGGAAGACATCGAAGAGAAATTCCCCGTGGGCAGCCGCCACAAGGGGCTGGTCAAAAACCTCACCCCGTACGGCGTCTTCGTCGAGCTGGCCGAGGGCATCGGCGGCATGGTGCACATCAGCGACCTGAGCTGGACCAAGCGCTACGGCCACCCCAGCGAGTTCACCAAAGTGGGTGAAGAAATCGATGTGGTGGTGCTCGAAATCGACAAAGCCAACCGCAAGCTCAGCCTCGGTCACAAGCAACTGGAAGAAAACCCCTGGGACACCTTCGAAAAGGTCTTCCCCGTGGGCTCCTATCACGAAGCCACCGTCGTTCGCCGCGACGACCGCGGCGCCATCGTCCAGCTCCCCTACGGGCTGGAAGCCTACGCGCCCATCAAGCACATCCGCAAGGAAGACGGCCAACTGGCCGAAGTGGACGAAGTGATCACCGTCAAAGTCATCGAATTCAACCAGGACGACAAGCGCATCCTCGTCTCCCACACCCGCTACCTGGACGACATCAAGCGCGAAGGCGAAGCCGAAGTGCGCGACAAGAAGCGCAAGGAACAGGAGAAAGTGCGCAAGGTGGTCAAAAAACAAGCCTCTTCCATCGAACGCACCACCCTCGGCGACCTGGAGGCGCTCTCCCAACTGAAGGAGCAACTCCAGGAACAAAGCGAAAGCACCGAACCGGCCAAACCGGCCAAAAAAGCGGCCGCCAAAAAGAAAGCGGCCCCGGAACCCAAAGCCGAGGAACCGGCCGAAGCCCCCGAAGCGAAAGCCGCCGAGGAAGAAGAATGATATCGAGAAGTACGGAAACGCACCATCCCCGATGCCCCCGGCATCGGGGATTTTTTTTTGGGGGGGCGAACCCTCCCCTCCACCATCCCCCCCCCGACCCTTTCAACGCCCCGGAAAGAACTTCAGCTCCGACTGCCCTTCGTTACATGGCCGAGGACGGCAGGAACAATCTGCCTCGTCCTGGGGCGGGCTTTCCCGTTTTCGGGGGTGTGGGGTCGGGGGGCGAACCCCTGCCCACACCCACAGCCGCTGCGGCGGCTGAATTCTTGGGGGCAATGCCTATCTTTACCCACGACGGCAAGTGTCGTTGCTCATTTCCCAAAAGCATGTCCGAGTTTTCCGACATAAAGAAGAGCCTGTCGCGATATGAAGCGCTGGAGCGCGAACTGCACCTCAAGCAGCTGCAGATCAATCGCTTGCTGAACATCACCCAGGCCATCAACAACAACGTCAAGGCCGACGGGCTGTTCCAGATGTACACCGACTTTCTGAGTTGGGAGATGGGCATCCGCAAGATGGCGCTCTTCTTTCGCGACCAGGAGCGCTGGGCCTGCAAGGCCAGCATCGGCTGGGAACAACCCCCCTTCGACGGCGACATCGAGCAACTCCTCCAGGGCTTCACCCGCCTGCAAAACCTCGACGAGCCCGACCACCCCTTCCTCAAAGAGTTCGACGTGGTCATCCCGGTGCGGCACAAGGACCTCCCCCTGGCCTACGTCTTCATCGGCGGCTTCGATGCCGACGAGGACATGTTCAACAAGGTGCAGTTCATCACCACCATCACGAACGTCATCGCCGTCGCCATCGAGAACAAGCGCCTGTTCAAGCGCCAGCTGGAGCAGGAAAAGCTCAAGCACGAAATGGAACTCGCCAGCCAGTTCCAGCAGATGCTCTTGCCCAAAACCCTCCCCGCCAACCAGTACTACGAGCTCGACAGCGTGTACCGCCCGCACCTCAACGTCGG
>CAZBYX010000058.1:3481-15904 GCA_964496055.1 uncultured Saprospiraceae bacterium
GAATACCACCCCAAAACCCGCCGGCTGCGCTACATCAACGCCGGGCACAACCCCCCCGCCCTGGTCATGAACGACCAGGTCTTCCGCCTGCGCCAGGGCTGCACCATCCTGGGTGCCGTCGAGGAGTTGCCCGCCCTGGAAACCGGCGAGCTCACCCTCGAGGCCGAAGCCCTGCTGCTGCTGTTCACCGACGGGCTCATCGACATTCGAAACCCCAAAGGAGAATTCCTCGACCAGGGCTACGGCAACCGTTTCCTGCTGGAAAACTACCGCCTCAGCGCCCGCGAATTCAACCGCAAAATGATGGACGAGCTGGAAAAATTCATGGAGGGTCGGCCCTTCCCCGATGACTTCACCGTCCTCACCTGCAGGATTTACTGAACTCTCAACCCACCCGCCGCCCAACCCTGGCAAGCCTTGCCGGGGGGACGTCATTTCCCGACAAAAGGGCCCGTCCCGGAAACTTTATCGGGGGCGGGGTGTCTAAGTTTGCAACAAAAACCTCCACCATGAAGCGATTTTTGCTGTTTTCCCTGCTGACGACTCTGCTGGTTACGGCCCTCACCCCGGATCTGGACGCCCAGTCACGCCGGAAGAAGAAAAAAAGCAGCCGCGTGGACGAGTACTTCGACGAAAGCGGCAACTTCGCCAGCCACCTTTGGTACGGGGGCGGGTTCAACCTGGGCTTTTCCGGTACCGGTGAATCCAACACCTTTTTCGTGGGCATCTCCCCGATGGTGGGTTACAAACTCTTCGACGGCAACCTCAGCATCGGGCCCCGCATCGCCCTGGACTACCTGCTGGTCAAGGGCCGCGCCACCGACCTGCGCATCCACAAGGTGAATTCCCTCAACTTTTCCATCGGCGCCTTTGCCCGCTACAAGTTCATTCCCGCCCTCTTCGCCCACGTCGAGGTCGAGAACCAGTCTCTCAATCGCATCCCCATTGATTTTCGGGGGCTGCTCATTTACGACCCTGCCACCGACAGCATCGAAAAGAGCCGCGAGCTGCGGCAAAACTTCTACCTCGGGTTGGGTTACACCAGCAGCACCGGCTTGTGGGGCTATGAAATCCTCTTCCTCTACAACCTCAATCAGCCCGAGGACGAAATCGATTTGCCCATCAACTTCCGATTCGGCATCACCTACAATTTCTGACGGCTCAACTCCGCCGGGTCGGTCATCTCGTGAAAGGATTCCAGCCACTGGTCAATCCAGGTGCGGGTGTGGGAGAGCAGGGTGTGGGGGTCGCTGTCCTGCAGGGGCGGGCCGTAGGCGATGTGCACTTCGGTGATGGGGTGGCGGAAGGTTTTGAGGAAATGGGGCAGGAAGGTGTCGTTGCCCACCCAGGCCACTTCCTTTCGGGGGTATTCGATGGCTACCGGAACGACGGGGAAGCCCCGACGGGCCGCCAGCGAGAAGGCGCCTTTGCGGAAGGGGCGCGTCCGGGGCTCCTGGTGGGTGGTGCCTTCCGGATAGAGGAGGATGGAAAAGCCCCGCCCCAGCAAGTCCTCCATGGCCAGCAGGGTTCGGTGGCGGCTGGTTTTTTCTTCCCGCTTCACATAGAGGATGCCCGTGGCGCGGGCTGCGAAGCCGATGACCGGCCAGGAAGCCATTTCCGCCTTGGCTACGGGCAGGGCGCGTATGTGGGCCAGCGCGACGACGGGGTCCAGATAGGAGCGGTGGTTGCCGACGAAAAGGTAGGGCCCGCCTTCCGGAGGCTTCCCCTGCAATCGAATGCGCAGACCCAGGAGCCGCACCGCCGCCCAAACGAAGCGCTGCCGCACGCGCAGGGCGAAGTGCAGGTCTTGCCCGAAAAGGAGCGCCCGCAACAACACGGGGGTCAGAAACAACAACATCAGGGCGATGAGGGCCGCGCCGCGCCACAGAGCTCGGAGGGATAGCTTCATCCTGTCGGGGGTTTGGAAAAGGGCCAAGATACGCAGCTCAGGCTTCCCGCTTCAGGGCTTCGAGCATCTCGATGGGCACGTCGTGCAGGTCGAGCAGGATGAAGCCGTCGAGGCAGTCGCTGAAGTTGGGGTCCACGTTGAAGCCGATGAAGCGGGCGTTCAGGCGCAGGTATTGCCGAATGAGGACGGGGATGCGGAAATGCTGGGGCTCGATGTCTTCCACCAGGTTGTCCAGGGCTTTCATCCCCTGGTCGAGGCTGTCGGTCAGCAGTTCGATGTCCACCTTGTTTTCGCCGCGGAAGGTGAAGGCCTTACGGGGCTTGAGGTAGCGGGCCAGCTCCTCGTTGAAGTAGTGCTTGCGGATGAAGGCGATGATGAGGCTCTTCGAAATGTTCGAGTAGTACTTGCTGATGCTGACGGGGCCGTAGAGGTAGCGGTAGCGGGGGTTTTTCAGCAGGAAGAAGAGAATGCCCTTCCAGAGGAGGAACAGGGGCAGGCGTTGCTTCTGGTAGTCGGGAATGATGTAGGAGCGGCCCAGCTCCACCGCCTGGCGCATGATGGGGTAGAAGGGGGGCTTGATTTTGAACAGGCTGTGCATGTAGAAGCCCTCGACGCCGTAGCGTTCGAAGATTTCGTCGCCCAAACCCATCCGATACCCCCCCACGATGCGCTCGGCTTCGCGGTCCCAGATGAGGAGCTGCCGGTAGTACAGGTCGTACTCGTCGTTGTCGCGTGCTTTGCCGGTGCCTTCCCCCACGGCGCGGAAGGTGAGCTCGCGCAGGCGCCCGATTTCGAGCAGGGCCGTGGGGATTTGCGGGGCCGCAGCCAAAAGGATGTCGAACTTGCCCTGGGTGGCCAACAGGTTTTCGAAGGTCAGGTGGCGAATCTCTTCGCGGATTTTTTGGGGGTCGGCGGGCGGGGCGAGGGGTTCGGGCTCGGCCTGGTTGCGCAGCCGGGGCCACTGAAAGAAGGAGCGCACCTCCAGGGGCGTGCCGAGGGAGAAAATTTTCGACTGCAGATAGCGCCGAAAGACTCTGGGGCTGAACTTCTGTTGCTCTTCGGGCGGAATGGGGCTGCCGATGCGGGCACGCACCACGAGCTCTTGCCCCGAAAGGCGGGCCAGTTGCGGGCCCAACCGACTGCGAAACAGCGCCGGCCCATCGACCTGAAAGCGAACCGGCACGATGGGAACCCCGGCCTTTAGCAAGGCTTTGGCCAGGCGGTTGAAAAATCCCCGACCGGTGCCCTCCCGCAAACCCAAACCCCGGAAATGGAGCACCAAACCCAGGGCATGCCCCCTGGCCGACTCCTTCTTCAGGGTCTTGTAGAATTGCTTGTGGAAGCCCTGCTGCGTCGGCGAGCCCGGATACAGCCAGCCATCGGCCGGCAATCCTTCTTCCGGTGGGGGGCGCCAGCTCATCACCCGTCCGGTACGCCCCCCTTGTGCCAACAGCTCCATCAGCAGCAGGGCACTGTACCCCTCCAAGACCTGATTGCACACCGCCAGGAAGGCCCCCTGCCCCGGCAGGCGCTTCAAATCCTGCTCCAGGATTTCCAGGCGAATGTTGTGGCGCTGCAACAGATGGGTGGTGGAACTCATGAGCAGGTCTTTGTGAAAGGCATCCACCCGGCCCCGGAAAGGGGCTCCCGGCATCGGGATGAGCGGAGGGCTTGACAAACTTACGATTCCCGAGCAGGCTTCGCCTGCGTCCGTGGAGCATTTGTCGAAAAATTATCGATTCCTTTACGAGGGAAAGCGCAGGGCAAAGCACGTTTTTCAATTTTGCCCTCCAAAACCCAGCGACCATGAAAAGATTCCTCCTTCTGATGACGGCCGGGCTGTTCGGCGCCCCATTGCAAGGCCAGGCGCTGCCGCCCCTCGGGCTGGAGTTTCAGGTTTATCCGACGGGGCAGATTTCCTGCATTTTTCTGGAAAAGAGCCTGGGCGAACACTACGGCTTGCACCTGCGCGTGGGCTACAACCGGGTGCGCCACCGCGACCTGGGCGTCCATGAAGACGAACGCGGGGGCGGGTTCGGGTTTTCGGTGGGGGCGGCGCGCTGGCTGAAGCCGGGCTTTGAAGGGTGGTTTTTCGGGGTGCGCAACGACTGGTGGTTCAACGAGCTGGACTGGAAAGACCACATCGGCACCCCGGAAGAAGTCGGCGGCACTACCAAAGTCACCGTGCTGCAACCCACCGCCTGGGCCGGCTACCAGTTCCGGAAAGGGAAGCTGACCTTCAGCCCCAACCTGGCCTTCGGGGTGGAGGTCAATGTCCGTACGGAAGGGGAACCCGTCGGCGAAGGGCTCATCCTGTTGGCGGGTCTTCGGGTTGGTCTGGGGGGGTAGGGGCACCTGCCTTCGATTGGTTCGGGTGGCGACAATACCGGCACCTGGAGCCAACCCTTCTCCGAACCCCACCTTTCGTCCGACGTTTTAGGGGCGAGCCTTTTTTCACCCTCAGCTTCATTGCCTATGACCACCCGAATCGAAACCCTGCGCTTCCCCAATCGGGACGGAATCACGCTGGTGGGCAAACTCGAACGCCCGCCCCAACCTCGTGCCTTTGTCGTTTTCGCGCATTGTTTCACCTGCACCAAAAACCTCTCGGCGGTGCGCACCATCAGCCGCGCCCTTCAAAGCCGGGGTCTGGCGGTCTTGCGCTTCGATTTTGCGGGGCTGGGCGAGAGTGAAGGGGAGTTTGCGCAAACCAATTTCTCTTCCAATATCTCGGACCTGGAAGCCGCCGCCGATTACCTGGCGGAGCATTACGAAGCCCCTACCTTGTTGGTGGGGCATTCTCTGGGCGGAGCGGCCGCCATTCAGGCAGCCTGTCGGGTGGAGTCCGTTCGTGCCGTTGCCACCATCGGAGCACCGTACCGGCCTTCACACGTGCGCCATCTGTTGGAAGGGGCTTTGGAGGAGCTGGAGCAAAGCGGCAGCGCCGAAGTCCGCATCGGGGGGCGCCCCTTTCGGGTGAAGCGGCAATTTCTGGAGGATTTGGAAAATCATTCCCCCTATGAAACCTTGCGGGACCTGCGCAAAGCCCTGCTCATTCTGCATTCGCCCCAAGACCAGATAGTGAGCATCGAGAATGCCGCGGCCATCTACAAGGCAGCCTTTCATCCCAAGAGCTTCGTCAGCCTGGACGGTGCCGACCACCTGCTCAGCAACAAAGCCGACGCCCAATACGCCGGGGAGATGATTGCCTGCTGGGCCCAGCGCTATTTGCCGTCCTCTTCTGCTTCTGATTCTGAGGGGCTGCCCAAACCACGAAAAACGGTGATGGCCAGCCTCGGGGACAAGGGGCTGAGCACCGAAGTTCAAATTCGGCAACACCGGCTGACAGCCGATGAGCCGGAAAAAGCCGGTGGTGAAGACCGGGGGGCCACCCCCCACGAGTTGCTCAGCGCCGGCCTTGGGGCTTGCACCGCCATGACTCTTCAACTCTACGCCCGCCGCAAAAGCTGGCCCCTCGAAAGCGTGCACGTTCATCTGGATGCCCATCCCAAAGATTCCAGCGACCGAAGCGGGGGGTACCTCTTCGAGCGCCTCCTCGAGTTGAAGGGGGCACTGAGCCCGGAGCAACGCCAGCGCTTGCTCCAGATTGCAGAGAAATGCCCGGTGCATAAAACCCTCACCGGAGACATCGAAATTCACACCTCCCTTTTTGAGGACGATTCGGATTGAGTCGTTCCCACCTCTTGGCCGGCGGGCCTTCTCCTCGCAGCGGCTGTTATCCCGGCTCACCCAGGAAGCCTATCTTGCAGGCATGGATTTGATGAAACTGCTTCAGGAGCGCCCCTCCAAAGCGCAGGCCTTGCGATTCAGCCGGTGGGTGGGGGAGGAGCGGGCGCGTTTCGATGCTTTGCTGGAGCTGTGGCTGAACTGCCCCGACAAGAGGCTCCGCCAGCGCGCCGCCTGGATTTTCAGCCACGTGGCCGAATGGCATCCGCAGTGGCTGCCTGCCTGGCAAGACGAGCTCATCGTCCATTTGCAAAGCCAAGACCTGCACGACGCCGAAAAGCGCAACATTTTGAAGGTTTTGGCTTCCTTTGCGGGGCCGTCCGAACAGCTGGGCCTGCTGGCTCAGTATTGTTTCGAGCGCTTGGCCGACCCCGGCGAGCCGGTGGCGGTTCGCGTTCACGCCATGCAGGTGCTGTTCGAGCTGGGGCGTGCCGAACCGGTGTTGCACGAGGAGTTGCGGGAGGTCCTGCGGATGCACATAGAGGGTGGGTCGGCGGGTTTCCGCAGCCGAGCGCGGAAGTTGTTGATGCAAATGGACGGCGCAAAAGGAACGACGAAGGGCTGACCATGTTCGAATTCACCATCCAGGCTACCGACCCCCGTTGCCGTGCCCGTGCCGGCGAAATCCGCACCGATCACGGCTCCATCCGCACGCCCATTTTCATGCCCGTCGGCACGGCGGGCACCGTCAAGGCCGTCCATCAGCACGAGCTGCGCGAAACCATCGGCGCCGACATCGTCCTGGGCAATACCTATCACCTCTACCTGCGCCCCGGCATCGAGGTTCTGGAGCAGGCCGGAGGGCTGCACCGCTTCATGGGCTGGGAGCGCAACCTCCTCACCGACAGTGGCGGCTACCAGGTCTATTCCCTGGCCGCCCGCCGCAAAATCACCGAAGAAGGCGTCACTTTCCAGAGCCACCTGGACGGCTCGCGCCATTTCCTCAGCCCCGAACACGCCATCGACATCCAGCGCAGCATCGGTGCCGACATCATCATGGCTTTCGACGAGTGCACCCCCTACCCCTGCGAATACGCCTATGCCCGCAAGAGCATGGAGCTGACCCACCGCTGGCTGGAGCGCTGCCGCCGACACATGGACGCCACCGAACCCCGATACGGCCACGAGCAGGTCCTCTTTCCCATCGTGCAGGGCAGCACCTACCCCGAGCTGCGTCGCCAAAGCGCCGAATTCGTCGCCGAAATGAACCTGCCCGGCAACGCCATCGGAGGGCTCAGCGTCGGCGAACCCCATGAAGATATGTACGCCATGACGGAGCTGGTCTGCGGCATTTTGCCTGCCGAAAAGCCCCGCTACCTCATGGGCGTCGGCACCCCCGAAAACATCCTGGAGTGCATCGCCCTCGGGGTGGACATGTTCGATTGCGTCCTGCCCACCCGCAACGCCCGCCACGGTTTGCTCTTCACCGCCGAAGGCATCCTCAACCTCCGAAACGCCAAGTGGAAGGACGATTTCAGCCCCATCGACCCCCACAGCCCCGCCCCCACCAGCCGTACCCACTCCAAAGCCTACCTGCGCCATCTGTTAACGACCGGCGAATGGCTGGGCGCCCAGATAGCAACCCTCCACAATCTGGCGTTTTACCTTTGGCTGGTGCGCGAAGCCCGAAACCACATTCTCCAGGGCACCTTCGCCACCTGGAAAAACGAACTGACCCCCAAACTCCGCCGACGCATCTGATTCGCATCGAGGCGCCCGGCGGAGGGGCGGGCAAGACATCGAAACACATGGAAACAGGTGGAGACACATGGAAATAAATTGTCCCTAACCCGCGCCTTATTCTGCAAAATCGTAAAATCGAAGGGAGGGGTAGATATAGAAACAAATGGAAATATGTGGAGACAAATTGAAACACATTGTCCCCAAACCCGCGCCCCCACCCCACTCTAAACTTTCCACTCTAAACTCTCCACTTTATTACACCCCCATCCAACGAACAACGAACAACGAACAACGAACAACCAACAACCACTGCCCACTGCCCACTGCGGCCTTCTGCGGTTAAAATCTCCCACCCACCCTTCGAACCCACAAACCCGAATAATGCTGACCTTCGCGGGCGGCTTTCTCGATTTAACCGACCTTCACGTTCTCCTAAATTTGGGGCTGGCGCTCTTCACTCGTCCATGAAAAAGCTCGACCGATACATCATCCGGAAGTACTTCAACACCTTCTTCTACGTGGTGCTGATTTTCTCCCTGATTTCGATCATCATCGACTTCAGCGAGAACGTGGAGGAGTTCATCGACGAGCACCTGGGGGCGGGGCAGGTATTGCGGGAGTACTACCTCAATTTCATCCTCTACATCAACGGGTTGTTGTGGCCGCTCTTCGCCCTCATCAGCGTCATCTTCTTCACCTCGCGCATGGCGTACAACTCGGAAATCATCGCCATGTTGAATGCGGGGATGAGTTTTCGGCGGCTGATGCGCCCCTACCTGTTGGCGGCTTCCGTCATCATGGTTCTGCATCTGATCGGCAATCACTTCTTCATCCCGCTGGGCAACAAGCAGAAAATCGATTTCGAGCACAAGTACGTGTGGAAGGAGCGCGACCAGGGGCGCACCCGCGATGTGCACATGTTCATCAGCCCCGGAACGAAAATATACGTGCGCGACTACTTCAAGCGCGACAGCTTCGCCCGCCACTTCCGGCTGGAAACCTTCGAAGACGATGAGCTCCGCCTCATGATTCGAGCGGAGAAAGCCCGCTGGATGGGCCCGCCAAACCACTGGCAGCTCAGCGACTACCTCATCCGCACCTTCGACGGGATGAAAGAGACCATCGTTAATGGAGCGGGCCAAAAGCTGGACACCACCCTCAATTTGCGCCCCGAAGACTTCGTGCGCTACGAAAACACCAAGGAGACCATCCCCAGCCACAAACTCGTGACCTTCATCGAGGAGGAAAGACAACGCGGCGTAGGCAACACACGCCTGTACGAAATCGAGCTCTATCGCCGCACCGCCGACCCGGTGACCATCCTCATCGTCACCATCATCGGTGTGGCGTTGGCATCGCGCAAGGTGCGCGGCGGTTTGGGCTTGCACCTGGCATTGGGGGTGGGTTTGGGGGCTATTTTTATCTTTCTGTCCAAATTTTCCATCACATTTGCCAACAGCCAGGCCATTCCCGCCTTGCTGGGGGTGTGGCTGCCGAACCTCGTCTTCGGCGCCCTGTGCGGCGTGCTCGTCTGGAAAGCCCAGAAATGAGTGCGGCGCCCGAGCGCCGAAGACGCCTTTGCCCTCATGGTGCATCGAAGCGGGTTCGAAAAACACTCGGACACCGAAAAACAGTCCCGTATGCGAACGAAAATCCTGTTGTTTTTTCTGCTGGTTGGTGCCCCGCTCTTCCTGGTGGGGCAAAAGAAAATCACCCTGGAAGACCTCTACGCCGAGTACAAATTCAGCGCACGGGGGCTGCCCGGTTTCCATTTCCAGAACGACGGGCGGCACTACACCCTGCGCCGCGGCAACCGCATCCTCCAGTACGACCTGACCACCGGCGAACAAACCGCCGTCCTCTTCGACGTGGACGAACTGCCCGACGATGCCCCCTTGAAACGCCTGCAGGGCTATTCCTTCAGCGAAGACGAAAGCAAGCTCCTGCTCTGGACGGAACGGCGCCGCATCTATCGCCACAGCTGGGAAGCTTTCTTTTACGTCTGGGACCGCCGGAGCAAAACCCTCACCCCCGTCTTCCCGGAGGCGCGCGTCCGGTTGGCCACCTTCAACCCCCAGGCCGACAAGGTCGCCTTCGTCTTCCTCAACAACCTCTACGCCCTGGACCTCCAAACCATGGACTACCGCGTCATCACCAACGACGGCAAGGTCAATGAAATCATCAACGGGGCTACGGACTGGGTGTACGAGGAAGAATTTTCCTTCGCCCGCGCCTACGAATGGGCGCCCGACGGCGAAAAAATCGCCTTCTACCGTTTCGATGAGCGGGAGGTCCCGCAATTCACCATGCTCAACTACACCGGCGAGCTCTACCCCGAGCCCGTCACCTTCAAATACCCCAAGGTGGGGCAGCCCAACAGCAAGGTCAGCATCCACATTTACCACTTCGACAACGGCCAAACCGGCTCGGTGCGCCTCGAAAACCAGCTCGAATACATCCCCCGCATCAAATGGACGCAAGACCCCAACCTGCTGTGCGTCTTCAACATGAACCGCCACCAAAACCGGCTGGAGCTCCATCTGGTGGATGCCCGCACCGGCAAAACCCGCCTCCTGCTCGAAGAAACCAACCAGTGGTACATCGACATCCACGACAACCTCACCTTCCTCGAGGACGGCCGGCACTTCCTCTGGACCAGCGAACAAGACGGCTGGAACCACCTCTACCTCTACGACCTCGACGGCCGTCTGGTGCGGCAGGTGACCCGCGGCGAATGGGAGCTCACCGCCTTCTATGGGGTGGATGAGAAAACGGGCGAGGCCTTCATCCAGGCCGCCCGCCCCAATGAATTGCAGCGCCAGGTCCTCGCCGTGAATATTCACAACGGCAAGGAGCGCCTGCTCAGCCCCGAAAACGGCTGGAACGGCGCCACCTTCAGCTCCAGTTTCGATTATTTCGTCCTCAACCACAGCACCCTGAACACCCCCACCGTCTATTCGGTACTGGACCGCCAGGGAAATACCCTGCGCATCATCGAAGACAACGCCCACGTGCGGCGCTTGCAGGAGGAATACGCGGCGCAGCCGGTCGAGTTTTTCACCTTCTCCAACCCGGAGGGCGACCGCCTCAACGGCTACATGATCAAACCCTCCGACTTCGACCCCTCGAAACAATACCCTGTCTTCATGTACCTCTACGGCGGCCCCGGCAGCCAGCAAGTGACCGACCGCATGCCCGGCCACTACTGGTGGTTCCAGATGCTGGCTCAGGAGGGCTTCATCATCGCCTGTGTGGACAACCGGGGCACCGGCGGCCGAGGCGAGGCCTTCAAAAAAATGACCTACCTCCAGCTGGGGCACTACGAAACCCTGGACCAGATCGCCGCCGCGCGCTACCTGGGCAGCCTCCCCTACACCGACCCCAACCGCATCGGCATCTTCGGTTGGAGCTATGGCGGCTACATGTCCTCCCTGTGCCTGCTCAAGGGCAACGACGTGTTCAAAGCCGCCATCGCCGTGGCGCCCGTCACCAACTGGAAGTGGTACGACACCATCTACACCGAACGCTTCATGCGCACCGAGGAAGAAAACCCCGACGGCTATCGCAACAACTCCCCCGTCAACTTCGCCGACCGCCTGCGCGGCAACTACCTGCTCGTGCATGGCATGAGCGACGACAACGTCCACTTCCAGAACACCGTCGAGATGGCCGAGGCCCTCATCCGCGCCAACAAACAATTCGACACCTACTTCTACCCCAACCGCAATCACGGCATCTACGGCAACAACGCCCGCCTGCACCTCTTCACCAAAATGACCCAGTTTCTGCGCGAAAAGCTCATGAACGACCACCGCCCCGTCGGAGATTGACCCCAAACCCGCTCCCTGCAACCACCAACCCAAACGATTCAGACATGAAATGCGCCCCGATCTTCTGGCTCGCCGCCCTCGTTTCCACCTTCTGGGCTTGTGACGCCATCAATCTGCCCGGCAAGAAAATGGTCAAGGCCGTAGCCAAAGGCGAGGCCTCCCTCGAAGATTACCTCGAGCGCATCCAGTTGCCCGAGGGCTTCCACATCGAGGTCTTCGCCCGCAACGTCGAGAACGCCCGCAGCCTGTGCCTGGCCCCCGACGGGACCCTCTACGTCGGCACCCGCGACCGCGGCAGCGTCTATGCCCTGCGCGACACCGACGGCGACGGCAAACCCGACCGCCAATACACCCTCGCCACCGGCCTCAAAATGCCCAACGGCGTGGCTTTCAAAGACGGCGACCTCTACGTCGCCGAGGTGAATCGCATCCTGCGCTTCCCCCAGATCGGCAGCCGCCTGGCCAATCCCCCCAAACCCCAGGTCGTCACCGACCGCTACCCCTCCAAAACCCATCACGGCTGGAAGTACATCGCCTTCGGCCCCGACGGCAAGCTCTACGTCCCCGTCGGCGCCCCGTGCAACATCTGCGAATCCGAGGAAATCTTCGCCACCATCACCCGCATCAACCCCGACGGCACGGGCTTAGAAATCGTCCATCGCGGCATCCGCAACACCGTGGGCTTCACCTGGCACCCCGAAACACAGGAGCTCTGGTTCACCGACAACGGCCGCGACTGGATGGGCGACGACCTGCCCGCCTGCGAACTCAACCACGCCCGCCGCGACTACCTCCACTTCGGCTACCCCTATTGCCATCAGGGCAACCTGCCCGACCCCAAATTCGGCCACAAACACGACTGCGCCGAATTCGTGCCCCCCGCCATGAACCTCGGACCCCATGTCGCCCCCCTCGGTCTCGAATTCTACACCGGCTCCCAGTTCCCGGAACGATACCGCAACCAGATCTTCATCGCCGAGCACGGCAGCTGGAACCGCAGCAAGAAAATCGGCTATCGCGTCACGCTCGTCACCCTCGAAAACGGCAAAGCCGTCAGCTATCAGCCCTTCGCCTCCGGCTGGCTCGACGAAGCCCGCGACGAAGTCTTTGGCCGCCCCGTGGACCTCGAACTCCTGCCCGACGGCTCCCTCCTCGTCTCCGACGACTTCGCCAACGCCATCTACCGCATCTATTACCGCCCCTGACAGGTTCGTTTTTCGTTGTTCGTTGCTCGTTGTTCGTTGGGTGGGGGTG
>CAZBYX010000059.1:0-15879 GCA_964496055.1 uncultured Saprospiraceae bacterium
GGGGGGGGGGTGCTCAGCACCGGGTCGGTGGCTTCGTATCCTTTCGGGGTGGCGGTGGGGGCGGCGGGGCGACCCGCGTTTTCGAATTCCAGGGGAATGAGCGGCTGCCCATTGCTGCCCATCTCGAAACGGCCGATGGGGTGCAGCAAGGCCTCGTTTACCGAGCGGGGGAAGGCGTCGGAGAAGCCCCCGCTGCGAATGCGGGGCAACAGCGCCCGCGCCGCTGCCATATCGGGGAAGGGCCCCGTAAAGATTTTCACCTCCCGGTCATTGAGCAGTACGAACAGTTTTTCGAAGGTGCGGAAAGGCTCCCAGTCGATGGGTTTGCGCGCATCGCGCAGCGCCAGTTGCACGACGATGACCGTCCGACCTTGCTCCACAGGCAGGCGCCGCACCGAAGCGGAACCATAGCCCAGCGCCCGGGCTTCCTGCGCCACGCTGCGCGCCTTGCTCTCTTCCGACCAGCCCCCCAGAAAAACTTCGGCCTGACCGTTTCGTCCCGGCACCGCATAAACGAAACCCAGGGATTTCAAAACCTCGAAAGTCTCCATCCGGGGGCTTTGAAACTCCCCCAAACGAACCGTATAAGCCGGAACCTGCTGGGCGAACATGAGGGAGCCCAACCCCGTCAGGCCGGCGAAAAGGAGAACGCGGATGAAAAGCATGAGCAAGTGTTTTTTGGATTGGCGGGCGGCTCACAGTGCCGTTTCGGGCGGCAATTAAACGCAATTTGTGAACAAGATAATGCTTTGACCCCGATTTTCCCCCGAATCTCAGGAGTCGCGTAATCGAATCCTGCCCACCGGATGGTAAAATCGTGAATCCGTCCAGTCCTCGAAACGATGTGTGGGGGAGAGGGGGGAGTGCCATTACCGCCGGTGCGACCTGTTACTCTTGGGGGGCACGATATTCCCAAAAGCGCAGGGGCGCTGACAGGAGGCCTTGCCCTTCGGGAATTTCTCCCATCTTTGCGCCGCCAAAAAGGGAACCATGCTGATCGACACCCACGCCCACCTGTATTTGCCGCAGTTCGACCCCGACCGGGAGGAGGTCCTTGCCCGGGCCAAAGCCGCCGGGGTGGGGCGGGTCTATCTGCCCAACATTGACATGAGCAGCGTGGAAGCCTTGTTGGAACTGGAAGCCGCAGAACCCGACTTTTGCTTTCCCATGATGGGCTTGCACCCTTGCTCGGTGAAAGCGGATTGGGAACGGGAACTCGCAGGGGTGGAGCGCTGGTTGAGTGAGCGCCCCTTCGTCGCTGTGGGCGAAATCGGTCTGGACCTTTACTGGGACAAAAGCACCCTGGCGGCCCAACGCGAAGCCTTTCGCCGGCAGGTGCGCTGGGCCAAAGAGCTGGGGCTGCCCATCGTCATCCATTCGCGGGAGGCGACCCGCCAGGTGCTGGACCTGCTCCAGGAAGAGCACGACGAGCGCCTGCGCGGCATCTTCCACTGCTTCAGCGGCAGCGCCGAGGAAGCCCGCGAAACGGTGGAGCTGGGTTTCTACCTCGGCATCGGGGGAGTGCTCACCTTCAAAAACGCCGGCCTGCGCGAAGCCATCGCCGATATCCCCCTCGAGTGGCTCGTCCTCGAAACGGACGCTCCCTATCTGGCACCCATGCCCTACCGGGGCAAGCGCAACGAAAGTGCCTATGTGCGTCTGGTAGCCGAGCGCCTGGCCGCCCTCAAAAACCGCCCCCTGGAGGAAGTGGAAGCCCAAACCACCGCCAATGCTCTGAAAATTTTTGGCGCCTAACCAATTCAAAGACACCAAATTTCTCTTACTTCGCATCTTGAAGTGCAAGCCCGTGTCAGGCTTGGCATCCAAAGGGAGTCAAATTTTGTATTGTTCACCCTTTTTGCAATTTTTGCGGCTTTCCTGAGAGCTTGAAGGGTTCTCAACGATTAATTTTGCTTTAGGCAGCTTTGCTAAAGGAATCGACAAGCGATTGAACTTCTTTGAAAAAAACCGAGGTGTGTTCGAAATCCTTTCTTTGGGAGCTCGGGCCGCCAGCGGAAATGGAGAGATGGCCGAGTGGTCTAAGGCGCACGCCTGGAAAGCGTGTATACCCCAAAAGGGTATCGCGGGTTCGAATCCCGCTCTCTCCGCCAGGTTTCCGGCCGGTGTGTGGGCAAGTGGATGCCAACGCCCTTTGTCTTCAAGCCCGCCGGGAGGCATTCTCAACAACGGATAACCAAACTTTGTAAAATTTCTTTGACTATGCGAAAATTCTTGGCCCTCATGCTCGTGCTCGGGTTGGCTGCCTTCTACAGCAACGCTGCTTTCGCCCAGGAGCAAAACGGAGAAACCACCGAACAAGTCGCTGACGACACCACCGCCACCGAACAACCCGCCCAAGAAGAGCCCGCTGTCGCTCCCCCCACCATCCCCACCGAGGACGAAGGGGAAGAAGAAGCTTCGGGCTTCCAGGTGCTGAAAGAAAAATTCATCGAGGGGGGCTGGTCCTTCATGAGCCTGGTGCTCATCTGCCTCATCCTGGGCTTGGCCTTCAGCATCGAGCGCATCATCACCCTCAATATCGCGACGGTTAACACCGAAAAGCTCTTGGCTCGCATCGACGACAGCCTGAAAGCCGGCGATTTGGAAGGCGCCAAGGAAGTGTGCCGCTCCACGCCCGGTCCTGCCGCCAGCGTACTCTACGAAGGGCTGAAACACGCCGAAAACGGCCCCGAAGCCGTGGAAAAAGCCATCGTGAGCTACGGCTCCGTCCAGATGGGGCTTTTGGAAAAAGGCCTGGTTTGGATTTCGCTGTTCATCGCCATTGCCCCGATGCTCGGGTTTATGGGTACGGTCATCGGGATGATTCAGGCCTTCGACCGCATCGAAGCCGTGGGGGACATCTCGCCCACCATCGTTGCCGGGGGTATCAAGGTCGCTCTGTTGACCACCGTCTTCGGTCTCATCGTGGCCATCATCCTCCAGATTTTCTACAACTACATCGTGTCCAAGATCGACAGCATCGTCAACAAGATGGAGGAAGCGTCCATCGCTCTGGTGGACATTCTGGCTGCCAACGGCATCTTCAAGCGGTAATTGCCGCTCCCCCGGTTTGTGGGGTTGTGGGGGTGGAACGGCTCCGAAGTTAACATTTTGTTAAGGGGGTGTTCCACTCCTCCTTCTCCTGCCCGAGATGCATCTCTCCATTCAAAACAAATGACCAGCTATGTATAATTTCTTAACCAAGAACGGTCAGATTCTGGCATTTGGCGTGGGCGTGCTCATCACCGTCCTGTACTACGTGATCGTTTCTTCCGGTCTGGAAGCCTTCAACAGCATTCCGCAGCCCGATCAGCCCAAGTCGGCCGAGGGCGATATCTTTTACTTCGGTCTTTATGCCACTTTCTTGCTGCTGCTGGTGGCCGCTGGTTTGATTCTGGTTTTCGGCATCTACCAGATGGTCACCCACCCCAAAGCGGCGGTGAAGGGCATCATCGGCATCGGCATTCTGGCTGCCATCTTTCTGATTTCCTATTCCCTGGCTGATCCGGCGGGTACTGGCTCGTTGAAAGCCACCATGGAGGAGTTCAACATCACCCCGGGCGTGAGCAAGTACATCAGTGCGGCACTTACCACGACCGGCATTTTGGCTGTGTTGGCCGTGTTGTCTTTCGCCATTTCCGAAATCCGGAACTTTTTCAGATAAACCGGTGAGCGGCCGCGGCCTGCGGGCCGGGAGCTCCGAAAATTCACCCTACCATGGCAAGGAAATCCAGCCGTGACCGGCTCTCCAACGAAATCAACGCGGGTTCGATGGCGGACATCGCCTTCCTGCTGCTCATCTTCTTCCTGGTGACCACCACCATCGACGTGGACAAGGGCATCCTGGTGAAGTTGCCGCCGTGGTCGGAGGAAGAACCCGACATCCAGAAACTCAAAACCCGCAACGTCTTCTCCGTGCTGGTCAATGCTCAGAACGAGCTCCTCGTCCGGGGCGAACCCGCCCGCATCGAAGACCTGCGCGAGCGCGCCAAAGAGTTCATCATGAACCCCCAGGGGCGGCCCGATTTGGCCGAAAAGCCCACCGCCGCCATCATCTCCCTGAAGAATGACCGCGGAACCAACTACCGCACTTACCTGGAGGTGTACAACGAGCTCAAAGCCGCCTACAACGAATTGTGGGACGAGGAGTGCCGACGCATGTTCGGCGTGCCCTACAGCGAAGACCTGCCGGTGGCCTACAAAAACGCCATCAAGAAGAAGATTCCCTTCGTGTTGTCCGAAGCCGAGCCCACCGCGTTCGGCGAAGAAAAGTAAGGCGCCGAACCTGTCGAACTCCTGTAAATCGTTTGCATCATGGCAAAATTCGAAAAGAAACGAGGCAAGTCCTCTCCCGCCATATCCACCGCTTCGCTGCCCGACATCATCTTCATGTTGCTTTTCTTCTTCATGGTGGTGACGGTGTTGCGCGAAGCCGAACTCAAGGTCATGGTCAGTGTGCCGGAGGCCACCGAATTGACCAAGCTGGAGCGGAAATCCCTCGTTCACTACATCTACATCGGTCGGCCGACGCCGCAATACCAGCCGGTGTACGGCACCAAGCCCATCATTCAGCTCAACGACAAAATCGTTCGCGAAACCAATATCAAGAACGAAATCCCCCTCTTCATCGAGCAGCACAAGCTGCAGGTGCCGGAAAACCTCCACGGCCGCATCACCACCTCCATGCGGGTGGATGGCTCGGTTACCATGGGCATCGTGCAGGACGTGAAGACGCAATTGCGCAAGTCCGGGCAGTTGCGTGTCAACTATTCGGCTCGTCCGCGCGCCGACCGCCGCGGTAGCTGAGGGGGTTCCAGCCGCTTGCCCGAGAAAGGGGCCGCTTCCAATGCAGGAGGCGGCCCCTTTTTTCATGGCTCGGGGGGCTTAACGCAATCGGTCCATGCTGCGCACCAGCTCTTCGTCTTTGCGGATGAAGCGGATGGCCAGCAGGCAAAGAACCGCAAATAGCACCGGCAGGGCGAGCCCCAGAGCCGGTTCGGCGGCAGCGGCCTGGCCTTGCGTGAAGAAGTGGTAGAGCCCCAGACCCAAACCGGCCAGCCCCACCAGAAACGCCAGTCCGGTCAATCGGATTTGGAGAGGGCGGTTGCGGAAAAGGAAAATGGCGGCAAATGCCAAACCCCCGCCCAAACCCAGCAGAACGCTCAGCAAGACATCGTCGGTGACGGTCAGCAGGCCGTCCGAGAACAGACCTCCGGGCTGAGGTTGGGGGGTGCGGGCCAGGGGGAGGGGAAGGAACAAGCCTCCGCCGGCGGCGGCGGCCAGGAGCAGGAACAGGGTTTGAATCCGTTGAATCATACTTCGAGTGGAGTTTTTTGGATTAGGCTCGGATAACTGGATGGGATAAAGCGGCAATGAGCGGAAGCAGGGTTCATCCCTTCAGGGGCACGCGCAGCAAATAGCTGCTGGCGGTCATGTAGAGCATGCGCCCGCCGTTGCCGAAGGCACAGTTGGCGGTGGCATGGGTGGTGCGGATGACCCCGAGCGCCTTGCCCTCGGGCGAAAACACCCACACCCCGCCCGGCGCAGTGGCGAACAAAATGCCCTCGGTGTTGACCTTCATGCCGTCGGGCAGGCCGGGCTCTTGACCCACCAGGGCGGTGAAGTCGTGAAACACGCGGCCGTTGTGGGGCTTCCCCTCCGCATCCACCTCGTAAGCCATGATGACGGCTCGTTTGGGGTCGGAATTGGCGACGTAGAGGGTTTTTTCATCGGGGCTGAAGGCGATGCCGTTGGGGCGCGACAGGTCCCGGATGAGCAGCTCGACCGTTCCGTCGGGCAGGAGGCGGTACACCCCCTGGAAGGGGATTTCGCGGGCGGGGTCGCGCTCCTGTTTTACCAGCCCGTAGGGGGGGTCGGTGAAGTAGAGGGCGCCGCTGCTGTGGAAGGTGGCGTCGTTGGGGCTGTTGAAGCGCTTGCCCTGCCACCGGTCGGCAAGGGTGACGAAGGTGGCCTGGGGTTCGTTGAGGGGGGCGTCCATGTAGGCGAGGCGGCGGTCGCCGTGCTGGCAGAGGACGAGGCGGCCCTGGCTATCGAGCAGCAGGGCATTGGCACCCATCTCACCGCCGCGCTCCCGGGTACCCGTGTAGCCGGAGGGCTTCAGGTAGATGCGGGCGGGTTTGGCTTCGTCCCAGCGGTAAACGGTGTTCGCGGGGATGTCGGAAAAGAGCAGATACCCCCCGGGCTCCACCCATACCGGCCCTTCGGCCCATTGAAAACCGTAGGCCAACACCTCGATTTGGGCGCCGGCGGGAATGAGTTCGTTCAGGGCGGGGTCCAACACCTCGATGCTCCCGATGGTGGGATAACCCGGACGAGTTGTGGGGGCGGTTTCGGGAGCGGGTTGGGTTTCTTCGGCCGGGGCTTGCTGCTCGGAGGAGGAGTTGCAAGCCCACAGCGCCAGCAAGAGAAGGAGCCAGGTCGGTCGCATCGTTTTGAAGTTGGGTTGGTGAGGAGGATTCAGGGGAAGGGTGCCCGGCCATTGGCGGGCTCCCCCTTTGCCTCCAAAGGTAGGGCAAATGGCAGGCAAGGCCCTATTGCCCCACTTTCATTTTCTCGAGCATTTTTTGCACCTCCCGCATCTTGTCGGGGTCTTGTCGGGCCTGTTCCATGAGTTGGGCCATGTTCGACAGGTCCAGCAGGGTCCATTCCTTGGGGTTGAGGGTGAAGAGGTTTTCGTCCACCTCTTGTTCGGTGATTTGGCTGCGGATGTGCTGGGTGCTTTTGCCGTCGGCGCTCGTCAGGGTGGCTTCGAGGATGAAGCCGGGGCTTTGCTCCTCGGCGAGGAGAGGCAGGCTCTGGTCCACTTCCAGGCCTTGGAGGGTGAAGAGTGTGCGCGGGTCGAGGGGGAGCTCGCGGGCGAGCCAGGCCTCCCCCGTGCCGTTCACACCCGCCACCCGGTACCCGGTGCAGGGCACGCCGTCTATTTCGCGAGTTTCGTCCGTTGGGGTCAGGGTCCAGGCGGATTCTTTGTGGGGCTTTTTGCCGCGGTCCATCTTTTTCAGTTGGCGCTGTTGCTGGTAATAGGCGTTGTCGTTGACGTTGCTTTTCAGGGCGATTTTCTGCCCGTTGCGGTCCACCAACTGGTAAAGGTCGCCGGTTTTGCGGTCCAGGATGCGTTGCACGCGGCCCTGTTCGTTTTCCACGGTCTGGTGGATGAGGTGGTTTTTTATCCGGTAGGTGATGGTCAGGTCGGTTTCTCCTTCCAGATGCACTTTCACCACCCCTTCGAACTGGGCGGGTAAAGAGAGGGTGGTTGCAGCAAGACAGACTGCCAGGGCGATTTTTTTGAGCATGGCGGTAGAGTTGGATGAAAAAATGAGGAATTGCTCGAAGGGGGGCAAAAAGCGTGCAACAAGTGCCGGCGCGCCCACCCGCCCCCTTCACCCGACGGGGGAGGGCACCCAGCGGCGAAGGAAGGAGAGCAAGGCGTGGCGGGCGGCGTTGTCGCGAAAGCTCCAGGCGGCCACATCCAGGTGGGTGGCGCGTTCGAGCCAGAGGCAGGAGGCGCAACCGGGGGAGCAAGCCTCCAGTTTCCGGGCGAAAATCCGGGCGTTTTCGCATTCCACCAGCCCGTCGAGGTGGCCGTGGACGATGAGCACGGGTGGGTAGGGGCGGGTTTGGAGGTGTTCGATGGGGTTGAGCTTGCGGAAACGCTCGCCCTCGGGCGGGCCGGCCAGCCAGCGCAGCCAGGGCGAGCGGCGCATGGCGCGCAGTTCCAGGGGGGCACCCAGCAGGAAAAGCCCCGCGGGCGGTTGCGGCCAGCCACCCGCCTGCCAGAGCGCGGCGTCGAAGAAGAGCAGCGCCGCCAGATGCCCCCCGCTCGACATGCCCCCCAGAATCAGGGGGCCGCTCCTCCAGCCCCTTTCCCGCAACACCTTCTTCAGCGTTTGCAGGCAGTGAACCAGGTCGCTTTGGATGGCCAGGCCGTCGTGGAAGGGCAGGCGCCGGTGCGTGGGCAGCACAACGGTGAAGCCCTGCTCCAGCAGCATCTGCCCCTGCGAAAGGAAGGCTTCGGGGTACCCGAACTGCCAACCCCCTCCGTGAATGTACAGCACGAGGGGGTCGTGCGGGCCGAGGCCCGCTTCCCGCTCCATGAGGAGGAAGTACTGGCGCCGATGGGGGCCGTAGGCGTGCCGGCCGCGACGGTGGGGGCCGATGGGTTGCCGCATCAGCTCCAGCCACCAGAAGGGCAGGCGGGCCATCTCGTTCCAGGGGTTGCCGGGCACCCGGTAGGCGAGCCAATACAAACCAAGCAGAAGAAGAAAGAAGAGGACGGCCATCGAGGCCAAAATACGACAGGCACCGGGGGGACGGAAGTCGGATGCATGCACCCCCAAAAAAAGACACGCAAGCCTGAAGACTTGCGTGCCCACTTCCAACTGTTTTTAACTAAAACCTGGTTGTCAGGAAAACGCGGTGCGATGGGGTTGGGTTCATAGTACTTGTTCGGGTGGGGGAGGGGGGAAGGGGCGCAAGGCTGTCCCGGCGGGTTGCGCCGAGGCGAGCCGTTGCGGCCCCTGGAATTCCCTCAACCTAATTCTTGAGGCGGGCTCAGTCCATCAAGACGACGCGCTCGTGGAAGAAGCGCCCGCCGATTTTGATTTTCAGCAGATAGACCCCGGGGGCCAGGTCGCTCAGGTCGATGAAGTTGGCTTTGGGGTGGAACACGGCGAGCTGGCGGCCCTCCACCGTGCGCAGGTCAATGATTTCCACCGGCAGGTTCAGGGTGTTGCGGATGTACACCATGCCGGAGGTGGGGTTGGGGAAGAGGGTGATGCGGTTGTTGGCGTTGGGGTTGCGGGTGCCGGTGATGAGCTGCACGCGGGATTCGGGGTTGAACAGGGGCACCTCCACCTCATCGGCCTGGATGGCGCGCACGTCGGTAATCTGGATGACCATTTCTTCCTTGCCGGCGATGTTGTCGATGATGCCGATGAAGGAGGCGATTTCCCCGAATCCGGAGGCGTTGTTGTGGTCGTTGCGCGTCAGCGCCACGTACACCTTGCCTTCCTCGAGGTCGGTCTTGTCCAGGGCGATGAGGTTCACGCCCTGGGTGCCGAGCCAGCTCTTTTCGAAGGTGACGTCCACCGATTCGGGGTCGATGATTTCGGGGTCAAATTCGATGGTGAAGGCCAGCCCGTACAGGTCCATGACGGGGAGGGCTTCACTGCCCAGGACGACGGGGAAGGCGAAGGACTCCCCGTTGGCGATTTCCTCGGCCATGGGCAGCTGGACGAACAGGGCCGGGTCGGTTTCGGAGCCGATGGTGTTGTCCACGGGGATGGCGTTGCCGTGTGATTTTCCGAAGTTGGCGACGATGGCTTCCACGTCCTTCAGGTTCACCTCTCCGTCGCCGTTGCAGTCGGCGTGTTTGTAGTCGGCGCCGTTGGCGAAGAACTTGCGCCAGTAGGCGCCTTCCAGCCCGGTCCATTCGATGCCTTGCACGACGCGGCCCGGACCCGTCTCGCCGAAGGCGATGCCCAGGAAGAGCAGGTCGTGGAGGGTGACGGTGTTGTCGAAGTAGCTCACGTCGCCGGGCCAGGTGAGGATGCCGTGGCAATCGGGGGCGTCGAATTCGAGGGTGGCGCAGCAGTCGGGGTTGTCGTTGATGCAGACGGTGACGATGTCGTGGGGGAAGCCCGTGGCGGGGAAATGAGGCACGACGACGGGCAACTCATCCAGGGGGAAGAAGCCTACGTGTTGCCCCAGGACGAAGACGTCGAAGAAGTCGTGGGTGGCGTTCTCATAGTCGAAGTCGAGCCAGAGCTGGTAGGTCCCGTCGCCGTTGCATTCCAGGGGTTCGACCTTCAGGTCGTGGATGGCGCAGTCGGCTGGCGGGCAGAAGATGGGCTCCATGAAGGTGTCGGCGCTGCAGTCGGGGTGTTGGTTGTCGAAGACGATGAACTCGTAGATGGTGGTGCCGTCGGCTTCGAGGGGGCCGAGGACGATGGGCAGCTCATCGTAGCCGAAGGTGCCGTAGTTGTTGCCGTTGCCCTTGACGGTGAAACCGTCCGAGCCCACGTTGTGGAAGTCGAAGTTCAGCTCGACGAAGAACAGCCCGTTTTCGCACTCGAGCAGGTGGGTGCTGAGGTTGAAGATTTCGCAGGGCTGGCAATCGGGCAGGGGGAAGACCTCGGTGACGCAGCATTCGTTGGACGCGTCGCAGATGGTGATTACCCCTGCCAGACCGTCGGGCAGATGGACGGCGATTTCATCGGGGGGGACGTTGTTGAACTGCGCCGGAAAGGAAGAGGGGTCGCGCCCGCTGAACACATTGCCATGGGGCCCATACACGATGACCGTGTCGCTGATACCCGCCCCGAACTCGGCGTTCACCCAGAGGTTGTAGCCGCCGTCGAGGGTGTTGCTGCAGGTGGCTTCCACGCCGGTGATGACCATTTCGGGGCAATTGGGGCCATTGCAGTTGGGCGGCACGACCACCCCCGTCCAGAAGCAGTCGTCGATTTGGTTGTCGAAAATCTTGAGTTCGATGAGCTGCGGTATCCCCGTGCCGTCGAATTCCCCGAAGACGATGGGCAGCTCGTCGTAGCCGAAGGGACCGAACAGCTCGCCATTGGCCGCCACGCTGAAGCCGTCGTTGCCGGTGTGGCTGTGCAGGAAGTCGAGCTCGATGCCGAAGGTGCCATTGTCGCTGCAATCGGTGAAGCTGACGAGCACGTCGCGGATGTTGCAGGGGTTGCAGTCGGGGGCTTCGAATTCGGCGCTGGCGCAGCAGTGGGGCTGGTCGTTGATGCAGACCTCGATTTTCTGGGCGGGCTCGCCGTTGTCTTCGAAGTGCTCGATGACCACGGGCAGGTCGCTGATGAGCCAGATGCCGATCAGCTGCCCTTCGTAAAACACTTCGAAGAAGTCGTTACCGGGGCTGCTGACCTCGAAGTCGATTTTCAGGTTATAGGTGCCGTCGTCGTTGCAGTCGAGGGGGGTGGCACTCAGGTCGGAGATGAGGCAGTCGCCGGGCCCGCAGTCGGGGGCTTCGAATTCGACGGCGGCGCAGCAGTTGGGGTGGTCGTTGATGCACACGACCAGTTCCTGGATGGGTTCGCCGTTGTCCTGGAAGTGCTCCAGTTTGAGGGGCAACTCATCGAGGGGGAAGAAGCCCAGCAGATGGCCTTCGTAGAAGACCTCGAAGAAGTCGTTGCCGGGGTTCTGGACGTGGAAGTCGAGCCAGAGGTTGTAGGTGCCGTCGTCGTTGCAGTCTCCGACTTCGACCACCAGGTCGCTGATGTGGCAGGTGCCCGAGCAATCGATGGGTCCGAGGGTGGTGAAGGCTTTGCAGTCGGGGTGTTGATTGTCCTGGATGACGAACTCGTACACGGTGGTGCCGTCGCCCACGAGCGGGCCGATGGTGTAGAAAGGCTCGCCATAATCGAACACGCCGTACACCTGGCCGTTTCCGCGGATGGTGAAGCCGTCGTTGCCCACCCCGTGGGCCATGAAGGCGATGTCCACCAGGAAAGTGCCGTTGGCGGTGCAGGGGTGGGGTTCGGCGATGAGGTCGAAGATTTCACAGGCGGGCGGGGGGCAGTGGGGCACCTCGAATTCGGTTTCGGCGCAGCAGCCCATCTGGTTGCCCACACACACCCCCAAACCCTGGACCACCGCCCCGGTGGGGGGCACGTGTTCGAGTTTGACGGGCAGGTCGTCCAGGTGGAAGGGTCCGAAGGTCTGGTTCGAGACGAAGACGACGAACAGGTCGCTGCCGGGGTTCTCCACATTGAAATTGACCCAGAGGTTGAAGGTGCCGTCGTCGTTGCAGTCGCCGGGGTCGGCCACCAGGTCCGTGATGTGGCAATTGCCCTGGCAATCGATGGGCCCGACGGTGAAGTCGGCGGCGCAATCGGGGTTCGCATTGTCCTGGATGATGAGCCCATAGACGGTGGTGCCATCCCCTTCGAAGGGGCCGATGGTGTAGAAGGGCTCGCCGTAATGGAAGCTGCCGTAAAATTGGCCGTTCGCGCCGAAGACGCTGAAGCCGTCATCGCTGCCGCCGAGGGCGTGGAAGGCGATGTCCACGAAGAAGACGCCGTTGGGGGTGCAGGGGTGGGGTTCGACGAGGATGTCGGAAATGGTGCAGGTGGGCGGCGGGCAGATGGGCACCTCGAACTCGGTCTCGGCACAGCAGCTCAGGGCCGGGGTGTTCATGCACACCTTCAGCTCTTGCACGACGGCACCCGGCGCGTGCACCCCCTCGATTTTGACGGGCAGGTCGTCCAGGTGGAAGGGGCCGTAAACGGCGCTGCCGATGAAGACCTGGAAGCTGTTGCCGTTGGGGTTCTGCACGTTGAAATCCACCCAGACGTCGAAGCTGCCGTCGTCGTGGCAGTTTCCGGCTTCCACGGCCAGGTCGGTGATTTGGCACACGGCGCTGCAGTCGATGGGGCCGAGGGCGGTGTGGGCGTTGCAGGCGTTCTGCCCCAGGTCTTGCACGACGATTTCGTACACGGTGCTGCCGTCGCCGGGGAAGGGGCCGATGGTGTAGAAGGGTTCGCCATACTGAAAAACAGCCACCTCGTCGCCGTTGACGAAGACGGCGAAGCCGTCGGCGCTGGGCCCTTGCACTTCGAAGGCCAGGTCGATGAGGAAGTTGCCGTCGTCATCGCAAGCATGGGCCTCGGCGATGAGGTGTTGGAAGTGGCAGTCCGGGATGGCGTACTCGAAGCAGAGGTTGTCCACGGCAAACTCGCCGCCCCCCAGCACGAGCTGCTCGATGGGGCCGGTGATGGTGACGCGACCTTCGTCGTCGTGGTCGGGGTCGGGCTCGAACAAAGCCCAGACCCCGGGGGCGATTTCCGCAGGAGCGTCGGGGGGCGTGCTGCCGATGAGGTAGTCGTGGCCGTTGGCGCCGAGGTTGAAGAAGACCGACCCCAAACCCGGTATGCCCAGCTGGTAATCGAAGCTCACCTGCGTGACCGGGTAATCGAAGGCGGCGAAATCGAAGGAGAGGTTGGCCAGCAGGAAGATGAGGTAGCTTCCTTCGGCGCGGTTGAATTCGAAGTTCAGCCCCTGCAGGCTGTCGTTCCCTACGAAGATGCTGTAGAAGAAGCCCGCCGGCTGCACCGCCTCGATGACGGCGGGGATGCCGTGCTCCTCGAACAACACATCTCCGATGGCGTAGTCCGGGATGTGGTAGCTGGTGCTGTCGTCCAGCCCCGCGAAGTCGAAGCAGGCCGACTCGATGCGGGGGCACTGGGGGGAATCGAAGCTCACCTCCCGGCAGCAATCCCAGACGGGGATGCAGATTTCAAGCAGGGGGTGGGCCTGATTGCGGTCGTCGAAGTGGGAAAGGGTGATGGGCAGTTGGGCGAGCGTGAACAAAGTCAGGGTATCTCCCTCGAACAAGACGTAGGCGGTATCGTCGGTGGGGTTGAAGACTTCGAAATCGAGGGTGAGGTCGAAGGTGCCGTCGTCGTGGCAATCGCCTGGTTCGAGGAAGGGGTCCAGCAAGGGGCAGGGCCCGAGGTTGCAATCGATGGGGTCGAGGGTGAGGGCGGCGCTGCAATCGGGTTCGGTCTTGTCCTGGATTTCGAGCACATAGGAGGTGACGCCGTCGCCCACGAGGGGCCCGACGGTGTAGAAAAGCTCTCCGTACTCGAAATCGCCGAGCGCCGTACCGTTGGCGCTGACGGTGAAGCCCTCGGAGCCGGGGTTTTCCACCTGGAAGGCGATGTCCACGAAGAAGACGCCGTTGGGGGTGCAGGGGTGGGGTTCGGCGATGAGGTCGAAGATTTCACAGTTTTGGGGGAAGCAATTCATGGCGCCCAGTTCGAGTGCGGCGCTGCAGTCGCCGAAGCCCAGGTCCGTCACCACGAACTCGTAGGGGGTGGTGCCGTCGCCGAGGAGCGGGCCCAGGGTGATGGGCAGGTCGTCGTACTGGAAGTCCCCGTAGTGGGTGCCGTTGCCCTGCACCTTGAAGCCGTCGGCGCTCACGCCTTGAAACTCGAAATTCAACTCCACGAAGAACTGGCCGGCATTGTTGCAGGGAAGGATTTCCGCCGTCAGGTTGCTGATTTCACACGGCGTTTGGGCACTCAGGCCGCGGCCGAAGAACAGGGCGGCGCAGCACAACAAGAGAGGGAACACTTTGTTCATGGTCGCTCGGTTTGATGCATGGATTGCGTTCACGTTACAAAAGTGAGGGGAAACCCATGCGAAAGAAAATACATTTTGGAGCTATTTTTGGGAAAAATCACCCCCTCTCGTTGGTGGTTTTTCTTTTTAACTCTTTCGTTTTCAGTCTTTTGGGCGGGTCTTCATTCGCCGGATAGTTGAGAAAAACCATGCAAAACAATCCCCTCATCCGCCTGCTGAAACGCCTGGACCGCCGTCAGATGACGCGCTTTCGGGCTTTTGTGCATTCGCCCTACCACAACAAGCACCAAAAAGTGCGCGAACTGGTGGACTACCTCAGCTCGGTGTTCCCCGATTTCTCGGCGCGCCGGTGTGGGCGCGAGGTGGTGTTCGGGCGGCTTTTCCCGGGGCAGCCCTTCGAGCAGAAAAAGCTGGCGCCCCTGTTCACTTATGCCCTGCGCCTGCTCGAGCGGTTCCTGGCAGCTGAAGAGCTCGACCCATTCGAGGAGCGGCTGGCTTTGCTGCGGCGCCTGCGCAAAATCGGCGCTTTCGACCACTACGAACGCAAGTTGCGCGACCTGCCCTCCAACCACCACCCCCAACGCCACAACAGCGCCTTCTGGGGGCGAGCCATGCACCTGGCCGCCGAGCAGGACCAATACTTCACCCAAAATGCCCGCCAGCGGCGCTACCACTGGCTGGAAGTCAAACAGCGCCTGCTCGACCGCTATTTCCTGGTGGAAAAACTCAAGGATGCCTGCGAGCTGCTCCTGCGGGAAAAAATCCTCAAGGAAGAATTCGACTCCGGCTTGCTGCCCGAAGCCCTGGATTGCCTGCGCCGGCACCCCGAATACCTCGAAGAAGCCCCCACCCTGAAGGTGTACCACGAACTCTACCGCCTCCTGACCGGGGGGTCAACCGATTATTCCGGCCTCTGGGAAGACCTCGGCCGATACGAGCACTTGCTCGACCCCGAAGAGCTCCAAAACGTGTACAACTACCTGCAGAACTACTGCATCGAGCAAATCAACAAGGGCGTGGAAGGCTTCCTCGAACGGCTCTTCGCCATCTACCGCCGCCAACTCGACCGCGACCTGCTCCTCGTGGACGGCTTCCTGCCCGAGTGGCACTACAAAAACATCGTCACCACCGCCCTGCGCCTGCGCGAACACCGATGGGTGCGCTCCTTCCTCGAAGACTGGCACGAGCGCCTGCCCCCCGACTCCCGCGACAATGCCTATCGCTACAACCTCGCCGCCTACTACTACACCACCGGCCAGCTGGAAAAGGTGTTGCCCCTGCTCGTGCAGGTGGAATTCACCGACCTGCGCTACAACCTCGACGCCAAAGCCCTCCTGCTGCGCACCTACTTCGACCTCGACGAAGAAGAACCCCTCCTCTCGCTGGTCGAAGCCTTCCGTCAGTTCCTCAAGCGCAACCGCAGCATCTCCGACTTCCAGAAGCGCGGCTACTACAACCTCCTGCGCCTGACGCGCAAAACCTACCTGCTCAAGTCCGCCAAGGGCCTTCAAAAGCGCGAAAAGTGGAGCCAGACCGCCCAAAAACTCCTCGCCGAAGTGGAAAAAGCCCACCCCCTCTTCAACAAGAGCTGGCTGCAAGAGAAACTCGCCGAGTTGATGTGAATGACACTACCGGAATGGATCATAGAAAAAAGGTCTCAGGGTCTCAGGGTTTCAAGGTTTCGAGGTTTCAGGGTTTCGGGGTTTCAGGGTTTCGAGGTTTCAGGGTTTCGAGGTTTCAGGGTTTCGA
>CAZBYX010000060.1:0-6905 GCA_964496055.1 uncultured Saprospiraceae bacterium
TGAGACCCTGAAACCGTGAAACCTTGAGACCTCTTATTTCCATTTGTCTCCACCTGTTTCCACGTGTTTCAACCCCCTCCCCAATCCCACACCCATCCCCCAACCCTTATTTCCATTTGTTTCTATGTCTTTCCCACCGCACACCCATTGTAACCCCCCCCCATCCATCGCCTAAAATCGAACTCGTGCGCACCTCTCTTCGATACGGATTGTTTGCCGGGGCGGCCATCGTGGTGGTGAACGCCCTGCTGTGGTGGTTGGACCCGCTCTGGCTGGTGCGTTATGCAGCGTATGCGGGCTGGGTGTTGTACGTGGGCTTCATGTATGCCTTGCTTCGTCGGGAGCGCCGCGCGTACCCGGAGCGCATGAGTTTGGGGGCGGCGTTTCGACTGGCATGGCCGGTGTTCGTGGTGGGCAGTTTGTTCGAGGCGGTTTGCAACCACTTGATGCTCCAAGACCCGGCGGTTCAGGAGTGCGTTCGAACGATAGCCCTGGAGGGGGCCCGTGCCCGCGGGCAAGAGGAGCTCGTCGGGCGCATCATGGGGATGGACTTCGGGGAGTTTCATCTGGGCAGCGCTTTGTTGCAGTATTTCCAGCGATTGCTGATTCCGGGTGCTATTTTTGCGCTCGTCGTGGCCCTGGTGGGCTCCCGGCGTTGATTCCAAACCGACCGCCCCCCATCGATGAAAGAAAGCCCGGACATCAGCATCGTCATCCCCCTGTTCAACGAGGAAGAATCCTTGCCCGAATTGGAAGCCTGGCTGCGCCGGGTCCTCGAGGGCGAAGGGTTGCGCTACGAGCTCATCTTCGTGGACGACGGCAGCACCGATGCCTCCTGGAGCACCATCGAGCGCCTGGCCCGCACCAACGAGCACGTGCGGGGCATCAAGTTCAAGCGCAACTACGGCAAGTCCGCGGCCCTGCATGTGGGCTTTCAGGCGGCGCGCGGCCGCGTGGTGCTCACCATGGACGCCGACCTGCAAGACAGCCCCGACGAAGTGCCCCACCTCTACCGCATGATCACCGAGCAGGGCTACGACCTGGTGAGCGGCTGGAAAAAACGCCGCCACGACCCCCCCTCCAAAACCATCCCCAGCCGCTTTTTCAATGCCGTCACGCGCTGGATCAGCGGCATCCCGCTGCACGATTTCAACTGCGGGCTGAAAGCCTACCGCCGCGAAGTCATCAAAGCCGTGGAGGTGTACGGCGAAATGCACCGCTACATCCCCTTGCTGGCCAAGTGGGCCGGCTACCGCAAAATCGGGGAGAAGGTCGTGGAGCACCGCCCGCGCAAGTACGGCGTGACCAAGTTCGGGCTGGAGCGCTTCATCAACGGCTTCCTGGATTTGCTGACCATCACCTTCATGGGCAGCTTCGGCAAGCGGCCCATGCACTTTTTCGGCACGCTGGGCACCCTGTCCTTTTTCCTGGGCTTCGTCATTCTGGTCTATTTGAGCATTTGCAAGCTCGTGTATCAGGAGTACGGCATCGCCGAGCGCCCATTGTTCTTCCTCGGCATCCTGTTTGCCATCATCGGCACGCAGTTGTTCGTCACGGGTTTTCTGGCGGAGCTGGTGGCGCGCAATTCCCCCCAGCGCAACACCTACATCATCGAGCGGCGGCTGGGTGAGGCGGAAGAACGGCTTTCCTCCTCTCAAGTCTCCCGTTCATGAGCGCAGGCAAGAAGCGGCTGGTTTTGCTTTCGCCCGCGCATCCCTTGCGCGGGGGCATCGCCGCCTCCTCGGAGCGGCTGGCGCGCGAGCTCCAAAATGCCGGCCACGAAGTGGAAATCCTGTCCTTTCGTTATCAGTACCCCGATTTTCTCTTTCCCGGCAAAACCCAGTACACCCAGGACCCCCCACCCACGGACCTGCGCATCGAAAGCCGCCTGCACTCCCTCGACCCCCTCAACTGGTGGGGGGTGGGGCGGGCGTTGGGGCGCCGCCGCCCGGACTTCCTCATCGTGCGCTACTGGCTGCCCTTCCTGAGCCCCTGCCTGGGCTCGGTGGTGCGGCTGGCCAAACGCAACCGCCACACCCGCGCCCTCACCATCGCCGACAACGTCGTGCCCCATGAAAAGCGCCCCGGCGACGCCCTGTTGACGCGCTACTTCCTCGGAGCCATGGACGGGGGCATCGCCATGTCTCGGGCGGTGGAAAAAGACCTCCTGCATTTCGCCCCCGGCCTGCCCGTACGCTACGTCCCCCACCCCATCTACGACAACTACGGCGAGCAGGTGGAGCGCGCCGAAGCCCTGCGCCACCTCAACCTGGACCCGGACTACTCCTATCTGCTCTTCTTCGGCTTCATCCGGCGCTACAAGGGGCTCGACCTGCTGTTGCGCGCCCTGAAAGAACCCCCGCTCCAGGGCCGACGGTTACGCCTGCTCGTCGCAGGCGAATTCTACGACGACCCCCAGCCTTACCACGACCTGATTCGAGGACTCGGGCTGACCGGACAGGTGATTTTGCACAGCGAGTACATCCCCACCGAGGAGGTGCGCTATTATTTCGGGGCGGCCGACCTGGTGGTTCAGCCCTATCGCAGCGCCACCCAGAGCGGCATCACGCAACTGGCTTTCCATTTCGAAAAGCCCATGGTCGTCACGCGGGTGGGCGGCTTGCCCGAAATCGTGCGGGAAGGGCGCAGCGGCTACACCGCCGAGGTGGAGCCCGCCTCCATCGCCGCGGCCATCGCCCGGTTTTTCGACCGGGAAGACCGCGAAGCCCTCCTGGAGGGCGTTCGACAAGAGAAGCAGCGTTTTTCCTGGGCCCACATGGTCGCGGCCCTGGAAGACCTGTTTGGCGAAATCGAAAGGACATGAAGCGTTACCGAGGCATCGGGGTGGCAGCACTGTTCGGCGGGTTGGTGGGGTGGCTGTTGTGGCCCTTGAGCTCGCCTGAATTCGCCATCCCTTTCGATGAGGCGGGGCTGAGCCGCAAGGAGCGCCTGCTGGCCGCCAACACCCCGACCGACACCGCCCGCCGGCCCAACATCGTCCTCATCCTCGCCGACGACCTGGGCATCGCCGACCTGTCCTGCTATGGCAACCCCCAAATTCAGACGCCGAACATCGACCGCATCGGCGTCGAGGGGGTGCGCTTCACCACCGCCTACGTGACGGCCCCCATCTGCTCCCCTTCCCGGGCGGGCTTGCTTACGGGGCGCTACCAACAGCGCTTCGGCTACGAGTTCCAACCCCATGACCGCTACCTGCGCAACCGGCTGGAATACCTCGGCTTCCGCTTTTTCGTCCGAAGCCATCCCTGGCGCATTCCCTTTGCCCGCTCGGTGCCCCGAAAGGAGGACATCCTGCGCCAGGGCCTGCCCCCCGGCGAAATCACCCTCGCCGATTGGCTCCACTCGGCCGGCTATGCCACCGCCTGCATCGGCAAATGGCATCTGGGAAACCGCTCCTTCGCCCGACCCCGGGACTTCGGCTTCGAGCACTTCTTCGGCTTCTACGCCTCCCACAGCCTCTATGCCCCCCAGGACGACACCTCCATCGTGCACACCCGCAACCCCCGCGACTGGACCGACAGCTACATCTGGGGCTCGGGCCGCAACGGCGACCACGCCATCTTCCGCAACGACCGCCCCGTCGAGGAGCGCGGCTACCTCACCTTCCGCTTCGCCGAAGAAGCCGTCCATTTCATCGAAACCAACCGGGACCGCCCCTTTTTCCTCTACCTGGCCTTCAATGCCCCGCACACGCCGCTCCAGGCCCCCCGCTCCTACGTGCAAAGATTCGCCCACATCGAAGACCCGGTGCGCCGCACCTACCTGGCCATGATCGCCGCCCTGGACGACGCCGTGGGTACCGTTTACCGCACCCTCGACTCCCTGGACCTGCTCGACGAAACCCTCATCTTCTTCCTCAGTGACAACGGCGGCGCCACCTACACCCACACCACCGACAACGCCCCCTTCCGGGGCGGGAAGCTCACCCAATTCGAAGGGGGCTTGCGCGTCCCCTTCCTGATGCAGTGGCGGGGTCAGCTGCCGCCCGGGCAGCAGTTCGAAGCACCGGTGCTGGCCACCGATATCTTTGCCACGGCGACCGCCGCAGCCGGCCTCTCCCTCCCGCTCGACCGCCCCTACGACGGGCGGAACCTCCTGCCCTTCCTGAAAGGCCCGGCTCCCACCCCCCTGCCCCGCCCCTTCCTCTGGCGCATGGGGCGCGTCGCCTCCCTCCGACTGGGAGACCTCAAGGTGATCCTCAACCAATTGAGCCGGGACACCCTCCTGTTCGACCTCGCCGCCGACCCCTACGAACGGCACGACCTCAGCAGCCATAGCCCCGACCGGCTCACGACCGTGCTGCCCCTGCTCGAAGAATTGACCCAGGAGCTGAGCGCCCCCCTCTGGCCGCCGGTGGTCCTGTTCGAGTGGCGGGATTCCTCGGGCGTCTGGCTTTTTGAAAATTGAACCCCCTGCCCCGGGTAGGCTTCGGGCAGGGGGCTGGAGCTCAGAAGTTCAGCAGGTAGCCGGTGCTCAGGCTGAAGCCCCGGTTCTGGACGCGCTCCCGCACCAGCGGAATGTCGTACACCTCACTGAGGCCGTGGCTGTAGCGGAAGTCGGCGAAGAAAGTGCCCGGCCCGGCCTGCACACCCGCGCCCACACCGCCCACCAGCCCCCATTCCAGGCGGTTGGCGCCCAGCTCGTTCAGGTCGAGGGGCGTTTCGAACAACTCCCACTCCACCAGGAAATCGGCCCGCGTTTCCAGGGTGCCCTTCAGGGCGTATCCTACGGTAGGGCCGCCCGCAAAATAGAGGTGGGCACGTTCGTTGCCCATTTTGACCTTTGCCAGCAAGGGCATTTCCAGGTAATGCAGGCGCGTCAGGGCGCTGACACCGAGCGGCAACGGAACTTGAAACAGCTCGATGCCGTAAGAATCCTGTAATTTGAAGCCCTTGACCGTGTAGTTCAGTTCGGGTTGGAGGGCGAAGGCGGGGGTGAGTTCGAGCTCGGCGACCAAGCCCGCATGCGGGCCGGCGATGCTTTGAAATTCGGGGAGGAAGGTAGCGTCCTCGAGGACATCGGGGGCGCTGACGTTTTGGAAATTGACGCCCCCCTTGACGCCGATGGCGAGGCGCTGAGCATAAGCAGACCCCAGGACCAGACAGGCAGCGCCGATGAAAAACAAACGGATGGCTTTCATGAGCGTTCGTTTTGGGCAGCCCGAAAGCTGCCGGTTAGCAATGAACAATACGCGCTCACGACGGCAAAGGGGCCGTTAAGAGGCCTTAAGGGCGGGTTAAGGGCTGGAAAAACCGCCTGAAACCAGCCTCGAAACCCAGAAACCGAACAGGAGCCAAACCAACCGATATGCCGGAAAGGAAACCGATTCAGGACCCCGAAGACATCGAATTGCGGGAAGACCGCCAGCTGGAGGCGGTCATCGGCCGGCCGCCGGGCTGGTTGTTGCACTGGGGCATGACCCTGGTGGCGCTCGCCTTCGTGGTGCTCATCGTCCTGAGTGCCGTAATCGAGTACCCGGACGTCTTGCAGGCGCCGGTAACGGTGCTCAGCGAGCAGCCGCCCGTGCGCGTGGTGGCGCGCACCAGCGGCAAGCTCACCCGCTTGCTGGTTCAGGACGGCCAATTCGTCCGCCAGGGGGATTTGCTCGCCGAACTCGAAAACCCCGCCCGCCTGCAGGACGTGGAAACCCTGAGCTCCTTCATCGAGGATTTGCAAGCCCTGGAAAACCCCCTCGATTTCCTCGAAGTGCAACTGCCCGAAAACCTCCAGCTCGGGGAATTGCAGCCCGATTTCGCCCAGTTCGCCCAGAACCTCGAAGACTACCAGTACTTCCTTTCCCAGGGCACGGTCTTCCAAAAAATCAACTCCCTCGAACAGCAAATCCGCCGCACGCGGGAGCTCATCCGCCTGCAGGGCAATCAGTTGCGCAAGCTGGAAGAGGAAGTGGCCCTGGCGCGGGAGAATTTCGAACGCTACCGGCGGCTCAGCCAGGACGGCGCCGTCAGCGACGTGGAGGCCGAACGAGCCGAAGTGGACTACCTGCGCAAGGAACGCGCCCTGGAACAACTGAAGACCACCATCGTCAACCACCGCATCCGCATCGAGGAGCTGCGGGTGGAAATCGCCGACTTGAAGCAGAGCCGCCAGGACGGGCGCTCCTCCCGCCAGTTGCTCATCCGCCAGGACATCCGCCGCCTCCAAAGTGCCGTGGAAGCCTGGCGCCAGCGCTACCTCCTGCTCGCACCCATCACGGGGCGGGTCGCTTTCACGCGCGTGCTCAGCGAGCAGCAATTCCTCAAAGCCGAAGAGCCCGTGCTGACCATCGTTCCCGAAGGTGGGGAAGGAGACATCCTGGGGCGGGCGCTGCTGCCCATGCGCGGGGCGGGCAAGGTGCGCGCGGGCCAGCGCGTCAGCATCCGTCTGGAAGGTTACCCCTACCAGCAGTTCGGCACCCTCGACGGGCGCGTCGCCAAAGTCGCGCTGGTGCCCGAAGAATCCTCCTACCTGCTCGAAGTGGACCTGCCCGACACCCTGCGCACTACCTACGGGCAAACCATCCCCTTCCGCCAGGAAATGCAGGGAACCGCCCTGGTCATCACCGAGGAGCGGAGCTTCCTGGCGCGCATCTTCGACCGGATTCTCAGCGTCTGGAAAAACCCCTGAAGCCCCCCTCAGAGGGATTTGTGGGTGCCGTCACACCAGGGCGCATTGCCGGTGTGCTTGCAGCCGCAGAATGCCACGCGCTTCTTTTCCTCCAACTTGACGACCACCGGCCGAAACTCCGTGCCTTTGTGCGAGCCGTCGCAAAAGGGCTGATTGCCGCTGCGCCCACAGGCACACCACGCGTAATTGCCGGGCTCGAGCTCCATGACGTAAGGACTTTTCTGTGGAATTTGCTTCTCGGACATAAGGCTTGCGGTTTT
>CAZBYX010000060.1:7005-15749 GCA_964496055.1 uncultured Saprospiraceae bacterium
TTATAGCTCTGGTGATTCAGACTGAATACATTTCAGGGCAAGACACCCAAATCCTCAGTTCCCCAAATCCTCAGTTCCTCGGCGGAAATGGACTTTTTGCAGCAGACTCAGGAAACGAGGTTGGGGTTTGGGGTTGCGTTTTGGGGGCATCGGTCACCTTTCTTCGAAAGGTGCTTTTTTTGCTGCATGGAAGTACAGACTCACTACCTGGAATTCCGCACGCGCGGGCACACGGACATCATTGATTTGACCCCCCGAATAGAGGACCTGCTGGCGGAATCGGGCTTGCAGGAGGGGCAGGTGTTGGTGTCGGCGGTGGGCAGCACGGCCGGTATCGGCACTACCGAATACGAACCCGGCCTGGTCCAACGCGACATCGCCGAATCGCTCGAGCGCCTGGCCCCCTACGACCGGCCCTACGCCCACAACCAGACCTGGGGCGATGACAACGGCGCGGCCCACCTGCGCTCCACCTTCATCGGCACCTCCCAAACCTTTCCCTTCGCGGCAGGGAAGCTGCTGCTCGGAACCTGGCAGCAAATCATCTTCCTGGACTTCGACACCCGCCCCCGCACCCGGAAGGTGGTCGTCCAATTCATAGGGCGCCCCTGAAGGGGTAGGCTGCTCACGTCAGCCGACGCATCACCCATTCCAGGGGCCCATGGGCGAAACGGCGGGTCCACCCATAGGCGAAGGCAACACCGAGCAAATTGAACAGGAGGGCATACCAGCCGGATTGGGCCGCGCTCATGGATGGGAGGGCGCCCTGCCCATCCAGCATCAGCCCCATGCCCAACACGACGTGGGCGACGTAAAAGGTCAGAGCCAGGCGCCCCGTAGCCGTGAGGGCTTGCATCCAGCCCGCCTGCGTAAAGTGGCGCCCCAGAAGGATGGAAACTCCAATGAGGAAGGTGGCAAAACTACATCCCATGACCACATAGAGTGGGAAGGGGGGCATGGGGGTCGTGGCGAGGAGGTAAGACCATTCCCCGGGCAGGGCGGGCGCCGCAAAGAAATGGAACACCTGCGTCAGGGCGAAGACAGCCCCGCTCCCCACCAGCAGGGGGCTCAGGGTGCGCGGCTCGTGCAGGGGTTGCCGGCCCAGCCACATGCCGAAGAGCAGGAAAGCCACCCAGGGTATCACGGGGTGGAATCCGTTGAAAAACAAGTTGCGCAAAAATCCATCGAGCGTCCAGAAACCCTCGTATTCCAGGGTGGACCAATCCCAGCCGGCTTCGTAGTCGAACGCCTGAACCAGCGGCAAAAACAAAAGGGCAAAGCAGGTGGCCCAGCGAAGCAACGCCGCGTTGGAGCTGGCAAGAAGCAAGCACCCGACGGCCATGTAAACCCCGTAAAAATGAAGGATGTCGGCGGGCCAGAGGGGGGTGTAGAGCAGCCCGACCACGAACAGGAAAGCGGCCCGACGCAACAGGAGCTTCCGACGGGCTGCCAGCGTGGGTTCATCCCCCACGGCCAGCGCCCGCTTCGTCATCAGGGCCATGCCCACGCCCGCCAGCACCACGAAGGTGGCGGCGGCTTTGCCCTGCAACAGCTGGCTCAGGGGTTGAAAAAAGCCGTCCCTTTCGGCATCCGAAGAAAAAACCAGGTTGAAGTTCACCTGCACCATACCGAAAACCGCCAGGGCGCGGGCGAGGTCTATGCCGGGTATGCGCATGGGGGGCAGGGTTTCATTCGCCTTCGACGTAGCCCTGAATGTAGAGGCGCTCGGGCTTGCGCTGACCCTCGAAGAAGACGGTGATTTTTTTGCGGAACCAGCCGCTGCGCTTGGCGTCGTATTCCACCCGGATGGAACCGGTAGAATCGGGCGGAACGACGGTCTCCTCCCAATCCAGAGCGGTGCAGCCACAGGAGGTGCGCACCACCTCCACCACCAGCGGCTCGGCACTCACATTGCGGAAGCGGAACTCGTGCTGAACGGGGACTCCCTTTTTCAAATCCCCGAAATCGTAGCTGGTCGGGCCCAGCCACTGAACTTTGGACTGGGTCAGGGCGAACAAAAGCAGCAGGGGGAGAAAGAGTTTCATATCGCTTGCTTTAGGGGGAAACCGTTGGGCGCCGGGGACGGGTTTGGGGGCGCTAAGGGTTAGTCTGCCCGGGGTCCTCGCCCAGGGTTTGCTCGGCGTGGAGGACCTCCCAGGTGTGGTCGGCCAGGAGGCGGACGGTGGCGACGAATTCCAGGGGGCAGGTGCGGCCCCATTCCTCGGGGGCGACCATGCTCAGCACTTCGGTGCCGTCTTTGCGGCGGTAGAGGTGATACACATGCCCCACGAGGGGCTCGAAGTTCATTTCCGCCTGGTAGATGCGCTCCGAAATTTCCACGCGGGTTTGCAGCTCGCGCGCCTGACGGGCCAGCAGCTCGATTTGCTCGCGAATTTGGTCCAGTTGCCTTTCCGTCTGTTCGTACATGGCGGCCACGGCCCGCCCCTTCACCCTGCCCTTGTCGATGGGCTTGATGACCGAGCTGCCGACGTGATGCGCATAGGGTAGCTTGTGCGGGTCGTCGGCGACCTTGTCCTTGTCGATGGGATTGGAGGGTTGCTTTTCGGCCATGGCGCTGCGGCTGATGAAGAAATCCGTGGAACTTCAGCAAAAAGCCGGCTCCCTGACGGGAGCCGGCAGCTAAGAGCAGTTTTTGGTGATGTTTAGTTATTTCAGTCGGAATGTGCCACTACCGGCCAAGTGGCCTTTGTTGTAGATTTCCACTTTGTATTCGCCGGGCTGGAAGGACATGTTGGGCCCCCAGTCGAAGCAAAGTTGGGTTTCGTCGTTCTCGTATTCGTATTCGGTGACCTGGGTGTAACGCACCTCTTCATTGGTGCTGCGGTTGATGAGCACCCCGGAGCCCAGGTCATCGATGGCGAGGGTTTCGCCGATGGGGTTGATGATGCGCACGTAGAATTTCTCGATGCCCGGTCGAGCGATTTCATTGACGGTGGTGTGGAAACACACGCGGAGCAAGTCCACGTTTTTGGCGTATTTCTTTTTGGCCAGCTTGCCGTTGGGTCGCACTTTCAGGGGGGTGACTTCGATGTTTTGAATTTGGATGACGGAGGCGTAATTGACCGTTTTGGCCAGGCTTTCCCGCTCTTTGGCGATGCGTTCCTTTTCCTGCTCGAGCTGGCTTTTCGTCTGGCTCAATTGTTCGGTGACGGCTTTCTGGCTCTGGAGGTCTTCTTCGAGGATGCGGGTACGGCTGGCGAGTTGGGTGTTCTCCTGTTTCAATTGCTGGTTTTCCTCTTTCAGGGTCTCGATTTCCGCCAGGTATTGCTGCACCTGCAGGCGCAATTGCTTCATTTCTTCGCGGGCGCGGGCCAGGTCTTTGCCGTTCTTGATGAGCGAAGCGATGCGTTCCTTCTGGGCTTTCAGTTCGGCTTTCTGTTGTTCGACCAGGGAGTTGAGCTCTTCGTTGATGCCTTTGGCTTCTTCGAGCTCGGCCAAGGCTTCGTTGTATTGCTTTTCCAGCTCGGCGTTCAGCTTATCGGCTTCCACCAGTTCGGCTTCCTGCTGGCGAATGATTTTGTCCTGCTTGTATTTGGCGTAGAGCAGGTAGGCATTGATGGCCAGCAAGACGACCACGACGATGGCGGCGATGGCAGTCAGCCTTTGCGATGCATTTTGGTCCATTGTTCGACAGTTTTAGTTTTCAGATTGGCGAATAGGGTTGGGGCAGGCCCGATATCAGTTGGCTTCCAGGCTATTACGTTAAAAGAGGGGTGCAAATTGTTTTCCTGGCGGGGAAAGGAAAAAGGGTTGGTTCCGGAGGCAAAGGTACATATTCCCCCCGATGCGATAGCCGCCCTTTTTACTCCGGCACCGGCCGCCCCCACCGACGCACCAGGAGCCCCAGAATCACCACCGCCGCCGCCAGCAACAAACAGTTGAGCAGCCACCCGCCCCCCAGATATGCACTGACGGTCACACAAATCAGACTGACGGTGCCCACCACCAGGGCATAGGGCAATTGAGTCCGAACGTGCTCGATGTGACTGCAATCGGAAGCCAGCGAACTGAGGATGGTCGTATCCGAAATGGGGCTGCAGTGGTCGCCCATGACGGATGCCCCCAGAGTGACGGCAATGACATTGAAAAACAGCTCCAGAGCATGGGCTTCGTCGATGCCTGCATCGTGAGCCACCGCCCAGGTGATGGGAATGACCAGGGGGTAAAGGATGGCCATGGTGCTCCAGCTGGAGCCGGTGGAAAAGGAAGTGACGGCTGCCAGCACGAACACCAGCGGCGGCAGAAGGTAGGGGCTGACGTTGCCGGTGATGGTGCCGGCCAGAAAGTCCGCCGTGTGCAGCTCTTCGGTGGTGGCGGCCAGCGACCAGGCCAGCGTGAGGATGAGCAAGGCCGGCAGCATGGTCTTGAAGCCCGTCAGCAGGGTGGACATCACCTGCGTCAGCTTCATGATGCGCCCCCCGAGGGTCATCACCATGGCCACCAGAACGCCGGTGACCGAAGCCCACAGCAAAGCCACGTAGCTGTCCGAACTGCCGATGAGGTGGCCCAGTTTGGCGAAAAAGCCGCTCTCGCTGCCCAGCACCGCCCCCATCTGCCCCCAGATGGAGCCCCAGGACTGCGTCACCGACACGCCGGCGCCCTGCAGCTCGGCGTACACCGCACTCATCCCCGTATCCACCAACCCAAACACCGTCAGGGCGATGACGGTGAGCACCGGCAAGGCCGCATAGCGCGCCTTTTCGGGGGAACCGGCCACGGGGGAGAGGTCTTCGAGGGCTTCCCCTTCCCCGGCTTCCGGGTCGATCGGCGCGACCTGGCCCGTGGTGCGGGCCCGGTTTTCGGCTTCCCACATGGGCCCGAAATCGCGGTTGAAAAACACCAGCAGGAGAATGAAAATCAGTGCCAGCGAGGGATAGAACCCGTACTTGAGCGAGGCCAGGAAAACGGCATAGGGCGACCAGCCCGCCGGGAAGCTCTCTTCCACCGCCTGCAGGCCGTCACCGATGTAGCCCAGCTCCGCCCCTATCCAGGTGGTGATGAAAGCGACGGCGGCAACCGGGGCGGCGGTCGAGTCCACGATGTAGGCCAGCTTCTCGCGCGAGATGCGAAAGCGGTCGGTAACCGAGCGCATGGTGTTGCCGACGATGAGGGTGTTGGCGTAGTCGTCGAAAAAGATGGCCACCCCCAACAGCCAGGTGACGAACTGCGAGCTGCGCGGCGTGCGGGCATAGCGCGACAAAGCCTTCACCACCCCCGCCATGCCGCCGTTGCGCGATATGACGGCCACCATGCCCCCAATCAATGCACTGAATACCAACACCGACAGGTGGCCGCTGTCGTTCAGCGCCCCGATGATGTAGTGCTCCACCACATCCCACAAACTCTTGAACCAGTGATAGAAGGACTCCACCCGCAGCCCGCCGGCTATGAAGGCACCGCTCCAGATGCCGACGAACAAAGACACCAGCACCTCTTTGAACAACAGCGCCAGACCGATGGCAATCAGCGGTGGCACGAGCGACAACCACAAGGGAATGGCCCGAATGCGGAAGCCCCGCTCTCCCCTCGCAGCCAAATGGTAGAGGGCGAAACGCTCCGGCGCCCACTCAAAAAAGTAAAGGGCTCCTGCCGGTTCGATTTCGAGGGTCAGGGGAGCACGGCCCCCGGAAAAGACCAGTTCGAGGGGTTCGCCACCAAGTTGCACCCTGGCAAGCCCTTCAGCTCCCGGCGACTGCACGAAGAGCCGCCCGTTGGACTCCACGATTTGGAAGGAAGCCAGTTCGAGGGGAGCGGGTTGGGGCAGGGTTGGGGCGAGGGTGTCGTTCTGGGCCTGAAGATTGACTGCTGCCAAACAAATGGCGAGAATGCCAATCCGGAAGCGGTTTTTCATCTTGTGGATTTCTAATTTTGACCGGCCACGAAAGAACGAAGATTTCCTTTGACCGCCAAACACCCTTCCCATGCCTCTTTCACGCCCAGCAATCCTTTTGGCTCTCACCCTTGTCCTGCCGCTGCTCGGTGCCGCTCAAACCTTCCCCCGGCTCGACATCCCCGTCACCGTTGATGGGGTGAACCTGCAAGCCCCCTTTACCGGCGGCCTCAACGCCCCCCAGTTTTCGGAAGTGGACCTGGACGGCGACGGCAAGCTTGACCTCTACATCTTCGACCGCATCGGAGGGGTGCACCTGACCTTCCTCAACCTCGCCACCCAACCCGGAGAGACGAACTACGCCTTCGCCCCCGAATACATCCCCGCCTTCCCGCCCGTGGACCACTACGTCCTCCTGCGCGATTACGACGGCGACGGTGTGGCGGATATCTTTGCCTCGGCGGGCGATGAGTCCATCCCGGGGCTCAAGGTGTACAAAGGGCGGCGCGAAGGCTCGCTGCTGGCTTTCGACCGCATCCGCTTCCCCTGCTTTCAGTTCGATGTGTTGCCCGTCCGGCTCTCGAATGGTTCCTGCACCAACGTCCTGGCCCAGTTTCCCGAATACCCCGCCATCGACGACCTGGACGGCGACGGCGACCTCGACGTCCTGTCCACCGCCCTTTCCGGGGCGCACCTGGTCTGGTATCAGAACCGCAGCGTCGAAGAGGGCTTCGGCCGCGACTCCCTGCTCTTCGTCATCCAGGACGACTGCTGGGGGCGCTTCGCCATCACCCCTTTCAGCCCCACCTTCAACCTCAGCCCCGACGGCAACGAGTGCGCCAACCCCTTCCACGACCCCACCCACCCCCACGAAGGACCCCTCCACGGCGGCTCCACCCTGCTGACCATCGACATGGACAACGACGGCGACAAAGACCTCTTCTACGGCGACCTGCTCTTCCCCACCATCAACTTCGGGCGAAACGGAGGCACCCCCCAATCGGCCTGGATCACCGAGCAAGACCCCACCTTCGACTCCGACGGCGTCAGTGTGGAAATCCCCGATTTCCCCGCCGCCTACTGGATCGACCTCGACAACGACGGGTTGAAAGACTTCGTCGCCGCCCCCAACAACATCAACGCCACCCTGGACCGCGAAGTCGTCTGGTTCTACAAAAACCTCGGAAGCAACGAAACCCCCGCCTTCGCCTTTCAGCAGCGCGACCTGCTCGTCAACGAAATGCTCGATTTCGGCACGGGCGCCAACCCCGCTCTGGCGGACGTCAACGGCGACGGCCTGACCGACCTCGTCGTCGGCAACCACGACCACACCCTGCTGGACGACATCCCCGGCGACATCGACAGCCGCCTGCGCCTCTTCCTCAACGTCGGCTCCGCTTCCGAGCCCGCCTTCGAACTGGCCGACGACGACTGGCTCGGCTTCCGCAGCCTGGCACAGGTCGCCCCCAACCCCCACTCCTTCGCCCCCACCTTCGCCGACCTGGACCAGGACGGCGACCTCGACCTGCTCGTCGGAGAGCGCTTCGGCAGCCTCTTCTTCGCCGAAAACCTCGCCGGCCCCGGCAATCCCATGCAGTTCGGCCCCATCGAGCCCAACTGGCAGGGCATCAATGTGGGGCAGTTTTCCACCCCCGCCGTCGCCGACCTCGACCGCGACGGCCTGCCCGACCTCGTCATCGGCGAACGCAACGGCAACCTCAACTTCTTCCCCAATCAGGGCAGCGTCGGGAACCCCCAGTTCCACCCCGTGCCCGACGAAGCGCCCAACAACCCCTTCCTGGGGCAAATCAACACCTCGGAGCCCTTCTACGTCACCGGCTACAGCGCTCCGGTGGTGCTCGGCAGCGGCGACTCGCTCTTCATCCTCAGCGGCAGCGAGGAGGGCTCCCTGCAGCTTTACTTCGTCGAGCCGGCCAACCTCGCTTCCGGCCCCTTCCCGCAGGTGAATCCCCGCTTCGGCGGCTGGCGCGAAGGCACCATCACCCGCCCCGCCCTGGCCGACCTCACCGGCGACGACATCCTCGAAATGGTCGTGGGCAACTGGCGCGGCGGGCTCGGCGCCTTCGGCACCAACTTCAAAATGGACGGTACGGTGTCCGCCACCGCCGAGGTCGCTCCCGCCCTCCTGTTCACCGTTTCGCCGAACCCCACGCAGGGTACGCTCCTCCTTCAACTTTCGCCCCGGCTCCTTCCGGCACGTGTCCAACTCTTCGACCTCCACGGAAAACTATTGTTGGAAAGCCCCCTGGAAAGTCCCACCCTCACCCTGAACCTCCAACCCCTCCCCCCTGGGCTCTACCTGCTACAGGCGCTCCTGCCTAACGGGGAAATCATCGTGCGTAAGGTTCTGAAAAATCGCTGAATCGTAAAACCGTAAAATCGTAAAATCGAAGGGAGGGGGTGGGGTTTGAGGTTTGGGCTAGTTTTAACCACAGATTGAACAGATTTTCAACTGAGTGAACAGTTTTTTCTTCCCCCGCAAGCTCCAAACCCACCCATTGTAAAATCGCTGAACTGTAAAATCGTAAAATCGAAGGGAGGGTTTGAGGCGAGAGGGCGGGCAAGACATCGAAACAAATGGAAATAGGTGGAGACAAATGGAAATAAGAGGTCTCAGGGTCTCAAGGTTTCAAGGTTCCACGGTCTCAAGGTTTCACGGTTTCAGGGTCTTCGGGGTGCGCGATGGGCGAGACATCGAAACAGGTGGAAATACCTGGAGACAAATGGAAATAAATTGTCCCCAACCCGCGCCCCCACCCACTGCGGTCAACTGCGAAAAAAGCTGCGAAGCACTGCGGTTTAACTCTCAAACCCACACCCCACCCAACTCTAAACTTTCCACTCTAAACTCTCCACTCTATCACACCCCAAC
>CAZBYX010000061.1:0-15605 GCA_964496055.1 uncultured Saprospiraceae bacterium
CGTGACGGACGTGACGGACATGACGCGTGACGGGGAACTGTCAGATCGCCAAATCCTCGAATCGCCAAATCCTCAAACGCGTGACGGGGAGCTGGAAAAAAGAGCGGATTTCCCTATCTTCGCGCCCGCTTTCGAAAAACGTTCTTTTCAACCACGGGAAAAGGAGACGGGAAAGGTCGGCCCTCGGGTCGGGTTTTGTCGCTCCGAATCACCAACACCGACTTCCATGCGAAATTACGAAGTCACTTTCATCGTCGATCCGGTGCTGTCGGGCGATGAAATTCAAGGGACAGCGCAAAAGTACGTGGACTTCCTGCAGCAAAACGGCTGCAAAATCGTCCACGTCGATGAGATGGGGCTGCGGCAACTGGCCTACCCCATCAACAAGCGAACCTCCGGCATTTACTACTGCATCGAGTACCAGGCCCCCAACGGGGCGGTCATCGACCCGCTGGAGTTGAACATGCGCCGCGACGAGCGCATCATGCGTTTCCTCACCGTCAAGCTCGACAAGTACGGCGTCAAGTACAACCAGGACAAACGCGAGGGCAAGATTGCCCCCAGCAAGAAGCGCATCAAGCTGGGCAGCGAAACCGTCAAGGCGCAGAAGCCCAAGCAACCCACCAGCCCCCACGGCGACAACCTCAAGCGCATCGAGGGCATCGGGCCCAAAGTGAGTGAGGTGTTGAAAAAAGCCGGCATCACCACCTTCAAGCAGCTGGCGGAAATGACCCCCGAACAGATTTCGGAAATTCTCGCCGCCGAAGGCGACCGCTTCGTCAATCAGGATACCTCGACCTGGCCGCGCCAGGCCGAACTGGCTGCCAAAGGCGAATGGGAAGCCCTGCGCGCCTGGCAAGAAGACATGAAAACCCAGCGTGCCGCCCAGCAGCCCAAGAAAAAGGAAGACGGCGAGGAAGCAACCGCCGCCACCGAGGAGGAAGAATGACCTCCCGCCCCCTCATTTTTTCATCCAAAATGCTTGAATCATGGCTTCCAGAGAAGAAATAAAATTCCTCAGCAATCCGAACATCAACCAAACCCGCAAGAAGTACTGCCGCTTCAAAAAGTACGGGATCAAGTACATCGACTACAAAGACCCCGACTTTCTGGTGCAGTTCGTCAACGAGCAGGGCAAGATTCTGCCCCGCCGCATTACGGGCAACTCCCTGAAGTATCAGCGCAAGGTGGCCGCCGCCGTCAAGCGGGCCCGGCACCTGGCCATGCTGCCCTTCGTGACCGATTTGCTGAAATAGTCCCCGCCGCCCGGGGGCGCTTTTTTTGAATTCAAAACCCTTCAATCATGCAAGTCATCCTCCTGGAAAATATAGAGAAGGTCGGCGAGAAGTTCGAGGTGGTCAAAGTCAAAGACGGCTTCGGCCGCAACTACCTCATCCCGCAAGGGAAGGCCATCATCGCCAACAAGACCAACCTCAGCCGCCTGGACGATTACAAAGCCCGCGAAGCAGCCAAGATGGCCAAGCTGCTCGAGGAAGCCCAGGCCATCGCCGAGAAGCTGCAATCGGAAGTGCTCAGCATTCCTGCCAAGGCGGGCACCAGCGGCAAGATCTTCGGCAGCGTGACCAACGTCCAGTTGGCGCAGGTCATCAAGGAAAAATTCGACCTGGACATCGACCGCCGCATCATCGAGATGCCCGAAGAGGTGAAGACCCTCGGCGCCTACACCGCGCTGGTCAAGCTCCATCCGGACGTCACCGCTCAGGTGAATTTTGAAGTGGTGCAAGACTGAGCCCGGCGCGCCGCCCCCCAACCGCGAAGGGGCTGCCCGCAATCGTGGGCGGCCCCTTCGCTTTTACCCGCCACCCCCCCCCCACAATTTCCCGGGGCGGTTTTGATATTTGGCTCAAATCTCTACTTTTGTAAAGCTCGGAATTTCCGGGCACTGCACCGTATGCCGCCTCTCAGACGGTCGGTCGTCATTCAACCAACGTGCATTTTTTAACTAAATCTCGTAAAAGTGGACAATTCAAAGAGATTCGAGAGTGTGTATTCCAAAAAGGTGCGTGCCGGCAAGAGGAGAACCTACTTTTTCGACGTGCGTCGCACTAAGGGAGACGACTTCTACATCACCCTGACCGAAAGTACCAAGCGTTTGAACGGCCACGGCTACGAGCGCCACAAGATTTTCCTCTACAAGGAAGACTTCAACCGCTTCGTGGACGGCCTGCAGGAAGTGGTGGACCACGTGAAGAAAGAGCTCATGCCCGACTACGACTACGACGAATTCACCCGCCGTCATGAAGAATGGGAAGCCCGCCAGGCAGCCAACGAGTTCGACGGCGAAGACGAGGTGGAGGACGAAGAAGGCAAAAACAGCGAGATCACTTCCGAGGACGATATCTCCTGGTAACCCGAAACCCCTCCCCCCCCAATGCAAAAGCGGACCTGCCTGGGTGGCAGGTCCGCTTTTTTTATCCGGTCGTGCCGGCTCGTTCATCTCATTTGCCCTCCGTTTTCCTTTTTTCGAGGGCCTTTTCGTGCATGCGTTGGCGGTAAGGTTTCTCGTAGCCGAAGAACAAGCCCACTCCGGTTCGGAAGAGGCTCACCCCGTAGCCCATTTCCGCCATGAGGGTCCAGCGGTCGCTGAAAGCATAGCGCACCCCCAGGAAGCCCGCGGGGATGAATTTGCCGGAGCTGCCGCGTACGCCCCGCTTTTTGCCCATTTCCAACAGGGCTTCGTTGCTGGCCTCCACATTCGAGAGGTGGTAGCTCAACGCCAGCCCCCCATAGAGGTCGAAGTTGTCCCAGCGGGTCAGGTGCAGGCCCGTACGCACGCCGAATTCGTAGTAGCTCGTCTGCCAGGTGCCGTGCGAATTATCGGCCAGCTCGATGGAAGCGGAGCGGGTCAGAGAGTACCCGAAGGCCGCCCCAACGCTGAGGTTCGGGCTGACCATGTAATCCATGCCCACGTTTATCGGGGGCAACAATTGCCGGCCTTTGTCGGCCATGAAAGTCGGCACCCATCCCACCGTAGCGAAAATATCGACTTGCCCTTTCTGAATCAGACGATTCGGAAAGGTGTACTGCTTTTGCGCCTCGAGGGAAAGAACGGAACCCAAAGCCAGCAGAGCGGAAAGAATAAAAACTTGGGGTTTCATACTCCTTTGTTTTAAGTTAGGAATTGGATTACCCCTGCCAGCTGTACTTTTTCCAGAAATTCGAAAGAATGAGGAAAAAAGCCGCAGCCAATAACGAGTATCGGCCGCAGCAAAAGAGTGTACGGCTTAAAACAGAGTATTTTTCACCCTCGCCCTCCACAGCACACATAGGGCTGCAGGAGTGCAGGTAGGTTTTTAATTCAAACTCTGTTTAAGGCGTACGGGGCGAAACGACCCACCAAGGGGCGTCGCGAAGGAAAGTTACTCTGAATGGATAATTAGAAGCTTTGACTTCTGGAGGACCCGGTGTCAAATTACTCTGAAAGATGGGAACACGCAGGAGAGAATAGTCATTGGCTCCTTGAGGTTTATTGGCTTTTCAGTTAATGCACAAGTATATGGCAAAAAATTCACAAATGCCAGAAATGAATACCCATTTTTCACAAATCGACAACGGGAAGGTATCAATGCCCCTTTCCAATGAATAAAGCACCGGTGAATGACAATGGAAAGAGGATTTGAGGATTTGAAGAACCGAGGAAACGAGGGTTTGATGTCTTGTCCTGAAAGGTATTCAACCTGAATTACCGACCCAATAAACGAAAGAGGAATGGGTGGCTTCCCCCACCTCCGACGAGCGGGATTCCCGCGAAGAAGCCCCCCGCCGCGGACGGGAGTACTTTTTTCGCCCCCAAAAAAGGGCCGGCGGGGGAAGGGGGCGGGTGTGGGTGCTTACCTTTGCGGCATGAAACATCTGGTAGCCCCCTCGATACTGGCAGCTGATTTCACACGGCTGAATGAAGAATTCGACCTGGTCAATCGCAGCGCGGCCGACTGGTTTCATCTGGATGTAATGGATGGTCGCTTCGTGCCCAATATCACCTTTGGCATGTTTGTCGTGCAGGCCATGAAGCAAATGGCCCGCAAGCCCCTCGACGTCCACCTCATGATCGTGGAGCCGGAGCGCTACGTCGAGGCCTTCCGCGAAGCCGGGGCGGACAACATCACCGTGCACATCGAAGCCTGCCCGCACTTGCACCGGGTGGTGCAGCAAATCAAGGGCACGGGTGCGCGGGCGGGGGTCGCCCTCAACCCCCACACCCCGGTGAGTCAATTGGAGGACATCCTCGAAGAGGTGGACCTGGTATGTTTGATGAGCGTCAATCCCGGGTTTGGGGGCCAGCGCTTCATCTATCAGACCCTGCCCAAACTGCGCCGCCTGCGTCAAATGTGCCAGGAGCGCAACCTGAGCCCCCTGCTGGAAGTGGACGGGGGTGTGGGTCTGCAAAACGCCGAGGCGTGCCTGAAAGCCGGGGCCGACGTGCTCGTGGCGGGAAGCAGCGTTTTCAAAGCCGCCGACCCCCTCGAGGTCATTGCCCGCATGAAGGCCATCGGCATCGACGCGCAAATGGCTTAATCCCTCAGTATGAACACCCTCAGGAGAGTCCCCCTTGCCGCCGTTCTGCTCCTCGCCCTCACCCTCCCCCTCCCGGGGCAGAATCAGGCCCTCGTTTACGGAAAAGTGGAAGACGCCGCCACCGGTGCCCCCATTGATTTGGCCACCGTTTTCATTCAGGGCAGCAACACCGCTACCGAAACCGACGCTGAAGGAAAATACGAGTTGGTCGTTCCGGCGGAGCAAAGTTTCATCCTCGTCTTCACCCGCATCGGCTATAAGGAGGCGCGGCAGGAGGTGAGCCCCCTGCCCGTGCGCAGCCGCATGGAAATCAACGTCCGCCTGGCGGGGATGGACAGCGGGCTGGAAGTCATCGTAACCGAAAGCCGCATCGAGCAGGGAGGCATGGTACAGGAGGACGTGCGCGACGTGAAACTGCTGCCCAGCACCACCGGCAACCTCGAAAGCGTGCTGCCCCACATCGCCCTGGGCACCAGCAGCGGCAGCGGTGGGGAATTGACCAGCCAGTACAACGTGCGCGGAGGCAACTACGACGAAAACCTCGTGTACGTCAACGATTTCGAAATCTACCGCCCGCAGCTCATCCGGGCCGGGCAGCAGGAGGGGCTCACCTTCCCCAACCTGGACCTCATCCAGAGTCTGTCGTTCTCCTCGGGCGGCTTCGACGCCAAATACGGCGACAAGATGGCTTCGGTGCTCGACGTGCACTACAAGCGCCCGGAAGCCTTTCGGGCCAGCGTCGGCGCCAGCCTTCTGGGCGGCAGCGCTCACCTGGAGGGCAGCTGGCAACCCGGAAGCGACCATCGCAAAAAACTGCGCTACCTGGTCGGTGCTCGCTACAAAACCACCAGGTATCTGCTCGGCTCCCTCGACGTCACCGGCGAGTACGCCCCCAACTTCTGGGACCTCCAAACCTACCTGACCTACGACCTGAATCGCGACTGGCAGGTGGGTTTCCTGGGCAACTACAACCGCAGCGTCTATCAGTTCGTCCCCAAGACGCGCAGCACCGCCCTGGGGCTCATCGACTTCGCCCTGCAACTCTTCACCGTCTTCGAGGGGCAGGAAATCGACGACTTCACCACCACCCTGGGCGGGGTGCACCTCACCTACCTGCCCGACCGCCCCAAAAACCCCTTCTTCCTCAAGTGGATGGCCTCCACTTTTCGCAGCGACGAAAACGAACGCTTCGACATCATCGGGCGCTACAGCCTGCGCCAAATCGAATCCGACCTGGGCAGCGACGACTTCGGTGAAGTCATCGCCGAGCTCGGTACGGGCACCCAACACCAGTTCGTGCGCAACTTCCTCGACGCCGTGGTCACCAACGCCGAATTCAAGGGCGGCATCGACCTGCAACTACCCACCCAAGACCCCGCCCTGGTGAAAAGCCACTTCCTGCAGTGGAGCCTCAAATACCAGAACGAGCGCATCGACGACTTCATCAACGAATGGGAACGCCTCGATTCGGCGGGTTACTCCCTGCCCTACGACACCAGCGCCGTGCGGCTCTTCAGCGTCCTGAAGTCGGAGAACAACCTCCAGTCCAACCGCCTGAGCGCCTACCTCCAGAACACCTACACCTGGCGGCGCGACAGCGTCGGGGAGCTGAAGCTCTCCTTCGGCCTGCGGGCCGGCTACTGGGACCTCAACGGCGAACCCTTCCTCACCCCTCGCGCCCAGCTCCTCTACAAGCCCCTGCACGGCAAGCGGGACATCTCCTACAAGCTGGCCGCCGGCTACTACTTCCAGCCCCCCTTCTACCGGGAAATGCGCAACCAGGAGGGCGTGGTGAACACCGATTTGCGCTCCCAGAAGTCCTTGCATTTCGTGGGGGGCTTCACCTATGACTTTCACTGGGGGGGACTGGGCACCAAAAAATTCCGCCTCATCGCCGAGGCTTACTACAAGCACCTCTGGGATTTGGTCAGCTATGAAATCGAGAACGTCCGGATTCGCTATTCCGGGCAGAACGATGCCGAAGGGTACGTGGCGGGCCTGGACCTGCGCCTGAACGGGGAGTTCGTGCCCGGCGCCGAAAGCTGGTTCAACCTCAGCCTCCTGCAAGCCCGCGAGCGCATCCGCGGCGTCCAACACCTGACCCGCAAAATCGGGGAAACCGAAGGAACCCCCGTCAAGTACGTGCCCCGCCCCACCGACCAATTCCTCACCCTCAGCGTCTTCTTCCAGGACTACCTGCCCAAGAACGAAAACTTCAAAATGCACCTCAGCGTCTTCGTGGGCACGGGCCTGCCCTTCGGCCTGCGCGACGACAACCGCGTCTATCGCAACCCCTACCGCTTCGACCCCTACCACCGCGTGGACATCGGCTTCAGCGCCCTGCTGTGGAACGAAGCCTGGAAAGACCGCAAGCCCCGTCACTTCCTCGGCTTCACCCGCAACACCTGGCTCAGCCTCGAAGTCTTCAACCTCATGAAAGTGCAAAACCAGGCCGCCAACACCTGGATCAAAACCATCTTCAACCAGCAATTCGCCATCCCCAATTTCCTGACGTCCAGGCGCATCAACCTGCGCCTGAAAATGGACTTTTGAAAACAAGCTCCACCCTATGAGCCAAAGACGCAACCAAAACCGACACCGCCCTCGAAACCAGCGAAAACCGGACAACCCTCAACCCGCCGCCCCGCCCCCGCCCAAGGGCAAAAGCCGCCCGGGGGTCAAGGGAATCAGCCTGTTCAAATGGAGCGAGCGCATCGCCCTCGTCCTCGCTTTGATTCTCCTCGGCATCATCTTCGCTGAAAAACAGGGCTGCCAAATCCTGACCCGCACCGAAAAAACGGAATGGAAAAAGTAACGCGCCCCTCCCTGCAAACCTCGGAACCCCTGCCCTCCAAAAGGAAGGGTGGGAGGTTGGAGATAGGGGTATGCCCTTCGTTTATAGCGCCGGCGAATGAGGATGGATATCACGCAACGAGGATTTGAGGAACCGAGGATTTGACGATTTGGGAAGCGAGGGTTGGAGGGTTTGAGGGAGAGCGGAATCGAGGAGCCGGGAAACCGAAGAGAGTCTGGCCGCCCTGAAATGTATTCAGCCTGAATCACCGGAGCTATAAGCCCCCTTGGAAAGAAGGCGGGAGGCGGCGGCTCCTCCGGTCGTGGGGAAAGCAAAAAACCCCTGCCGCAGGGGCAAGGGTCTCGCTAAACCTGTCAGAAACAAAAAAGGCACTGTCAACCAGCGTTGCGGTCTTCTTGCCACAGCCCGTGGATGTTGCCGTCGGGGTCGGTGAAGTAGGCCACCCAACCGACGGTGGGGACGGGCATCTTTTCCACGACGATGGTGCCGCCATGGGCTTTCACTTTCTCCATCATGGCGTCGAGGTCTTCCACGGCGATGGTGTTGACCACGGGTTGGCGCGGGTCGCGCTTTTTCATGATGGCGCCGTCGATGCCGGGTTTTTCCTTGTCCCCGGTCATGGCCAGCCAGTAGGGTTGGTCGGCGAATTGCTGGAATTTCCAGCCGAAAACCCGGCTGTAGAATTCCATGCTGCGTCCGGGGTCGTCGGAAGGGATTTCAAAGTGGGCGATTCGATTCATGAAAAGGAAAGTTGAGGGTGAAAAATTCGTTGGGCAGTTATTCCCCACAACAAGGCAACGGGGTTCGTCGTGGGCAGGGTTCATTCATGCGGTGCACTTGGACTCCGACCACAGGGTCAGCAGGCGCCCTTCCCGACAGCCCTTGATTTCCTCCACCAGCTCGCGGTTCACGGGGGGGAGGAAGGCCTCCGGCACCCCTTCCCGGTCGTCGAAGATTTCCACGCGCAGCTCCCGGGCAAAGATTTTGGCCAAATCGCCCATGTTTTTGGCGTAGCGCTCCGATTTGCCCAGCGCCATGAACAGGTCAATGACGGCCATGCGCACCATCTCGTATTTGTCGTATTCGAAGAGCAATTCGCGCAGGTTTTTCTTTTTGGCGCAGCGCCCGCGGCTTTGCAGGGCTTTTTCCAATTCGGTGCGGGAATAGCCCAGCAACGAAGCCCGGAACTCCCACCAGCGATGGGGGCGCCCACCGTTGCGTTCCTTGTAGGTTTCGAGGTGACGGGCTTCGGTGGCCTGCTGACAGGATACCAGCCCCATGACGCGGGCCAGGTCCAGCAGGGCCAGCACTTGCTCCTTGGTGAAGAGCTCGGCATGCTCCACCTGGTCTTCCAGTTGCAAGAGGTGGCGGGCATACTTCTGTTTCTTTTTGCTTCGCGAATTCAGGGTGATGAGCTTGGCCAGCTCCACGGTGAGGTAGTAATCGTCGAGCAGTTGGGAAGCGCAGCGCCGCTCGGCGTAGTCCTTCATCTTTCGGGGCTTGCGGATGCCGTCGCGAAACTCGTACACGTCGTGGAGCCACTTTCTGAGGTTGGCGGCATACTGGGATTTGGGCAACTCCAGCACCTGGTGCAGGTTGCTGGCGGTGACCACTTTCGTTCCCTTTTTGCTTACCAGGACTTCCAGTTCCATGCGAATGTCATTTATTTGCTACAAAAGTGCCTCATTCCGCGCACTTGTGCAAGAAAATTCAAAACATTTTATTTCAAAATGTGTCGAACCAAACCCTCCCTTCACACCTCAAACCTTTCAGTCGCTTGATTTTGTGCAATTTATGCGGGCAGGCAAATTGTTGTTCAGCTGCCCTTCACCCGTCTAAAAACTTTTTGTTGTAATCTTTTTGATGTCAAAGTTGTCGTCGGAGGCCAAGGGAAGGATAAGTCACGGTTTCGGGGCACATGGAGGAAAGGGAAAATTCGTAAGGAATTGGAAGGGAAAATTTTGACATGCCTCAGAATAGAATGTATATTTGCAATCCACAATTTGAGATGTCACAAAACACGATGCCGAAGAAAACTATTGGTCCCATGAGCACCCAATCCGACCTCCTGTTCTCTTCCGATCCCTCGCCCTGAATGGTTTGGTACGCACATCTTCCCTGAAAGGCGCCTGAAACCCGCCGCATCGAAGCCCTATTATCAAAGACGGAAAACGACGCATCATTGAAACACTAAACTCCGCCCTGCCAGCCGCCCGTAGGTGGGTTTGAAGTGTGTGGCAAGGGTTTGAGGCATCGCCCCAGCCTCGGCCGTGTCGGGCCGGCGCTGGGGTAGATGTCACCGGAGCTCCCATGCTGAGCTGCCACAGGGCAGCCCAGCCGCCCGGGGGACGGGTTTCGCCCGCCCCTCCTTTCGAGGAGGAACGGCGCTTCCCCGAGCCCGGTGTGACCAGTGGGGGCTCCATTTTTTTTTTGCCCCTCCCCTACCCCCTCCCCCAAAACGCAAACGGGCGAAGACCCTGCAGGGTCTCCGCCCGTTGCCCGGCGTTCTCCGGGGGCCTCCTTTCTCAGCCGACCACGGCGTAGCGCCCCGCTTGTGCTTTGTAAAGCCCGGATTCGAGGCGATCCTTGATGATTTTGAACACCCGCAAGGTTTCGTCAATGTCTTCCTGGGTGTGGTAGGCGGTGGGGATGAGCCGCAGGATGATCATCCCCCGCGGGATGACGGGATAGACGACGATGGAGGTGAAGATGCCGAAGTTTTCGCGCATGTCGAACACCATGGCCATGGCTTCTTCGGTCTCGCCTTTGAGGTACACGGGGGTGACGCAGCTGTTGGTGTTGCCCAGGTCGAAGCCGGCTTCCCGCAGGCCGTTTTGGAGGGCGTGGACGTTGCGCCAGAGGTTGGCGCGCAGTTCGGGGCGGGTGCGCAGCAGCTCGAGACGCTTGCGGGCGCCCACCACGATGGCCATGGGCAGGGACTTGGCGAAAATCTGCGAACGCATGTTGTACTTCAGGTACTGGATGATGTCGCGATCGCCGGCCAGGAAGGCTCCGATGCTGGCCATGGATTTGGCGAAAGTGGCGAAGTAGATGTCGATTTCGTTTTGCACGCCCTGTTCTTCGCCGGCGCCGGCGCCCGTTGCGCCCAGGACGCCGAAGCCGTGGGCGTCATCGACCAGGAAGCGGAAGTTGTACTTTTCTTTCAGGGCGGCGATTTCGCGCAGTTTGCCCTGGTCGCCGCGCATGCCGAAGACGCCCTCGGAGATGACCAGGATGCCGCCGCCGGTTTTCTTGACCACCTCTTCGGCTCGCTTGAGGTGTTTTTCCAGGCTGCGGATGTTGTTGTGTTCGAAGGCGAAGCGCCGCCCGGCATGCATGCGCACGCCGTCCACGATGCAGGCGTGGCTTTCGGCGTCGTACACCACCACGTCGCGGCGGCTGAGCAGGGCGTCGATGGCGGACATGATGCCCTGGTAGCCGTAATTGACCAGCACGGCGCTTTCCTTGTTCACGAAATCGGCCAACTCGCGCTCCAGCGCGTCGTGTTCATCGGTGGCGCCGGACATGGCGCGGGCTCCCATGGGATAAGCCAGCCCCCACTCGCGGGCGGCTTGGGCGTCCACTTCCCGCACTTCGGGGTGGTTGCCCAGCCCCAGGTAGTTGTTGATGCTCCAGACGATCATCTCTTTGCCCTGAAACGTCATTCGGCTGCTGAGCTCTCCTTTCAACTGGGGGAAGATGAAGTAGCCTTCGGCCACTTCGGCATAGCGGCCCAGGGGGCCCATGTTGTTGCGAATCTTTTCGAAAATATCCATTGGTCGTTGCTTGATGGTTCGCAACCGCTTCGAAAAGAGGCATTTCGAAGGGGTGGATGATTGTTTGTACGGCTTGCTTGGCGGCCCTGCGCCCTCCCGCCTCCAACCAACCCAAACCGTGGGGGACGGGGCGAGTGGGTCAGGCTTCTTGCAGGGCTTCGGCGGCGCGCCTGTCGGCGATGGTTTCCTTGAGTTCTTTCCACTTGGGCCCGAGCAGGAGGTTCATGCCCTTGTCCACGACGAAGTGGCGGGTGATGTTCCACAGGCCCTTGATTTGGGTTTGGAGCTTGTCGTTGGCACGCAGGCTCATGCTGTAGCCGCCTTCGATGTAGTCGATGAAGTGCCAGTAGGTGCTGGGGATGTAGAGGGTTTCGCCGGGCCCGATGATGGCTTCGTAGCCCTGGGCTTTGCGGAAGGCGGGGTACTTTTCGTAGTCGGGGTGGTTGACGTCCACGTGGCTTTGCACGGTGAAGGGGTGCTGGTAGAGGAAGCGGCTTTGTTCGGGGCCGAAGAGCACCACGCGCTTTTTGTTGGCGAACTGGGTGAGGAAGACCGAGGAGCAGTCGATGTCGTAGTGCAGATTGACGGCGGAGCCCTGCCCCCCGAAGAACATGAAGGGGTACTTTTTGGCCCAGTTGTCCATGAAGTAGGGGAAGGAGAAGTCCTGGGTCAGTTCGGGGGCATGCTGGAAGATGTTGAAGAGGAAGAGGCGCAACTCGGTGGGTTCGGTGCGGATGAGCTGGAGGTAATCCCCGAATTTCATTTTCCTTCGGGGCACCATGTAGTTTTTGCCGGGCTTGTGGAACTCGTTGTCCACCAGGGCCACTTCGAGGTGTCCGTACTTTTGGATGAGCCAGTCCCAGGTCCATTTGGTGGTGGCGGGCCATTCGGTGGCGAAGTTGGTCAGGATGACCGGCCGGCGGGGGCGCAGGTAGCGCTCGCGGAATTCTTCCCGGGTCAGGTCGTGGCGTTTTTCGACGGGTGTGAGCTTCATGGCAGTTTTCCGAATAGCGTTTTGCAAAAAAGAGCCCCTCGAAGGCAGGGCGCCGCCAAAGGGGCTGAGCTTTTTGGAAGGCAAATCCTTTTCAAAAAAGTGAGAGCAAAGATACGAAGCGGCACTCAGGGCAGGCCCGTTTGCAAGGCGGTTTCGGCGTCTTCCTCTTCTTCGAGGAAGCCCTGTTCGCGCATCCAGTCGTCGTTGAAGACCTTGCCGAGGTACTTGCTGCCGTGGTCGTGCAAGACGGTGACCACCACATCGTGGGGCAGCAACTGGTCTTCGATTTCGAACAAGGCCTGGATGCCCGCCCCACTCGAATAGCCGGCCAGGATGCCCTCCAGGCGGGCCAACTCGCGGGCGCGGTGGGCGGCGTCTCGGTCGGTGACCTTGACGAACTGGTCGATGAGCTCGAAGTCCACGTTGTCGGGGATGATGTTTTTGCCCGTTCCCTCGATGCGGTAGGAGTAAATTTCGTTCTCGTCGTAGATGCCGGTCTCGTGGTATTTCTTGAGCACGGAGCCGTAGGCATCCACGGCGATGACGCGGATTTTGGGGTTCCGTTCCTTCAGGTAGCGGGCAATGCCGCTGAGGGTGCCGCCCGTGCCGGCGCTGGCCACGAGGACGGAAACCTTGCCGCGGGTCTGTTCCCAGATTTCGGGGCCGGTGCTCAGGTAATGTGCCTCGGCGTTTTCGCGGTTGAAATTCTGGTTGAGGTAATAGGCGTTGGGCAGTTCCCCGGCCAGGCGCTCGGCCATCTTGTAGTAGGAGCGCGGGTCGTCGGGTTTGGCGTCCTTGGGACAGATGACCACCTCGGCGCCGAGGGCTTTGAGCATGTCCACCTTTTCCTTGCTGATCTTGCTGCTGACGGTGAGGACGCACTTGTAGCCCTTGACGGCGGCAATCATGGCAATGCTGAAGCCGGTGTTGCCACTGGTGGCTTCGATGAGGGTGCCACCCGGCTTGAGCAAGCCGCGCTTCTCGGCGCGTTCGATCATGTAGAGGGCGATGCGATCCTTGGCGGAATGACCGGGGTTGTAGCTTTCGGCTTTGGCGTAGAAAACCCCCGGTAGGCGGCGGGTAATTTTGTGGAGGCGGATGAGAGGCGTGTGGCCAATCGTTTCGAGAACGGAATTACAGGCAGTCATAAAAGAGCTTTTCGTGAGGATTGTCAGCGCGAAGCTGTACTCAACGGCGCAAAGATAGGCCCCAGGGGACAAAAATCGCGGTTATCTTCCCCGATATTTTCCTTCAGGCCGGGAAAAAAGGAATTTTTTTTTCGCTGTCCTCAACCCAATTCCAATTGATTTTCAATCACTTTTGCCGTGATTTACCGCACGCTCTCGCCTGCCCCTTCATGGGGGACGCCTCCATCGGAGCGGTTATGGAAGCATTCCTGAGTCTGCTGCAAAAAGTCCAATTCCGCCGAGGAGTCGAAGATTCGAGGAATCGGGGGTTTGAATAAATCATTGATAACCAAAGAAATAAACTTCAAGCCCACAACCCTTTTGGCAGTGGACTCATTCCTTTCCCACCAAACCCGCGGTATCATGAAATTCGTCTTCAGCATTGGTTTGCTCTGCCTTTCCGTGGCCACCCTGCCTGCCCAGGGGGTCTTCTTGCAAGACAGCATCTTGCATGACGGTCGTTGGCGCACCTACACCCTTTACTTACCCCAGAGCTATTCCTCGGCCTCTATCTACCCGCTGGTCATGGCGTTGCATGGTGGGGGGCCGGGCAACGGCGAGCAAGTCATCGAGCGGGACCACTTCGACGAAGTGGCCGACACAGCGCAATACCTCGCTGTCTTCCCCGACGGAGTGTTCAATGATTGGGCAGATGGACGCGGAGTGACGGACAGTGAGCTGGCCGGCGTGGACGACGTTGGCTTTCTCTCCACTTTGGTCGACCACCTGAGTCAAACCTACCCCATCGACACTTGTGCCGTTTATGTGGCGGGCACTTCCAACGGCGGTATGATGGCGCAGCGCCTCGCCTGCGAAGCCACCCACCGATTCGCCGCCTATGCCAGCATCATTTCCAGCATGCCCGACTCAGTTTTCGTGCGCTGTCAGCCAGCCACTTCCGCGCCCGTTTTGCTCATGAACGGCACCGACGACACCTGGGTGCCCTACGACGGTGGCATGCTGGGCCCCCTCACCGACGGCGGTTCCGTCATCGGCACGGATGCCACCATTCAGTTTTGGAAGTCCCACAACCTCTGCCCTGCTCACAGCCCCGACACCCTCTTCCTCCCCGACGCAGACCCCAACGACGGCAGCACAGCGCTCCGCCTGAGCTGGGCATCCTGCAACGAGGGCGCCGCCGTCGTCCTTTATCGAATGGAAGGAGCAGGCCATACCAACCCCGGAATGGAAGCCCTGCTCAACCCCATTCCCCTGCTCGGCTACATCAACCGCGACATCGACGCCGCCACGGAAATCTGGAACTTCTTCCGCCAACACCGCAAAAACTGCTCACCCACCTCCACCCCCCAAACCACACAACCCTCCCATCCTTTCTCCTTCCCTAACCCCACGCCAGGCCCCCTCTGGGTCCATTGGGAGGGGGAAAAGCTTTTGCGAGTCCAGGTTTTCAACCTCCAAGGAAAACTCCTCCTTCAGCAATCCCCTCCCGCCTTTCCCCTGGATTTGAGCGGTTTGCCTGCAGGCACCTACGTGGTGCGTTTGCTCAGCCCCTCGGGCATTAGCGCCTGGACCAAGGTGCTGCTCCAACCCTGAAGGAACACCCAGGGTTTGGCACAATTTTTTCTAATCGGTAAGCGACTGTTTTCCAGGGCATAATGATTCTCCTGCCCACAACGACAAATTATTACCTCCCATGAAAAAAATGGTCGTCCCCTTCCTGGTGTGCTTTCTGGCTCTGGCAGGCGTTCTTTCCGCCCAAACGCCCTACCTCTACGACAGCTACACCATGCGCACCAATCTGAAAAGCGAAACCAAAGAACGCCCCCGCGTCGCCCCCCCGATGCCCGAGCGAACCATCTTCCTCAAACGCCTGCCCCGCGTGTTCTCGGGCATCCTCATCGAGGTGGAGGCCGCCGAAGAGCCCCTCACCCCCGCCCACCCCATCTTCCGCCGCTTCGGCAAGGTGCTCTACCACAAACTCGACGACGGCAGCTACTCCTACCTCATCCGAACCAACTTCCGCAGCCTGGAAAGCGCCCAAGAATTTCTCGAAAAAATCATCCTGCCTCAGGCTCCCCACGCCCGCCTGATCCAGTACCTCGACGGAAAACGCATCCCGGTGCCCGCCCCGCCCCGAAACAAAAAGAACAAGTAGTTTTCTTTTCATCGAGACCAATGACGATGGAGCCCGTTCCTCCCACGGAATGGGCTTTTTGGTTCCTCCCCTCGATGAACGCGCCCTGAGCAGGGCAGGGAAATAAGGTGGAAATAAGGTGGAAATACGTGGAGATAGGTAGAAATAAGTGGAAATAAGTAGTGTCGGCGTGACTGCGAGT
>CAZBYX010000062.1:0-15591 GCA_964496055.1 uncultured Saprospiraceae bacterium
CGGCGGAACTGGTCGCCGCGGTCTTCGAAGTTTCGGAACAAGTCGAAGCTGGCGCAGGCCGGAGACAACAGGACGGCATCGCCGGGCCGGGCGTAGCTGCGTGCCAGGGCCACCGCTTCGTCCATGCTGCGGGTTTCGGCGATGGCGGGCACGAGGCCCTCGAAGGCGGCGCGGAGCTTGCGGTTGTCGAGGCCCAGGCAAACGAGGGCGCGCACCTTTTCCCGAACGAGGGGAAGGAGGGGCGCATAGTCGTTGCCCTTGTCGGTGCCGCCGGCGATCCAGACCACGGGGCGGTCCATGCTGAGCAGGGCATAGCGTACGGCTTCCACGTTGGTGGCTTTGCTGTCGTTGATGAAGCGCACCCCGCCCTGATCGGCCACCGTTTCGAGGCGATGGGGCGGATTGCGGAAGCTGAGCAAGCCTTGCTGCACGGCATCGGGCGGCACGCCGAGCTCGAGGGCGACGGCCACGGCGCAGGCTGCATTGAAGCGGTTGTGCACACCTTGCAGACTGTGCTCCGGCATTTCAAAAGTTCGGCCGCCTGCGTTCAGGAGGCCGCGGGCTTCTTCCGGGGGTTCCAGCCCCAGAAGGCGGGCGCGGGTGCCCGAGGTCGGGACGAGGCGCTGGAGCCACTCGTCGCGGCTGTTGTAGATGAGCAAGTCTTCCGGCTGCTGGTTCAGCGTCAGTCGGAGCTTGCTGCGGGCGTAGCGCTCCAGGGAGCCGCCGTAGCGGTCCAGGTGGTCGGGGCTGATGTTGAGCAACACGCCCACCCGGGGCCGAAAGGCGACGATGCCGTCGAGCTGGAAGCTGCTCAGCTCCAGCACGTAGCATCGGCGCTCCCCCTCGCTGAGGCAGCGGGCAAAGCTCTTGCCCACGTTCCCACACACTTCCGCGTCCCACCCGGCGCTTTTCAGCAGGTGGTGGGTCAGCAGAGTGGTGGTGGTTTTTCCGTTGCTGCCCGTGATGCCCACCAACAGGGCATCGGTGAAGCGGGCGGCGAATTCAATTTCGGAGATGGGCTCCCGGCCGTGGCGCCGCAACAGCTGCACCGGCGGGGCTTCTTCGGGGATGCCGGGGCTTTTCACCACCACTTCCCCTTCGAGGAGCCTTTTCTCCGTATGGCGGCCTTCCTCGTATGGAATGCCGTGTGTTGTCAGTGTTTCACGGTGTTCGGGGCGCAGGCGGCCCTTTTCCGACAGCCAGACCCGCAAACCGCGACGCCGAGCCAGCAGAGCCGCCCCCACACCGCTCTCTCCCCCACCCAAAATGACCACATCGAAGCTCATGTCCAGCTGCTTTCCATGACACCTCAACGGATTTTCAGCGTCAGCACCGTAAGCACCGCCAGCAGGATGCCCACAATCCAGAAGCGCGTCACGATTTTGGGCTCGCTCATGCCCAGCTTCTGGTAGTGGTGATGCAGGGGCGCCATGCGGAAAATCCGACGGCCTTCGCCGTATTTCTTTTTCGTGTATTTGAAGTAGCTCACCTGAATGACCACCGACAGGTTTTCGGCCAGGAAAATCCCGCACAGCAGGGGGATGAGCAACTCCTTGCGCAAGACGATAGCCAGGGCCGCAATAATGCCGCCGAGGGTCAGGCTGCCGGTGTCTCCCATGAAGACCTGCGCGGGATAGGCGTTGTACCACAGGAAGCCCACGCAGGCGCCCAGGAAGCAGGCCGAAAAGATGACCAGCTCGGCCGAGCCCGGCAGGTACAGGATGTTGAGGTAGTCGGCGGCAATGAAATTGCCCGACACGTAGGCGAAGATGCCCAGGGTGGCGCCGATGATGGCACTGACCCCGGTGGCCAGCCCGTCCAGCCCGTCTGTCAAATTCGCGGCGTTCGAAACGGCGGAGACGATGAAAATCACCACCGGCACGAACACCACCCACACCCACTTTTGGGCGTTATCTTCCAGAAACCAGAGCAGCTTACGGTAGTCCAGCTGGTTGCCCTTGAAAAAGGGCACGTTGGTCAGCGTGGTTTTCACATAGGCGTATTCCACCGCAACCTCCTGCCCGTCGGCGGGGCGCTCGCGCACATCGACGATGCGATAGCCCTGCTCCTGGGCGTCTTCCAATTCCATGCGCACCACCACGTCGTCGCTGAAGAGCATGGTCAGAGCCACGATGAGCCCCAGCCCCACCTGCCCCAGGATTTTGAAGCGGCCGCTCAGCCCCTCTTTGTTTTTGCGAAAGACCTTGATGTAATCATCCACGAAGCCGATGATTCCCATCCAGGTGGTAGCCAGGAGCATCAGCAGCAAGTAGGTGTTCTTCAGGTTGCCCACCAAAAGGCAGGGCAGAATGATGGCGGCTATGATGATGACGCCCCCCATGGTGGGGGTGCCTTCTTTTTCTTTTTGTCCGCTCAGCCCCAGGTCGCGCACGCTCTCCCCCACCTGCAGGCGTTGCAGGGCGCGAATCAGGCGCCCGCCCAACACCCAGCTGATGAGCAAGGACAGCAAAACGGCTACGCCCGCCCGAAAGGTGATGTAGTCCCACAAACCCGCACCGGGTAGGTCGTAATTCGCTTCCAGCCATTTGAACAAGTCGTACAGCATGGTCTTTCGTTCAGGGCGCCCCTTGCATTGGGGGGGCGAAGGGCTTTCTCAGAAGCAGTTGGAACAGAAGGACCGAAGCCCTCCTGCCAACTGCGAACAATCTGAGAATGATAAATAATAGTCCCTCCACTATTATTATGGAAACGGTTGTTCTTGCGGCTTTCGGGGTTCGAGGCTCACTCTTCTGCGGCCTCGCGGAAGGCTTGCATCAGCTCCGCTTTATCGTCGAAGGGCAGGCGTTGCCCTTTGATTTCCTGGTACTTTTCGTGGCCCTTTCCGGCCACGAGCACGATGTCGCCTCTGCGGGCCATTTGGGCGGCGGCCCGGATGGCTTCGCGGCGGTCGGCGATGGTCAACACCCGCTTGCGCACCTTTGTGGAGAGGCCACTCTCCATATCGCGCAGGATGGCGGCGGGGTCTTCGCTGCGGGGGTTGTCGCTGGTCAAAAAGACCTGCTCGCTGTATTTGGCGGCGATGGCCGCCATCTTGGGGCGCTTGGCTTTGTCGCGGTCGCCCCCACACCCGACGACGGTCAACACCCGCCCCTTGCGCCCCAGGATTTCCCGCAGGGTCTTCAAGACTTTCTCCAGCGCATCGGGGGAGTGGGCATAGTCCACGATGCCGATGATTTTGCCTTTGGGGTGCAAAAGGCGCTGGAGGCGCCCTTCCGCCGTCGGCAAGGCGCTCAACACGGACAGGGTTTCCACGGGGGGTTGGTCCAACAGGCGGGCGGTGGCATAAGCCGCCAACAAGTTGTAAGCATTGAAGGCTCCCACCAGAGGAGAGTGGAACTCGTAGCCGTCGAGCTGGAGCTTCAAACCCTCGAAGGTGTTCTCCAGGATGCGGGCCCGGTAGTCCGCGGCATTGCGCAAGGCATAGGTGACCACCCGGGCGCGGGTGTTCTGCACCATCACGGAGCCGCGGCGGTCGTCCAGGTTGGTCAAGGCGAAAGCCTCAGCAGGCAGATTGTCAAAGAACTGTTTTTTGGTGGCGATGTACTTTTTGAAGGTCTTGTGATAGTCCAGGTGGTCGTGGGTGATGTTGGTGAACACCCCGCCGACGAAGTCCAACCCGGCGATGCGCCGTTGGTCGATGGCATGGGAGCTGACTTCCATGAAGGCGTAGGCACAGCCGGCATCCACCATTTCGCGCAGCAGGGCATTGAGGGTCAGGGGGTCGGGTGTGGTGAGGGTGGCGTCGTGAATGATGCGCCCCACCTTGTTGGTGACGGTGGAAATCAAACCCGCCTTGTACCCCAGCCCCTGGAACAGGCCGTGCAGCAAGTGCGCGACGGTGGTCTTGCCGTTGGTACCCGTGATGCCCACCAATTTCAATTCGCGGGCGGGGTAGCCGTAGCTGAAGGCTGCCAGTCGGGCCAAGGCCTCCCGGCTGTTGGGCACCTTCAGGAAGGCGACGTTTTCGGGCAACTTCCCCCGGATGGGCCAGCGCTCGAGCACCACCGCGCGCACCCCGGCAGCCAAGACCTGCGGGATGAAGAGGTGCCCATCGACCTGGGTGCCCGTCACGGCGACGAAGATGCAGCCGGGCCGAACCTTGCGGGAATCGAAGACCACCTCCTCCACGAGGATGTCGTCCGGCCCCCGCAGTTCGGGGTTTCCCAAAAGCTCCCGGATTTCATGAATGGGGGTCGGCGTTCTCATTTCAAAAGGGTTTTCCAGGCTCAACCCAAATAGAGCCTGATGGTTTGCCCGTTCACCTTTGTGCCGGGCTTTATGGATTGGCGCCGAACGCGTCCGGCGCCCTCGATTTCCACTTTCAAGCCCCGATTCTCCAAAATGAACAGGGCGTCGCGCAAGCCCATGCCCACGACGCTGGGCACGCGGTCGTCCGGCAGGGTGCGCTGCAACAAGAGCAGAGAGTCGGATTGTCGGTCGGGCCGCAAGACGGCGAAGTCAGTGGCGGCACGATTGACAAAGGGCAAGCCCAGATAACTGAGGGCCGTCTGGAGGTCCTGGCGGTGGCCGGCGTCCAGGTCGGGCAGTTGGCGCCTTGCCAGCAGGGGTTTGGGTCGGGCGTTCAGGGCGGGGAACATTTCGGGTCGCGTATCGAAGATGCGGTCGGCGATCCGGCGAAACACGGGCAAGGCCACCGAGCTGCCGTAGTAGCCTCCTTCTTTCGGTTCCGCAATCACCACGATGCAGGAATAGCGGGGTTTTTCCGCGGGGAAATAGCCGGCGAAGGAGGCCTGATAACCGCTGACCAGGGTGCGGTCTTTCAGGCGCTGATAGCCGATTTGAGCCGTGCCGGTCTTCCCGGCGAAGCTGTAATTCGGGCTCTGGTATTTGGCCGCCGTGCCACGCAGCACCACCCCCTCGAGCAAACTCTTGGCCTGGGCGATGGTCTTGCTCGAAGCGATGGGCTTCTTCAGGCGCACGGGCGGAAAGCGCTTCACCGTCTTGTTGAAATGCTGCAACTCGGAAACCAGATAGGGCTTCATCAGGTAGCCATCATTGGCCACGGCATTGTAGAAGGTGAGCATTTGCAAGGGGGTGAGCAACACCTCGTAGCCGATGGCCATCCAGGGCAGGGTGGTGCCGCTCCACTGGTTCTGCGCATTGAAGGGCTCCTTGATGAAAGGCTGCGCCTCCCCCGGAATCTGAATGCCCGTGGGGTCGTCCAGGTGGAATTGCTTCAGCCGCTTGATGAATTTTTCGGGGCGGTTGGTTTCCCCATAGTTTTGTTGAATGAGCTTGGCCATTCCGACGTTGGAAGACAGCTCGAAAGCCTTGCGCACGGTGGTGGAATCCAGCCCGTGATAGGACGCATCCTCGAGGGTCTCTTCGTAGAATTCGGTGCGCCCTTGCTCCAGGTCAATGGAATCTTCCAGCTGGACCAACCCGTCTTCGAGCAAGGCCATGATGGAGGCCAGCTTGAAGGTGGAGCCGGGCTCGGTAGCTGTGCCCACGGCGTAGTTGTAGGTTTCCCAGAGCTCGCCGTCGCGCCACCAGGAGAGGTTGGCAATGGCGCGGATGGCCCCCGTTTCCACCTCCATGAGAATGGCGGTGCCCCATTTGGCCTGGTGCTTCCGCAGGGCCTCGGCCAAGGCTTCCTCTACGATGGCTTGCAGGTCCACATCAATGGTGGTGACCACGTCCATCCCGGCTTCGGGGTCCACGATGGCCCAGTCGTTCACGGGCAACCACACATCTTTTGAAACGCGGGTGACGAGCTGAAGACCGGACTTCCCCCGCAATTGCTCATCGAAGTAGCCTTCGAGCCCCACCAAAATCGAATCCCCCCGAACGTACCCGATGGTGCGGTTGGCCAAGATGCCGAAGGGCCGTTGCCGCCGGTACTTGCGCTGCACGATGAGCCCTCCCCGAAATTGCCCGAGGTTGAACAGGGGAAACTGCTCGACCATTTCTTTTTCCGCCAGCGTGGCGTTCTTTTTCAGGGGCACGTACTGGGAGCTGTCGCGGCGCTTTTCCTCCAGAAAGTATTTCCAGCCGCCGGGCGTGTAGGATGGGTCCAGGTAGGTAGCCAGGCAATAGGCCAGGGTGTCGATGTAGCGATCCCAGTCTTCCTGGCGCATCCCGGAAGAGTTGGGATCGAAAGCCAGGTCGAAGTAGGGCAGGGAGGTGGCGAGCAGGTCCGATTTTTCCGTCAGGATGTTCCCGCGCTCGGCTTCCAGCTTGACGAAGCGACGGTACAGCTTTTCGCCCATGGCACGCCACTTATCCCCTTCCAGGACGCTGATCTGGAAGGTGCGGTAAGCCACGCCCCCCGCTGCCACCAGCAGCAGGAAGAAAACCACATAGGCGCGAACCAGTACCTCGTTCTTGATGGCGTTCATCCTATGGCTTTTTGACAACCGTCACTTTCTGCCCAACGACGATCTTCCGGGGCTTGGAAGCCTCCTTGCTCAATCCGAGCCGGGCCACTTCCTCCTCCAGGTTGGCGCGATGGCTTTTCAACATCGCTTCTGCCTTCAGGGCATTGTATTGCCGACGCAATTCCTTGACCTCCTTGCTGAGGGTCTGGATGGTTCGAATCTGGCGTTCTGCGTAGTGTGCGTTGGCAATGTAGGCGGTGCCAAGAACCCCCAAGACCAACACCATGGGCAGGTTGTTCAGCACCAGGCGGGCGGCCAGAGTGCCGATGGCGGTGTATTCCATGAGGGACTTCTTCGCTTTTGCCATTGACTTGCTTTTGACTTGCTTCGATGGTGGAAAAAAAGGTTTTCTGGGGGAAGGTGCACCTGTGTTTTCTCTCACTATGTTCAGCTCCTTCCTTTGTAGTGCCGGCGTTCAGTCCACCTGCTGTTTTTCACCGGCTCTCATTTTTGCACTGCGGGCGCGGGGGTTTCGCTGCACTTCCTCTTCATCCGGCACGACGGGCTTTTTGAAAAGCACTTTCCAGGGCTTGCGAATGTTTCCGTAAAAGTCCCGCTCGAGGCGGCCTTCCACGTTCCCCGCTTTCAAAAAGTTCTTGACCAGGCGGTCTTCCAGGCTGTGGTAGGCAATGACCACGAGGCGGCCGCCGGGCTTGAGTACGCGCCCGGCCTGCTCCAGGAACTCGCGCAGGGCGCCCAACTCGTCGTTCACCCGAATGCGCAGCGCCTGAAAAACCTGCGCCTGGTAACGACGCCGGTCGCCCATCGTGCACGCCTCGACGACTTCCATGAAGTCGCCCACCGTCCGGATGGGTTTTGCCTCCCGAAAGCGGAGGACGGCGCGGGCGAGGGTGCGGGCATTGCGAAGCTCACCGTAGCGGCTGAACAGCTCCTGCAACTGCTCGGCGCTGAGCGTGTTGAGCAGGTCGGCCGCCGTGGGAATCTTCGCCCGGCGGTTCATGCGCATGTCAAGTTCCGCTTCGAAGCGGAAAGAGAAGCCGCGTTCAGCTTCGTCCAACTGGTGGGAGGAAACGCCCAGATCGGCCAGAATCCCATCCACCTGCAACGAATCGTAGTACCTCAGAAAGCGCCACAGGTAGCGGAAGTTCGCGGGGCAGAACACGAGCCGGTCGTCCTCCGGCAGGTTTTGCACCGCATCGGCGTCCTGGTCGAAGGCGAACAAACGCCCTTCCCCTCCCAACGCTTTCAAAATCAGGCGACTGTGCCCTCCTCCTCCAAACGTCGCATCCACATAGCAGCCTTCCGATCGTATGTTCAGTGCCCTGATGGCAGCTTCCGCCAAAACAGGTTCGTGGTAGCTTTTCACGGCATATCCATTGAGGCGCCACCGAAAATGGCATCGGCCAGGTCAGCCATATTTTCGGAATCATCCTTCGCATCCAGGGCCTCTTTATCCCAAATCTCAATCCTGTCCATCATCCCGACCAAAACCACCTCCGATTGAATGCCGGCCCACTCCATGAGGCTTTTCGGAATGTTGATGCGCTCCATGGCATCCAGGCTCAGCGAAAAAGCCCCCTGAAAAAAGTAACGCTGAAAGGCCCGGTATTCACTTTTGAATCCATTCAGGGAGGCCACTTTGCCGGAGTATTGTTCCCAGGAATCGAGCGGGTACAAAACCAGGCATTTCTCCAGACCGCGATTGATCACAAACTCCACCGACTCCCCCTTCACCGCCCCCAACCCTTTCAGCAAACCGTTGGGGAGGCGCACCCTCCCCTTCGCGTCCACCTTGCAGGGATATTCTCCGATCAAATGAGGCATATCGAATCGCGTTCTTCATTATTTGGCTGCAATTTAAATATATTAAGTCCACTTTTCCCACCCAGTTATCACCAAAATCAAAAAAAGAAACAATATGTTTTACTATCGAAACAACTACTTGCCAATCAAATCTAATTGTTGCACAAATAGAGCAAATTTCCCCTGAAAACTCCTCCTCGGCTCACCATTTTTCCCACCCTGAGGTCAAACAAAGGAAGTTCAGCACACATGGAGTGTAGGGGAGGCATGTGGGGAGGGCGGTTCCATTTTCCACACGTTCCGCACCATCGGGGGTGAAGGCGCAAGCCAAAGGGTTCCCAGCGTCGTTCCAGGAAAAGGCTTCCCCTTACCTGAATTTTGGGGTTCCAATGGCATCCCGGAAAAAGCGGATTTTCAGGGTTTGGGGGTGGTTTCGGGGTGGGATGGCTCGATTCTTGCACGATTTCGAGTGGCAAAAAAGACCGTCTCGACCTACGAATTGGCAGTCACAATTTCCGATTTTTTCTGCAACATCAGGGTTGATTCGCCCGTACTTTTGCCGAAAGCCATTTAGCCATCCTTCCCTTGCCGAACCTTCATTCGGCGCATATCCAAATTCCCACCTGACAAGTCGGTATCCCGTTGCACTGCCCGCAGCCGGGCCTCCAACGGAAACAGACACCCAAATCACGCCCTTGCCATGAAGAAGGGTTTTCGTCAACTATGAACCAAACACTACCACACCATGAGACACTCCATTTGGGCCGTCGCGTTGATGACGGCAGTGGGCTTTTGGCCCTCCCTTCAAGGGCAATCCCTTGAAATCGGCGGATTCTACGGCATCTCCAATTACCTGGGAGACTTGCAGCAGGTCCGATTCGAAGTAGCGACCATTCAGCGCGCCTATGGCCTGTATGCCAGATGGTTTCCGACCAAGAGTCTGGCCCTGAAGGCGCAGCTCTACAAGGGAACCCTGACCGGCGCCGATGCCAACTACCCCACCCTCGAACCCGTCCGCCGTCGAAACCTCAGTTTCCGCTCGCCCCTTTACGAAGCAGCCGCCATCGTGGAATTTCATTTCCTGCAGTTCGGCGTCAAGCGCATCCTTGCCGCTCCTTTTTTCTATGGAGGCGTCGCCGCCTTTCATTTTAACCCCCAGACGATCTTCAACGGGGAGTGGGTGGCTTTGCAGCCTCTTGGCACTGAAGGGCAGGGCCATCAGCCGGGCAGCCCTTCCCCCTATTCACTCACGCAGGTCTCCATTCCCTTCGGACTGGGATTCTCCATCAACCCGACCCCCCAAATCAGCCTCAGCTTCGAACTCGGCTTTCGAAAAACCTGGACAGACTACCTGGACGACGTCTCCGGAACGTACCCGGACCTGGCCGTTCTGCGCGAATCGAACCCCACGGCCGCAGCCCTTTCCTACCGAGCTTTGGAACAACCCAACGATGCCCTCACCAACCCGGTCGGGCAAACCCGAGGCAACCCCGACCGAAAAAACGACATGTACTTTTTCGCCGGATCGACCCTCGGCTTCCGCCTGTTCACCCGAAAGAAAAAACAGAGCCCGCCCCTGTTCGTCCTGAACTGAAGGAGGTCGCATAGAACCGGGGAGTGTGCTTGGCAACCCAATACTCCCCTGTTTGAGTTCGATCTTCATGGCAAAGCCTGTGGAGCTGGGTCTCCACAGGCCTTTTTTTGACTTTAACATATGCCGGCTTCCGACGAATCGAGGGCGAAACGCATTTTCTACGCCCTCAAAATCAAAGGGCTGAGCGTGGCCCCTTCCCGGCTCGGGGGATGGATTTGCCCCTTTCGGTCAAATAATTTCGCAAACGAATTTTTCCCATTTAAAAAAATGTGTACTTTTGTAGGCAAGAGAGCAAAGTCCCAGTCCCAACGATTTCCACTCCAATCTTCCATCTGAAGGCTCCGTACGCGGTAGCACTTACCCTATCATCTCCCATTGTTGTCCTTTCAGAGTTTTATCCCTGGCATGAACGTATCCATGAGTTCATCCTTAGGCATTGCTTGCCCACACGAGTAATGCGATAGGGGATTGTCAACCACTTCAACTATTGGAGATTTGAAACCGACTATTATCCTGGCATTCGTGCTGGCATTCTCGCTCAGCCATGCCCAAATCACTTACGTCAAGCAGGGTGCCCAGGGAGACGGTTCTTCCTGGGAAAATGCGATGGGAGATCTTCGGATGGCCCTTCAGCAAGCACGCCCCGGCACCCAGGTCTGGGTAGCGCAAGGCGTGTACACCCCCTCCCAAACCGATCGGACCCAATCCTTTGTGATCAAGGACGGCGTCCAGCTTTATGGTGGCTTTCAGGGGCATGAGAGCTCCTTGGAGCAGCGTGACCCGGTAGCCCACCCCACCGTTCTTTCCGGCGAAATCGGCCGGCCCGGAATTGCCGACAATAGTTTCAACGTCATCTACACCCGCCACGTGGGGCCTTCCACGGTGGTGGACGGGTTCATCATTCGCGACGGCAACGCCAACGGAGAAGGGCAGGAAGGTGCCCGCCAACGCTGCGGAGGAGGCTGGTACAACGACGGCAGCAATGGGTTCAGCAGCCCCCGAATCGTACGCTGTGTTTTTGAAAACAATTTCGGCCGCGACGGCGCCGCCCTGTACAACCACGGCCGCAACGGCGAAAGCAGCCCTATGCTCAGCGACTGTGTGTTCCGCAACAACGAAGCCGGCCTGGACGGGGGCGCCGTGTACAACAACGGCACCCACGGTGGCAAAAGCAACCCCGAATTCCGCAACTGCCTCTTTCAGCGCAACATCGGAACCTACGGCGGTGCCATCTTCAACGCCACCGAAAAGGGCTCCTGCAATATCCTGCTCGATGATTGCACCTTCGTGGAAAACTCGGCCTTCCTTCGGGGCGGAGCCATCTTCAGCATGAACGGCATCCAGAGTTGCTATCTCGAAATGAGCAACTGCGTTTTCTCCGACAATTACCCCGACGACCAGAACACCGTTTTCACCAGCAACACCATGAAATCCAAGCAATATTCCCTGACCGAAAAAGGGAAATGAAAAGCTATGCAACTTGAAACCGCTTCTGTTGGTAATTCCATGAATATCGCCGCTCCGGCGTGCGATCACTAGCAATCGAAAGGCTTTCGCAAAAAATTTGAGCAGCATCCGGTCTTGTCCGGGTGCTTTTTTATTTTTCGCTATTTGAATCACCAATTCCACAAACGGCCGTGCCCGAACAACCCCTTGATATCCTGCGCAAACACTGGGGTTATGAGCAATTCCGCCCCCTGCAGGAGGAAGCGATTCGCTCGGTATTGGAAGGGAACGACACCCTGGTGCTGATGCCGACGGGCGGGGGGAAGTCCATCTGCTATCAGGTGCCGGGGCTGGCCCTGGAAGGAATCTGCATCGTCGTCAGCCCGCTCATCGCCCTGATGCAGGATCAGGTGAACCAGCTGCGGAAACGCAACATTCCTGCCGTGGCCGTCCATTCCGGTTTGCACCCCCGAGCCATCGACCAAACCCTGGACAACTGCATCTACGGCAACATCAAATTCCTCTACCTCTCCCCTGAACGCCTGCGCACGGAGCTGGCCCAGCAGCGCATCCGCCAGATGAAGGTCAGCCTGCTCGCAGTGGACGAGGCCCACTGCATTTCCCAATGGGGCTACGATTTTCGGCCCACCTATCTGGAAATCGCCACCATCCGCCCCCTGATTCCCGAGGCGCCGGTGCTGGCGCTCACCGCCACCGCCACCCCTCCCGTCGTGCAAGACATTCAGGAGAAGCTCCAGTTCCGCTCGGGGAAAGTCTTTCGGCAGAGTTTCGAGCGCGCCAACCTGGCCTACGTCGTCTTGCAGGAGGAGAACAAGCTCGGCAAGTTGCTCGACATCGCCCGCAAAGTGGCCGGCACGGGCATCGTCTATGTGCGCAGCCGGCGCCTGACCGAAAAAATCGCCCGTTTCCTGATACAGCGCCGCATTCGGGCCGATTTCTACCACGCCGGCCTCGACCCCGAAACCCGCACCCGCAAACAGGACGCCTGGATGCAGGGGCGCATCCGCATCATGGTCTCCACCAATGCATTCGGCATGGGCATCGACAAGCCCGATGTCCGTTTCGTGGTGCACATGGACTTGCCCGACAGCCTCGAAGCCTATTTCCAGGAAGCCGGCCGCGCCGGCCGCGACGGCAAAAAAGCGTTTGCCGTCCTGCTTTTCCACCCCTCCGACGCCGATGCCTTGCAGCGCAACTTTCAACAGGCTTTTCCCCCCGAACGGGAAATCCGCCGGGTTTATCAGGCTTTGGGCAGCTATTACCAGCTCGCCATCGGGGCCGGCATGGGGGAAAGTTTCGATTTCGATTTGCTGCACTTCAGCAAAACCTACCAACTCGACCCCAAGACCACCTTTCATTGCCTGAAAATCCTGGAACAATCCGGCTGGCTGAGCCTCTCCGAAGCGGTGTACATCCCCTCCACCCTCAAGTGCATCGTCAGCAGGGAAGCGCTGTACGATTACCAGCTCAAGCACCCCCAATTCGACCCCCTTCTCAAGTCCATCTTCCGCCTGACGGCCGGTGCCTTCACCCAGTTCGTCAACATCCGCGAAGCCCAGCTCGCCCGCTTCCTCCGCATGCCGGTCGAGAAACTGGTTTCCGCCCTGCACTATTTGCATCGCGACGGCATCCTCGATTACCGCCCCCAGAAAAACAAGCCCCAGCTCACCTTCCTGCAGGAGCGCGTCGACGCCGCGAATCTGGAAATCGACCACGAATTGTATCGCTTCCGCAAACAGCGCCACGAAGAACGCATGCAAGCCGCCATCGCCTACGCCACGCAGGAGCGTTGCCGCAGCGTTCAGCTGCGCACCTACTTCGGCGAGGAGGAGCCTGCCCCTTGCGGCATCTGCGACGTGTGTCTCGAAAAAAAGAAAAAGGCCTTGAGCGTCAAAGAGGTAGAGCGCTACCTGAACAAATTCCGGCTGGTTTTGAAGGGCAAGGCCATGCCGGAAGAAGAGTTCCTCGAACACTTCCCCCCCAAACGCCACCCCCAGATACAGGCCGCCCTCCAATACCTGCTGGAAGAGGGGTACCTGAATCGAAAGGACGGGCGCATCGAATTGGTGGGTGGGGAGGGGTAGGAATGGTTGGAGGGCAAAAAATTGCCGGAGCAGGGTTGCTCCGGCTTCAGCGATATTGATCCATCACACATTTATCAGGTGGTCCGTCCACCGGACAGGACGCTCTGATATTCTTCCAGCTCTTTCCACTTGCCTTCGGCGGCTAATTGCGCCTGCTTGGGCCACGTGGACGGGTCGTGCATCTGGTAGCGGCTGCCGGCCTTTTCGAGAATCTCCTTGAGCTTGTCCACGGAGGCGGCGGCCAGCTGGGCGTAGGACTGGATGCCCGCATCCTTCAACAACTGCTCGATTTTCGGTCCGATGCCTTCAATTTTTTTGAAGTCATCGGCTTTGACGGCGCCGGTCAAGCCCTGGGCGGTGGTCATCGCTTCCTGCCCCTCGTTTCCACCTTCGCCTTCCAGGGCGGCTTCCAGCTTTTTGAGCTTGGTGTTGAGGATGACCTTGTCGGCTTCCAGGCTGCGGATTTTGGCGCGCAGGCCGTTGTTGTCTTTTTCCAGCTCGTCGTGTTTGTACTTGAGGCTGGCGTGTTCTTTTTCCAGGTCGGTGAGTTTGGAGTGCAAGCGCTCGTTTTGCGCTTTCATGTCGAGGTACATGCTGCGGAAGCGGCTCCAGAGGACGTACCCGAGCAAGAGCCCGATGAGAGCTGCCACCAGCAGCATGATGATGATTTCCCAGGTATGGGTGGCCGCACTGGCAATGCCCGGCCCTTCTTGAGTTATGTTTTCGAACATGGTGCGAGTTTTTTGTTAGAGGAAGAGGTGGGTGCACGCAGCGCCCTATTCTTTTTTATGCAATTGGAGCACGGCACGCCGATTGCGGCGACGGCCGGCTTCGGAATCGTTGTCGGCGATGGGCTCCGATTCCCCTTTGGAAGAAATGGTGATTCGATCGGCAGAGATGCCCTTGCTGACGAGCACGTCCCGGATGTGGCGGGCCCGGGCAAGCCCCAGTTCCTGGTTGGAGGCTTCGTCGCCGATGTTGTCCGTATGGCCCACGATGCTGACCGTCTCGTCGGTTTGTTGGAGGCGGGCCGCCAGCTTGTCAAGGTATTCGTCCACCTTGGGGTCGGGTTCGCGAACCGCCTTGCTGAAGGGAAAGTGAATGATGACCCGGTCTTCCACCTCGACGATTTCCACCTTTTCTTCTTCGGTGGGTTCGATGGTGTTGAATAACACCCCGGCGAAGGCCTCGGTACGTGCGTCGGAGGCTTCGCTGACCAGCCTCGAGGACACCAGGAGCCGTTCCTCGGGCAGGAATTCGGCGAAGAGCTTCTTGATTTCCTCGGCACGCGCCATGCCGAGGTTGGGAGCGTTCTCCGGCACGGGTTCATCTTTGGAATAGAGCCCGATGATTTCGAGGATGTGCCCCTCGGGCAGGCTTTGGAGCAAGGAGTCGCGGTAGGCCGGGAAATTGTCCCGCAACTCGGGACTGGCCTGCCCCCAATGGAAGACCAGGGGGCGGTCGTCCGGTTTTTCGCTTGCCGCTTCGGTGGTATCGGTGGGAACGGCCGCCTGGACGACGCTGTCCGGGCAAGCCTTTTTGATTTGGCACACATACCAGTCGCGGCAAACCAGCCCCCACAAGACGAGTAATCCTATGGGCAGGATGGCTTGTTTTGGAAACATAGTATGCAAAATTTATTGTGTAATGAAATGATGATAAAGAACTTACTTTCGAGCCAAACGGCTCTCTCAGCTCTTTGCACCAAATATAGCCAAAAGTTCCTGTTATTCTTTGGAATGTTAAAATTTTGTATGCCGCCCCCTTCCGGGAGCGGCTCCACCCCCGGGAGGGAGGGATTTTTTTCTCAACTTTGCCCCCTAGCATCCAGAAAACGCACTGCCATGATCAAATCGCTGTTGAAACTCGCGCTTCTGCTCGTCGTCGGGATTTTGATCTACAATTACTTCCTGGGCACCGAAAAGGAACAGGAGACTTCGCGCCGCATCTTCAACGAGGTGAAAGACCTGGGGCTGGCCGTCAAAGATTTGTTGGCCTCGGAAAAGGAAAAGTTCGAAGCGGGCAAATACGACCGGGCCCTGGAGCAAATCGGAGACCTCTTCGAGGGGCTGCGCGGTAAAGCCCGTGAAATCGACGAGGATTACCTCCAGCGCCTGGACCAACTGGAGAAAAAGCGCAAAAACCTGGAAAAGCGCCTGGCCGAACTGCGCAAATCACAGAACATCCCGGAATCCTACGACGAATTCACCCCACGTGGCGACGACTCCCTGGAAGTGGAAAACATCAAACGCGAACTGCGCGA
>CAZBYX010000063.1:0-15503 GCA_964496055.1 uncultured Saprospiraceae bacterium
TGGGGGAGGGTGTCCCCACCCGCTCCGCCTGCCGGGGCGGGCGGAGCGATTCGCCGCACTGCCTTATACTTGCACCCCGTGAAAGCACATCAACCCATGCCGGCTGTTTCCGACGAGGTCTTCATGCGGCGCTGTTTCGACCTGGCACGCCTGGGGGCGGGGCGGGTCTCCCCCAACCCCATGGTGGGGGCGGTGCTCGTGTACGAAGGGCGCATCATCGGGGAAGGGTGGCACCGCCGATACGGGGGGGCTCATGCCGAGGTGAACGCCCTGGCCTCGGTAGCGCCCTCCGACCGCGCGCTCATCCGGCGCTCCACCCTTTACGTCAGCCTGGAACCCTGCTGCATCCATCGAAAAACGCCCCCCTGCACCAACCTCATCCTGCGGGAAGGCATCCCGCGGGTGGTGGTTTCCTGTCTGGACCCCACCCCCGAAGTGAACGGGCGGGGGTTGGAGCTATTGAGGGAGGGGGGTGTGGAGGTGCGGGTTGGGGTGTTGGAGGAGGAGGGCCGGCGCCTCATTCGGTTTCGGGAGGCTTTCGTCCGCCACGGGCGCCCTTTTGTGTTGCTCAAATTCGCCTGCAGTCGGGACGGGTTTCTGGGCAAGCCCGGCGAGCAAATCTGGATTTCCAACCCTTGGACGAAGCGCTGGGTGCATCGCTGCCGCGCCGCCGCCGACGCCATCCTCGTCGGCACCCGAACCGCCCGCACCGACAACCCCCAACTCACCACCCGCCTTTTCTTCGGGGACTCTCCCCTGCGCATCGTGCTCGACCGCCGATTGACCCTGCCCCCTAACCTGCACCTTTTCGACGGCAGCGTTCCCACCTGGGTGGTCAATGAATGCACCGAGGAGGTGAAAGGGAATCTGCGTTTCCTGCGCCTGCCCTTCGACGACGGGCTCCTGCCCGCCCTCCTGGCTGAGCTTCATCGCCACGAGGTCGGCATCCTCATCGTGGAGGGAGGGGCGTTCACCCTGAATGCCTTCATCGAGGGCAACTGGTGGGACGAGTGCTGCATCTTGGAGGGGGAAACCGAATTGGCGGAGGGCATTCCGGCACCTGTGGTTCGAGGGCAAAGGGTGGGGGTGCATCGAATCGGCGGGGACCGGTTAACAATTCTTCGAAATCGGACCCCGGCTGCCGTTAATGTTTCTTTAAAGTCGTGAAGGCGAGCATGTTCGGTTCCTTTTTGGTGGTTCAGGTTCATAACTTTGTCCACCACTAAAAAGGTCTCCAATGAAAGGGTTGGGAATAATCTTGATGCTGATGACACTGTTCGGGTGGAGCCAGAGCGTGCCCCCGGCCCTGCAACCTCCGCAAGGTGCGAACGCCGTGCGGTGGTTGAGCTGGTCCGAAGCCATGGAGCGCTTCGAAAAAGAACCCCGCAAGATTTTCCTCGACGTGTACACCAAGTGGTGCGGCTGGTGCAAACGCATGGACGCCAAGACCTTTCAAGACCCCAACATCGCCGCCTACCTCAACGAGCACTACTACCCCGTCAAGTTTGACGCCGAATACCCCGAGGAGCTGAGCTTCAAGGGGAAAGCCTACCGCTTCGTGCGCAGCGGCCGCCGGGGCTTTCACCAACTGGCCTTCGAACTCACCGGCGGGCGCCTCAGTTTTCCCACCTCCGTTTTTCTGGATGAAAACCTCAGCGTCATCCAGAGCATCCCCGGCTACATGGAACCCGCCGCCTTCGAGCAGGTCATCACCTACTTCGCCGAAGACCACTACAAGCGCGTGCCCTGGGGGGTCTATCAGCGGAACTACACCCCCCTGAACGCCCGCAAACCCTCCCCCTCGGGCAATTGAGGGTCCTCCCCCTCACCCTTCCCCCCTTCCCTAACGATGCCCTTCCTTTTCAGGTGCCGACGCGTGCGGCGGGCCGCTTGCTTTTGAACTTTTCCTGCACCACTTCTTCCACCGTGCGGCCGTGGATTTTTGCTTCCAGCCAGGAGCTGATGTCCAGGTAGAGATAGGAGCGGCGTTCGTAGGGCTGGGTGCTGATTTCCTCCAGTCGGTCGCGCAAGTCTTTGAAGGCTTCGCGCAGGCGTTCGGGGTGGCTGTAGAGCTCCCGACGCAGGAAGCGAAGGATTTCCTTTTGCACGGCATTGAGTTCCTTCATTTTGACCAGGAAGCGGTACACGCTCTTGACGAGGTATTCGAGCAGGTTGTAGTGGCCCAGCTCGTAGTGGGCGATGAGGTGCAGGATGCGGGCATAGCACTGGATGTCTTCCCCGAGGCTGCCGGCTTTGTAGTGAATGATGCGGTTTAGGTAGTCGATGGCGTGGTCGTTGTCGCCGCTGCCGAAGTAGAGGCAGGCGATTTTGTAGTAGAACACCAGGACGCGGTGGCTGTCCAGGTGCATGCGGAAGGCTTCCAGCCCCGCTTCGACTTCGGGGACGACCTTCAGACCTTCGGTGAAGGTGCCCTCCAGGAAGTGCTTGTTGATGCGGGCGGTATTGCGGTAGAGGAAGGCCTGAATCCGGCTGTTGATGTTGAAGGTGCTTTCCTGGGCATCGATGAAGGCCGAGAGTTGCTCGAAGGCCTGGCAGAAGCGCTCGTAATCCCCCAGGTAAAAAAGGCTGCCCAGAAGGTGGTGCAGGCCCCGCATGTAGAGGTCGGGGTCTTTGGTGCGCATGTCGGGGAACTGGTCGAACAACTCCACCCACTTGGTGGCATAGCGGAAGTACATGGGGAAGTTCTGGAGGATGTAGTTGTACCACATGTGCGCCTGGTTCCAGTACACCTTTTCGAAGAAGGTCATTTCGTCCAGGGGGATGGGGGGGACGTTGGCTTTGAAGAAGGCGTCCACCTGGCGGGCGCTCGCTTCGTCGCGGATGTGGCCGATTTTGATGTAGAGCCCGTACATCTTCAGGGCCAGCCCCGAGAGCAGGCCCGTGCGGTAGATGATCTCGCCGCGACGCTGGGCTTCATCGGTCAATTCCTCGGCGCGGTTCTCGATGCTGCGGGTGATGTGGCGGCTTTCGATGAGTTTTTCGAATTCCACGATTTCGAGATGGAGGTGGTCCTGGTGGGCTTCGCGGGCGGTTTTCTTCACCCGGTCGAGGATTTTGAGGGCCTGCAGGTAGAGCCCCTTGCCGTAAAGGATGCGGGCATAGTCGATTTGCTCGCGGATTTCGATGTCGATGTATTTGGAGATATGGATGAGGCGCAGGCTGGTGAGCAATTGCCCCAGGAGGTGCCGTTTGAGGTTGCTGAGCTGGGAGCGCTTCAGGGTGGGGATTTTGCGGAAAATGGCTTCCTCGTCGTATTCGCGCTGCTTGTCGAGCACGTCGAACAGCTGGATGAACTTGGCGGTTTCACTGCCCCCGATGCGGTTGACGTAGAGTTTGAAACTGCGCTTCTCGGCTTTGGTCAGCGTCTTGATGAGCTTGAACAGTTGGTCGGTCGGTGTACTGGCCATTGTAAGTTGCTCTTGTGTGAATGATTGAGAAACAGTGGTTTGCGGCTGAAAATCCGGGTTTCAGGGCTGTTAAAGGTCGTAGAGGTTGGTAGCCTCCCACCCTGAGGCGGGCAGTAGCTTCGGGTCTGTATTTGGCTGACAAGGGAAAGGTAGCAGGGCTGAAGGTAGGTTGGTCCAATGGCTGCCGCGAATCGAAGCACAAAGATTAAACTTTTCTATGAAATCCGCCCGAAGACGGACCCTGTTCGAAAAGATCTGGGAGGCGCACGTGGTCGAGCGAAAAGAAGGCTATCCCGACCTGCTCTACATCGACCGGCATTTCATTCACGAGGTGACCTCGCCGCAGGCCTTCGAGGGTTTGCGGCGACGGGGTTTGGGGGTGTACCGCCCCGCGCAGACCATCGCCACCGCCGACCACAACGTTCCCACCCGCAACCAGCATCTCCCCATCCGGGACGCCCTCTCGCGTTTCCAGGTGGAAACCCTGGAACGCAATTGCCGCGAGTTCGGCATCGAGCTCTACAGCCTGGGCCACGAGCGGCAGGGCATCGTTCACGTCATCGGCCCGGAGCTGGGCCTCACCCAGCCCGGCATGACCATCGTTTGCGGCGACAGCCACACCTCCACCCACGGCGCTTTCGGAACCATCGCTTTCGGTATCGGCACCTCCCAGGTGGAGCAGGTCCTCGCCACCCAGTGCCTGTTGCAATACCGGCCCAAAACCATGCGCATCAACATCGAGGGCAAGCTCGCGAAGGGGGTGGTGGCCAAGGACATCATCCTGTTCATCATCTCCCGGTTGGGTGTGGGCGGGGGCACGGGGTATTTCGTCGAGTATGCCGGGAGTGCCATCCGCAACCTGAGCATGGAAGGGCGCATGACCGTCTGCAACATGAGCATCGAAATGGGTGCCCGCGGCGGCCTCATCGCCCCCGATGAAACCACCTACGCCTACCTCGAGGGGCGCCCCTTCGCCCCGCAGGGCGCCGCCTGGGAACCTGCCCTGCAACACTGGCAAAGCCTCCCGTCCGACCCCGAGGCCGCCTTCGACGCCGAGTTCAGCTTCGACGCCTCGGAAATCGAACCCATGATCACCTACGGCACCAACCCCGGCATGGGCATCCGCATTTCGGACCCCGTGCCGAGGAGCCTGCCCAACGGCAGCGACGCCGAGCTCCAAAAAGCCTTGCGCTACATGGAGCTGGAGCCCGGAAAACCCCTGCTGGGCAAAAAAGTGGACTACGTCTTCATCGGCAGTTGCACCAACAGCCGCATCGAGGACCTGCGCCTGGTGGCCGAGTTCGTCCGCGGGAAGAAAAAAGCCCCCAACGTCAAGGTCTGGATCGTCCCCGGCTCGCGGCAGGTGGAAGCCCAGGCCCGCGCCGAAGGACTCGACGAAGTGTTCCGCCAGGCGGGCTTCGAGTTGCGCCAGCCCGGCTGCTCGGCCTGCCTGGCCATGAACGAAGACAAGGTGCCCCCCGGCAAATACTGCGTCTCCACCTCCAACCGAAATTTCGAAGGGCGCCAGGGACCCGGCTCCCGCACCTTCCTGGCCAGCCCCCTCACCGCAGCGGCCGCCGCCGTCACCGGTGAAATCGCCGACGTGCGGACTTTGATCGAACAAGACAAACCCTTGACCTGCAACCCCATCGAGTAATGGCCTTTCAAACCCTGCGAACGACCTGTGTGCCCCTGCCCGTCGCCAATGTGGACACGGACCAGATCATCCCCGCCCGCTTTCTCAAAGCCACGACGCGGGAAGGGTTTGGGGAGAACCTGTTTCGGGATTGGCGCTACCGCCCTGACGGCAGCCCCAACCCCGATTTCGTGCTCAACGACCCCCGCTGGAAGGGGGCGGCCCTGGTGGCCGGGCACAACTTCGGCTGCGGCAGCAGCCGCGAGCACGCCGCCTGGGCCCTGGCCGACTACGGCTTCCAGGTCATCGTTTCCAGCTATTTCGCCGACATCTTTCGGGGCAATGCCCTGAACAACGGCCTGCTGCCCATTCAGGTGAGCGAGGCTTTCCTGCAGGAGCTGATGGAGCGCGTCCTTCGGGAACCCGCCACCGAAATTCTCGTGGATTTGCCCGCCCAACGCCTGAGCGTGGTCGGCACTTCCCTCGAAACGGGCTTCGACATCAACCCCTACAAGAAAGAGTGCCTGATGAACGGCTACAACGACCTGGACTACTTGCTGAGCAAGCGGCCGCTCATCGAAACCTGGGAACGAGAGCGGGAGAGTGGGGTTACCGCCTCCTCATCCTGACAAAAACGCCAACCCGATGAAGCGAAAGAAAATCATTGCCCTGCTGCCCGGGGACGGCATCGGCCCCGAGGTGGTGCAGGCCGCCCGGCAGGTGCTGGAGACCGTGGCGGCCTGCTTCGACCACCGGTTCGAGTTCCGCGAGGCGCTCATCGGCCATGCTGCCATCGAAGCTACGGGCGAGCCCTTGCCGGAAGAGACCCTGAAGTGCTGCCGCGCGGCGGACGCCGTCCTCCTCGGCGCCGTCGGCGACCCCCGCTACGACCAGGACCCCACCCTGAAAGTGCGGCCCGAGCAGGGCTTGCTGCGCCTGCGCAAGGAGCTCGGCCTGTTCGCCAACCTGCGCCCCATCCGGCTCTTCGACGAGCTGCTGTTCGCCTCCACCCTGAAGCCCGAAGTGCTCCGGGGGGTGGATATCCTGTTCTTCCGGGAGCTCACCGGCGGCATCTATTTCGGTCAGCCGAGCGAACGACGGGAGGCTGGAGAAGTGGCCGTCAGCACCATGGTCTATTCCCGGGCCGAGGTGCGGCGCATCGCGCGCATGGCCTTCGAGGCGGCGCGTCGTCGGCGTCGGCGGGTCCATTCCGTGGACAAGGCCAACGTGCTGGAGGTCTCGCGGCTTTGGCGGGAGGTGGTTCAGGAGGTGGGGCGGGAGTTCCCCGATGTGGAGCTGGTACACATGTACGTGGACAATGCCGCCATGCAGCTCATCCGCGAGCCGCGCCAGTTCGACGTCGTCCTCACCGGCAACATGTTCGGCGACATTCTGACCGACGAAGCCTCGCAGATTGCGGGGTCTTTGGGCATGTTGCCCTCGGCCAGCCTCGGCGCCGGGGTGGGGCTCTACGAACCGGTACACGGCTCTGCACCCGACATTGCCGGCCAAGGCATCGCCAACCCCCTGGCCGCCATCCTTTCCGGAGCGCTCCTGCTCGAGATGGCTTTCGGCTTGCACGAGGAGGCCGAAGCCCTGGTGCTGGCCGTCGAGAAATTTCTGCGCAAGGGCTACCGCACCCCCGACCTGGCTCAACCCGACACCCCCACCTCCCACATCGTGGGCACCCGTGAAGCCACCCGTCTGCTCATCGACGAACTCGATACCGTCAAGCACGCCGTCACCGTCATTTAGGGGCGGTGCCCGGTGAAACCGACTGCATCTCAAACCTGCTCAAAATCGAACCTCATGTCCGACAAAATCTTCATTTTCGACACCACCCTGCGCGACGGGGAACAAGTGCCCGGCTGCCAGCTCGACACCCACGAGAAAGTGGAAATCGCGCGGCAACTCGAGGCCCTCGGCGTCGATATCATCGAGGCGGGCTTTCCCATCTCCAGCCCGGGTGACTTCCAGTCCGTGGTGGCCATCTCGCGCGCCGTGCGCCAGCCCGTCATCTGCGCCCTGACCCGGGCCGTGGAAAAAGACATCGAGGTGGCGGCCGAAGCCCTGCGCTTCGCCAAACGCAAGCGCATCCACACCGGCATCGGCGCCTCCCCCTACCACATTCGGCACAAATTCAACAGCACCCCCGAAGAAATCCTCGAGCGGGCGGTGGCGGCGGTGAAATACGCCAGGAAATTCGTGGAAGACGTGGAATTCTACGCCGAGGACGCCGGCCGCGCCGACAATGCCTTCCTGGCCCGCATGGTGGAGCTGGTCATCGCCGCCGGCGCTACGGTGGTCAACATCCCCGACACGACGGGTTATTGCCTGCCGGAAGACTACGGCGCCAAAATCCGCTACCTGAAGGAGAACGTCGCCAACATCGACCGGGCCGTCATTTCCTGCCATTGCCACAACGACTTGGGGCTGGCCACCGCCAACACCATTGCGGGCATCCGCAACGGCGCCCGCCAGGTGGAAGTGACCATCAACGGCATCGGCGAGCGGGCCGGCAACACCTCCCTCGAAGAGGTGGCCATGATTCTGAAAACCCACAAAACCCTGAACTGCCACACCGACATCGACACCCGCAAGATTTACCCCATCAGCCTGCTGGTGTCCAAGATGATGCGCATGCCCGTGCAGCCCAACAAAGCCATCGTGGGGCGCAACGCCTTTGCGCACAGCTCCGGCATCCACCAGGATGGGGTGTTGAAGCACCGGGAGAACTACGAAATCATGGCTCCCGAAGATGTGGGTGTGCCTCAGTCGTCCATCATTCTCACCGCCCGCAGCGGCAAGCACGCCCTCAAACACCACCTCGAACGGCTGGGCTTCCAGCTCGATGCCGAAGCGCTGAAGCAAGCCTACGAAAAGTTTCTGGACCTGGCCGACCGCAAGAAAGACATCTGCGACGAAGACCTCATTCAGCTCATGGGCGGCACGGTGCAGAGCCCCCAAATCGAGTTGCACCGACTTCAAGTGGTCAGCGGCGAACCCCTCTCGCCCGTGGCCACCGTGGAGCTCAAGGTCGGGGAGGAAATCCTCCTGGCCAGCGAAAACGGCAACGGCCCCGTCAATGCCGCCTTCCGCGCCGTGGACCGCATCCTCAACAAACAAATCGACCTGGAGGAATACCTCGTCCAGTCCAACATCAACCGCAGTTACGACACCGCCAAGGTCCACCTCAAGGTCCAACACCAGGGCCGCTCCTACGTGGGCTTCGGCGTGGACACCGACATCATCACCGCGTCGGTCAAGGCTTATTTGAGCGCCATCAACAAGATTCCCAATTTGCTGGCCAAGACTTCCAGCTCCACCCGAACACAGGCCCGCGCCCTTTCCTGTTAAATCGCTGAACTGTTAAATCGCTGAACTGTAAAATCGTAAAACTGTAAAATCGTAAAACTGTGGTGAGGGTGTGGAGGAGAGGAGTGGGCTTGAGGGTGGGTAAACCGTTCACTCTGTGGGATTTTCTGCTCCCTCTGTGGTTCAATCAAACCCACCCCCTCACCCATCGAACAACGAACAACGATCAACGATCACTCTCCCCCCCGATTTCACCAACTGCCGGGGCAAGGGGGATTAGCGTCGAATTAATAATTTTTCCATAAGTTTTTGAGTAGCCCGTTTCAATGCCTACATTTGTGAAGGCTTGACAAATTATAATCCAGGGTACTTCCCCCGCCTTCCCTCCCAACGACCGATTTCATTTTCAACAAGGTTTTCCCTTCCAACCTGAATATCAGGGCCTTTTTCATGGCCCTGCTCCTCTGTATGGTGTTCCTCCTGCTGGATGCAATTTGGCAAGCTCGGCCCTTGAAACCAGTTCGACTTACACTGAACCAGACTTTAGCCGACGTCTCATGAAAAAAACGATGCTTTTGCCAAAACTGACCCGGGGGATATTGTTCGTGTTCTTACCCGTATGGCTGGGGGCGCAAGTCCCCGTTTGCAACGATTTCGTGCAATTGTCCCTGGACGGGAACTGCGAAGCCTTGGTCCTCCCGGACATGGTGCTCGAGGGAAGCTATCCCAACTTCGACGACTTCACCGTCCGCATCACCCGATTGGACGGCACGCCCGTGCCCAATCCCGTCACGGGGGCTTACATCGGCGAGCCTTTGCAGTACAAGGTCACGCATGAGCCCACCCAGAATTCCTGTTGGGGGATGCTGGTGGTGGAGGACAAACTGGCCCCCGTGCTCGTATGCGCGGATGCTACCTTGCCCTGCCACGCCGACCCGGAACCAGCCTGGCCGGCCTGGCACCCCAACCACCCCGGCGGAGATGCCCCCTTCCCTGAAATCCTGGAAAATTGCACCCCGCTTGAGGACTTGACCGTGAACCTGGTCTCCGAAGTGGTGGATGACGCCCAACAATGTGCCGACCCCCAACCTGGAGACGGATCAGCCGGAAGCGTGACTATCGTGCGGCAGTGGGTGGCCGTGGATGCCGCCGGCAACGAAAGCGCCCTCTGCACCCAAACCATCACCATCGTCCGGCCGGAAAACATCGATTTCCCGAACGACATCGTCTGGACCTGTGAGCAGAGCAACGCTTTCCCCAACGTCCTCGACCCCACACCCCTGCATCCCTTCATCACCGATACCGACCCGGGCACCCCGCAAATCATCGAGGTCAATCTGGACCCCGAAAGCGACGACGACGACGGCAGCTTGCCCTTCCCGCCCCCCAACGACACCAAAGACCGCCCCGACATCAACAGCACCAACATCGCCAACGGCGGCAACGGGAGCCCCGGTGACACCCCCCCCAACAACGGCCTGGACGATGCCGACGTCCTCGAATTGACCGGCTCCGGAACCCCCGCCCGCATCGACGGGCCCTACTGCCAGTATGGCTACGTGCATTTCGACGTGGTGACCAACACCTGCACCGGAGCCCAGGGGCTCATCAAAATTACCCGAACCTGGACGGTGCTCGACTGGTGCACGGGGCAAGTCATCCTCAGCGGCTTCGACGACCGCAACGGAAACGGCATCCAGGACCCCGGCGAAGTGAACGAGGACAACGTACAGATCATCGAGGTCATCGACGACAAGCCGCCCGTGCTTTTCGCCAGCGACCTGACCCTGGGCACCAACATCCCGGGGCAGCATCCCCAGCCCTGCCGCTCGCGGGAGAAAATCCCCTTCCCCCCCTTGGTGGACAATTGCTCCGGGGTTCCCGCCTCCAACCGGAAGATTTTCACCCCCATCGGTGAGACCAGCTCCAACGGAACCATCCCCTTCCCCGGCCTCGAACCCGGCACCTACACCATCACCTATCAGGCCACCGATCGCTGCGGCAATGTGGCCACCGCCACGGCCAATCTGACCATCGTGGACGACGACATCCCCATCGCCGTGTGCGATGAAATCACGGAGGTGAATTTGAGCAGCGACGGGTTGGCCGAAGTGGAAGCCTCCGTCTTCGACGACGGCAGCTACGACAATTGCTGCTTCGACCGCATGGAGGTGCGCCGCATGAGCGACCCCTGCGGCATCCCCGGCAACACGGCCTTCGGGCCGTCGGTGACCTTCTGCTGCGCCGATGCGGGCACGGCGGTGCAGGTCGTCCTGCGGGTCTACGATTGCTCGGGCAACTACAACGAGTGCATGGTGCAGGTCATCGTCAACGACAAACAGACCCCCGTTCTGGTGGATTGCCCCGGGCCCCGCTCCATCACCTGCGATTTCTACTGGGAGAACCTGGAAGCCGACCTCGATTTGTGTGCTGGTGACCCGCGTTGCATGGATGAGGTGCTCAGCGCTCATGGTTTCGGCGATGCCCAATTCGTGGACAATTGCGACCTGGAGCCCGAAGTCAACGTCTTCGTCAATGTGGACCAGTGCGGCGAAGGGACCATTACCCGCACCTGGGTGGCCACCGACCCCGCCGGCAACAGCGCCACCCCTTGCTCGCAGGTCATTCAGGTGAGCCACGTGTCCGACTGGGCGGTCGAGTTCCCCGACGACCTGGAATTCGATTGCGGGACCGACCCGGGCACCATTTACGATGCCATCGGCGAGCCGACCCTCTTCCGGGAATCCTGCGAGCTCATCGCCGTGTCCTACGAGGACGAGCTGTTCGACGTGGTGCAGGATGCCTGCTTCAAGCTCGTTCGGCATTGGACCGTCATCAACTGGTGTGTGGTGGGTGAGGAAGTGGACGACGAGGTGGTGGAGAACAGCGAGGCGGAAATCGTCCATACCTTGAACGGCTGCACCCTCCCCCTGCCGCCTTTGCCCCAGCAAGGATGCGTCTTCTTCCCCCCCTTGCGCCCCGAAGCCGACCTCAATTTCGACGGCGACCACACCGCCGAACCCGGAGACCTCGTGCCCAACGACCGCCGCACCTTCCAGGACGGCCTCACCGCCGCCAATTTCACCGGGGTTGGGGCTTTGCGCGGCGCCCAACCCGACGGCTTCATCACCTATCAGCAGGTCGTCAAGGTGGTGGATGAAACGGCACCCATTCTCACCTGTGCCCCTCCCAAATTCCCCATCACCGACAACTCCTGCAGTGCCACCGTCGAAATCCCCCTGCCCACCATCGAGGATTGCGTGGGTGCGCAAAACGTGACCGTCAGCGTGGAGAGCGACCTGGGGCAAGGGTTCGGGCCCTTCGACGACGTCCCCCCCGGCGAGTACCTCGTCCGCTACACCGCCATGGACAATTGCGGCAACAGCAGCGCCTGTGAAACCACCCTCGAAGTGCTCGACAAAAAGAAACCCACCCCCGTTTGCAAAAACGGCATCGTGGTCGCCATCATGCCCTCCAACCCGCCCATGGTGGAGATTTGGGCCTCGGATTTCAACGACGGCAGCTTCGACAATTGCACCCCCGCTGAGGAGCTCATCTTCAGCTTCTCCCAGGACACCACTGACAGGAGCATCCTGCTCGATTGCGACGACCTCCAATCCCAGCCGCAGGTGACCATCATCGTCGAATTGTGGGTTACCGATGCCGCCGGCAACCAGGACTTCTGCGAAACCTTCGTCATCCTCCAGGACCTCGACCAGAGTTGCGGCGACCCGCTCGTCGTGCTGGGGGGGACGGTGCATACCGAAACCGACGAGCCCGTCGAAGGGGTGACCCTCACCCTCAATGGCACCGACCCCCAGACCACCGACGCCGCCGGTGCCTACACCTTCGCAGGGCTGCAGCTCGGAGCCGACTATTCCATCGTTCCCCATCGCGATGACGACCCCCTGAACGGGGTGACCACCTTCGACCTGGTGCTCATCACCCGCCACATTCTGGGGGTGGAAGCGCTCGATTCGCCCTACAAAATCATCGCCGCCGATGCCAACCGCTCGGGCTCGGTGACCACCTTCGACCTCGTGCAACTGCGCCGGCTGATTCTGTTCATCGATGAGGAGTTCCCCCAAAACACTTCCTGGCGCTTCATCGACCGGGATTTCACCTTCCCCGACCCGGCGCAACCCTTCTCCACCCCCTTCCCCGAATTGATCAACTACAACAATCTGGCGGCCTCAGACCTCGAGGCTGATTTCGTCGCCGTCAAAGTGGGCGATGTGAACGGCAGCGCGCAGCCCAGCCTCTCGGGCAGCTTGGAGGAGCGCGGTTTGAGGGAGCTGAGTTTGAGGGCCGCCATTCCGCCTTTGCACGCAGGGGAAGTCGTGCGCGTGCCCCTGGTGGCTCCAACGGACGTCCGCCTTTCCGCCCTGCAGTTCACCCTCGAGTACGACCCGCATTCCCTGGCGTTTCGGGGTCTGCAGCCGCAGGCTCTTGCAGAAGGGCAGCCGGCCTGGCATGAACACGAAGGCGGGCGCCTGACCTTTGCCTGGAACGCCGAGGAGACTGCAGCCCTCGCCGGCACTCCTTTGATGACCCTCGAGTTCGAGGTCTTGCAGGAAACCCGCGCCGATGAGGCTTTGCGTCTCTCCTCCCACCTCACCCCCGCCCTGGCCTACGATTCCGAGGGGAATGCCTTCAGCCTGCACCTGGCGCCTTCAACTGCCGGGCAGACGGCCTTCGTGCTTTCGGGGGCTCGTCCCAATCCCTTCCGTTCCGCCACGGCCATCCACTTCTACCTGCCTCGAGCCGGCACGGTACATTTCAGCTTGCTGGATGCCACCGGCAGACTCCTTTTCCAGACCCGTCAAGCCCTCGATGCCGGGGCGGGACGCATCGAACTGCCCGAGAAGGCCACTCCGGGGCCGGGCGTTTATTTCTACCGCCTGGAATTCGAAGGCACGGTGCGCAGTGGGAAGCTGGTGCGTCTGTAAGAAGGAAAGATACCTGAACGAGAAACCCGGGTGAAGCCAATGCGGCAGCACCCGGGTTTTTTCCAGGCCATCTCCTGAAAATCAGGCAGATACAGCGCCGGTGATTTGAGTAATGGGGAACCGAGAAGCCTAAGAGAATCTGGCCGCCCTGAAGTGTATTCAGCCTGAATCACCGAACCTATCAAACGAATGTCTCCCCCGCAGGGGGGGCGGTTGTACCCTTTTGCAGCCCCGGGCCGCAGCCCGGGGCTTCTCTTTGCAGGGGAAACTTAGCCGAACCTCAGCCCGCCAACCCCCACGGGCTGAAAACGACCCAGATGAAGACGACCAGGCCGATGAGCACCACCGTCCACCAGAAATCGGGGTTGGAGGGGTGGAAGCGGGTTTCGGGGCTGTCGGGGGGTTCGTAAGTGACGTTTTTCAGCTTGTCCGGCCCGTAGGGTGGGGTGGTGAGGCTGCCGGCAATCATCACGGCGGCGCTGACCAGAAAGAGAAAGATGGCGTAGTGCAGGAAGTTGACCGATACGAGGTAGTCGATGAGGGTGCCGGGCTCGGGAACGAAAACGCCTTCCGATTTCAGCACTTCGAACAACAGACGCAGCATGCCCAGCACGAAGCCCGTCCACAGCGCCCACACGGCCCCGCGGGCTGTGAGTCGTTTGATGAACAAGCCCAGCAGGAAGGCAGCCGCAATGGGCGGACTGATGTACCCCTGGATGCTTTGCAGAATGGCGTAGAAGCTGCCGCCCCCCTCCAACATGTTGCGCAGTATGGGCACCCACATCAGGCTGATGACCACCAACACCACGGTGGCCACCTGCCCGACGAACACCAGCTCCCGCTCCGAGGCCTGGCTGCGCCACACCTTGTAGAAATCGATGGTGAAGAGGGTGGAGCACGAATTGAACACCGAGGACAGCGAGCTCATCAGCGCCGCCAGCAAACCGGCCAACACCAATCCCTTCAAGCCGTTTGGCAGAAAGTCGTTGATGAGGGTGGGCAGGGCCTGCTCGGGCAGGTCCAGGGTCAGGAGGTTTTTCTGAGCCAGAGCATAAGCCACCACCCCGGGAACGACGAAGAGGAAGATGGGCAAGAGCTTGAGGAAGCCCCCGAACAGGGTTCCGCGCCGGGCGTGGCTGATGTTCTTGGCCGACAGCACCCGCTGCACGATGAATTGGTCGGTGCACCAGTACCAGATGCCCAGAATGGGCGCCCCGAAAACGATGCCCGTCCAGGGGTAGTTGGGGTCGTCCATGGGGCGCCAGAGGCTGAAGAAGCTGCCCTTGTCGAGGCCGGCGTCCTGAGCTACGCTTTGCTCGATGGTCTGGACCATCACGTCCCAGCCCCCCAGGGCTTCCAACCCGTACAGCGTGACGGCCAGGGAGCCGGCCAACAGCACGAACATCTGCATCATGTCGGTGAACACCACGGCCCGCAAGCCTCCGAAGATGGTGTAAATCCCCGTGGCGATGACCACCGTGATGGCCCCTGTCCAGAATTCCAGCCCCATTACCTCGAAAACGATGGCCCCGGCCAAGACCGTCAGGGAGATTTTCGTCAGCACGTAACCTACGATGGAGACGATGGACAGGTAGTCCCGCGCCCCGCGCGAATAGCGCCGCTCCAGAAATTCCGGCATGGTGAAGACCCCGCTCTTCAGGTAAAAGGGCACGAACACCCACCCCAGGAAAATGAGGATGAGCGCCGCCAACAACTCGAACTGGCCGGCGGCAAACCCGCCGCCCGCCCCCGAGCCCGCCAACCCCACCAGGTGTTCCGAGCCGATGTTCGAAGCAAACAAAGAGGCCCCGATGACGAACCACCCGATGTTCTTGCCCCCCAGAAAATAATCGGACGACCCATAGCCTTCTTTCTTGGCGCGCCTTTCCCGAATGGTCACATAAGCCGCAACGGCGAAAACGATGATGAAATAACCCGCGATGATGGCGTAGTCGGCAAAGGAGAGGTTTTCAAACATAGCTGTGCTTTTCGTTTCGTGAGTAGTGGATGACGGAGCGGTTTTATTCGGAAAGGCGCGTCAATGTAGCAAGATTTGCCCTTCGGGCAAAAACAATGAAAATTGGAAACAAATGGAAATAGGTTGAGACAAATGGAAATAAAAGTGTCGGCGTGACTCGGAGTCACGCCGACACTTGGTCAAAAAGGTCTCACGGT
>CAZBYX010000064.1:0-15374 GCA_964496055.1 uncultured Saprospiraceae bacterium
TTACAGAAAAGGGCGCGGGTTTGGGGGTCAATTTATTTCCATTTGTTTCGATGTCATTTCCATCGTACACCAACCGTAAACCAACTTTACATCGATGAACCTTCACGAATACCAGGGAAAAGAACTGTTGAAGCGCTACGGCGTGGCCGTTCAGGAAGGCATTTTGGCGCACACGGTGGAAGAAGCCGTGAAAGCCTGGCATCAATTGCGCGAGCAGACCGGCACCGATGCGGTGGTGGTCAAAGCCCAGATCCATGCCGGAGGGCGCGGCAAGGGCGGGGGCGTGAAGCTGGCCCGCACCCTCGATGAGCTGAAAGAGCACGCCGGCAACATCCTCGGCATGATGCTCAAGACCCCCCAAACTCCGGGAGGGCTGGAAGGCCCCGGCAAGCTGGTGCGCAAAGTCCTCATCGCCGAAGATGCCTACCGACCCGACTTCGACGCCTGCAAGGAATACTACGTCTCCATCCTTACCGACCGGGAGCGCAAGTGCAACGTCATCATCTACTCCACCGAGGGGGGCATGGAGATCGAAAAGGTGGCCGAGGAGACCCCCCACCTCGTGCACAAAGAATGGATTGACCCCGCCCTCGGCTTGCAGCCCTTCCAGGCGCGCAAGGTGGCTTTCAACCTGGGGCTCAGCGGAAAGGCCTTCAAGGAGATGGTCAAATTCATCACCAACCTGTACCGGGCCTATATCGGGGCGGATGCCTCGCTTTTCGAAATCAACCCCTGCCTGAAAACCCCCGACGACCGCATCGTCGCCGTCGATTGCAAGGTCAATCTCGAAGACAACGCCCTGTATCGCCACCCCGACCTGGCCGAATGGCGCGACCTGGACGAGGAAGACCCCACCGAAGTGGAAGCCCGCCAGTACGGACTGAACTACGTGAAGCTCGACGGCAACGTCGGCTGCATGGTCAACGGCGCCGGCCTGGCCATGGCCACCATGGACATCATCAAGCTCTCCGGCGGGGAGCCCGCCAACTTCCTCGACGTGGGCGGCACCGCCGACGCCAAGCGCGTCGAGCAGGCCTTTCGCATCATCCTGAAGGACCCCAACGTCAAAGCCATCCTCATCAACATCTTCGGTGGCATCGTGCGTTGCGACCGCGTCGCGCAGGGGGTGGTCGATGCCTACAAAAACCTCGGCAACATCGACGTGCCCATCATCGTGCGTCTGCAAGGCACCAACGCCGACATCGCCAAGAAAATCATCGACGAGTCGGGCCTCTCCGTCCATTCCGCCATCTTGTTGCAGGAAGCCGCCGACCTGGTGACCCGTGTGCTGCAGGAAGCCTGAAACGCCGGGGGTAGGGTGGGGCCGCAAGGGGGAGAAGTTGGAATCGCTATAGGGGCTGGGCAAGCCCCTCCCTTTACGCTGTGTGCACTCTGCTCACTTGCTGCAATTGAACACACGCCGACTTCAAACCCAAACCGCTCGCCTGGTTTGCAGGCGATTTCCACCACCTTTTCACCTTGGACCCGAAGCGGGAATTGGCGGCTTTCCGAACCGACGATTTTCACTCCTCGCGTTGGGTTTTGAACGGGGTTTCGTAATTTTGCCCTGTCTTTCAGGCGGCAATAGCTCAGTTGGTAGAGCATCAGCTTCCCAAGCTGAGGGTCGCGGGTTCGAGTCCCGTTTGCCGCTCACGAAAAAAGGACCGGTACGAGTTGCGTGCCGGTCCTTTTGCATTTCGCACCCGCCAGTTCAGGCCTCCTCCCAATCCTGCATGGGCACCTCGATGAAGAGGAGCTCGGCGTTTTCCAGCGCTTTCACGGTGAATCGTTCGGTATCCCAGATGCCGAGGGCGTCTCGGCGACCGAGGGTATGCCCTCCGACCTCGACTTTTCCCTCGATGGCGAGCAGGTACACGCCGTTGCCTGGCAGGTGGAGCGGGTAGGAGATTTCGCGGCCGGCATCGAGGTGGGCGAGGGCGAACCAGGCGTCCTGGTTGATGCTCAGGGCGCCGTCGGCGCCGTCGGGCGCGACGACGAACTGCAAGCGGTTGCGGCGCTCCTCCAGGGGGAAGGATTTCTGCTCGTAACGCGGCGCCACGTTGCGCTTTTTGGGAAAGACCCAGATCTGGAAGAGCTTGCAGGCTCGGTCGGGGTGGGCGTTGAATTCGGAATGCTGGATGCCCGTTCCGGCGCTCATGACCTGCACGTCGCCTTTATGAATGACCCCGGTGTGGCCCATGCTGTCGCGGTGGCGCAGGGCGCCTTCCAGGGGGATGGTCACGATTTCCATGTTGTCGTGGGGGTGGGTGCCGAAGCCCATGCCCCCTTCGATGGTGTCGTCGTTCAGCACGCGCAGGGCGCCGAAATGCACGCGCTCGGGGTCGTAGAAACGGGCGAAGCTGAAGGAGTAATTGGCGTGCAGCCACCCGTAGTCGGCCCGCCCGCGGGTTTGGGCGGGGTGCAGGAGGGTTTTCATGGTCCGTTCGTTTTGGTTCAGACTTCTTTCGCCTCCAGAACGCCCCAGGAAAGAAGAAGTTCTTCCAGCTCCTCGGAGGAGCGGAAGTGGACGGCCTGGAGCCCGACGGCGCGGGCACCTTCCACGTTGGGCAGGCTGTCGTCGATGAAGAGCGCCCGCCGGGGCTCCACCCCGTAGCGCTCCAGCAGGATGCGGTACATCCGGGGGAAGGGCTTGCGGGTCTTCTCTTCCCCCGAAACGACGATGCCCTCGAACCACTGGAGGAACTCGTACCGCTCGCGGGCCACGGGGAAAGTTTCCGCCGACCAGTTGGTCAGAGCCAGGAGGCGATGCCGGCCCTGCTTGCGGAGCCGGTCCAGCAGGGCCACCGATTCGGAGATGGGGCCGCCGAGCATTTCCTCCCAGCGGCCGTAGTAAGCGCGGATTTCGGCCTCCCATTCGGGGTGTTTTGCCACCAGCTCTTCGGTGGCTTCGGCCAGGGGTCGGCCGGCGTCCTGTTCCACGTTCCAGTCGTGGGTGCAGATGTTTTCGAAAAACCAGCGCATCTGTGCCTCGTCGTCGAAAATCCGGCGGTACACGTACTCGGGGTTCCAATCGATGAGCACGCCGCCTAAGTCCCAGATGAGGGTGTCGATGTTCTTTGGGTGCATGAAATGGGTGTTTTTTGATGAAGATGAAAAACTGAGGAAACCAAAGGGCGAGGTTTGTTGGGAGGGGGCAAAGATAGACGGTCTTTGGAGGGCAATCAGGCTGCTTTCAGTTTTTGGATATTCTCTGGTGCAAATCGCTGTGACCACAAAATGTATTCAGCCTGCCTGTGCTGCAAGGCCTCCAGAAATTCTCCTTTCACCTCCCGCTCCGAATCATTGATGAAAGCCAGCCCCACCACGCTTTTTCTCGTTTGCCGCTCTCGAACGCCGCGCACGTCTTCCCAGGCAAACAGAAAGTGCGGAAGGTTGTACTTGTTGACCGAATTGAAGGCTTTGATCAGCACCTCCACCCTGCGGTGGGCAATTTGAAAATCGAAGGTAAACTCCAGCCCCGTCGCACCCCTGGAAATGAAAAAGGGGGTGTAAATCAGGTCTTGTTCATCCAGGAAGTTTCCAACGTCTTCCCTGAAAAGGGAGCCGACGGTCGGCCGCGCGAGCACGAACAGGTCGTTGGCTTCGTGAATGGCTGAAAGGAGGTTGAGTTTCTTTTGCGGGAAGCTTTTTTCATTGCCTTCCGTCGTCAGCTCCTTCCCCCTGAGCGTGACCCCGTAATTCAACAAAATCCGGTCGAGCATTTGGCGCCGTTTGGGGGAGCGGGAGATGGAAACTCCATTCAGTTCAAGGTTGCGGAGCGTCTGCCCATCATCGCTCAGCAGGAGGGTGCCGTTGGATTTCTTGACGTAAATGTCAATGGTGTCATTGAACGCATCCAGGAAGGGGGTGCTTATTTGCACCCACTCGTTGGAGGGAAGGTGGGTGATCTGAGTTTTCTCCCTCAGGAATTGGAAATATTCATCCATCAACGGCTCGATCCAGCTCATGGTAAAGTGGGTTGCAATTGCACGCTTATCGTCGAGACCAAGTTAATCCTTTGGCCGAAAGCCTGGAATATTGGAATGAATTGACTCAGGTCCTTGAGGTCTTTGATGGGGAAGGGGTCTTCGTCCAGGGGCACTGCCCAGGCCAATGGTTTGTACCCCTGCACGTAGTAGTGAATGTGGTTGCTTTCCAGCAATTGGCCTGCGAAGGGGCGACACGATTGAGGGACGAATTCATTCACTTCCTCAGGGTTTTTGTGCCACCCGTTGAAATCCACTCTGAGGAGACCGACTGTGGAATCCCGGTCTTGCAGGTACAGGGAAAGTTTAAGGTGGTTTTTGCACTTTGCCAAACTCGAAACAGAAAGGAAAACCCTTCATCCGAATCCAACGAAAATCGGTCGTCAAGGGGCAGGGAGGGGGCATAAGTGAAATTTCCAACCCTCTCTCCACCTTGGTCGAGGAGGTATTTTTCCAGGGAAAGCAGGTACGTAGCTTGAGCTTGGCTCAACATGGCCCAAACATTTTCAAATGGTTCTTTTGGTCATCCAGTCCATTTGGGCAGGGGGTCAAAAGCACTTTTCAATTCTTCGGTCAGGCCTTCAGCAATTCCTCCCATCCGGGGCGGTATTGGCGGAAGACGAATTCGTTGGCGGGTTCGAAGTTGGTGATGCGCATGTTGTCGCCGTCCCAGAGCAGGCGGATGCGGCCCGGGTAATCGTAGGGGGCCCAGTCGCCGCGTTTTTTGCCGGGTTTGAGCACGCGGATGTTGTAGCTTCGGATGGCCAGATTGCCCATGAGGACGATTTCGGTGAGCTTGCCGGCGTAGTCGAAGTGGGAGCTGGGTTGGCGCTTTTCCTTGATGGCATTGACCCAGTCGAGCTGATGGGAAGTTTCGACCCGGGGGAGGGAGGGTTCCGGGAGTTGGACCTCCTTCATGAGGCGGGTGGGCAGCAGGGTGGGGTTGCGTCCATAGACGCCGCACATGATTTTGCCCTCGGTGCCTTCGAAGATGCAGCCGCCGCCGGTTTCGCCCATGGGTTCGTTGGGTAGCAGTTCGTCGGGGCGGCGGGGCAGGATGCCGCCGTCGTACCAGACGAGCTCGACGGGGGGCAGCTCACCGCGTTGGGGGAAGAAGAAGTGGATTTTGGAGGAAGGCGGGCAGCTGTCCACGTAGTCGGCTTCGAGGAAGTCGCCGATATAGACTTGGCCGGCGCTGGCTTCGACGGCTTCGGGGTAGCCCAGGCGCAGGGCTTTGACCGGGGGGTCCATGATGTGGCAGCCCATGTCGCCGAGGGCGCCGGTGCCGAAGTCCCACCATCCGCGCCACTTGAAGGGCAGGTAGGCGGGGTTGTAGGGGCGCCAGGCGGCGGGCCCGAGCCAGCGGTCCCAGTCGAGGGTTTCGGGCACCTCGTACTCCCCGGTGGGGGTGGGCACGCCCTGCGGCCAGATGGGGCGGTTGGTCCAGCAATGGACCCGATGCACCGTACCGATGAGGCCGGCGTCGATCCACTCCATGATTTGGCGGACGCCCTCGCCGCTGGCGCCTTGGTTGCCCATCTGGGTGATGAGCCCTTTGGCGCGGGCCGTTTCGGTGAGCAGGCGGGTTTCTTTCAGGTTGTGGGTCAGGGGTTTTTCCACGTACACGTGCTTGCCGTGGCGCATGGCGGTCATGGCGATGACGGCGTGGGTGTGGTCGGGGGTGGCGACCATGACGGCCTCGATTTCGGGGTGGCGCTCGAGCATGACGCGGAAGTCCCGATAGCGTGGCACTTTGGGGAAGCGCTCATAGGTGCGGGCGGCGCGTTTGTCGTCCACGTCGCAGAAGGCCACGAGGTTGTGCTCGGCAACGGCATTGACCAGTGCGGCCCCTCGACCGCCCACCCCCACCACGGCGATGTTCACCTTTTCGGAGGAAGGGAGGTAGCCCCGCCCCCCCAGAACCGCCCTGGGCACCAGCAGGAAGCCGGCTCCTGCCAGGGTGCTGCGTTTCAAGAATCTTCGGCGGCTGACTTTTCCGGGGATTTTCTGTTGGCTGTCTTTCACAACGAGTGGATTTTGGTGAGGAGCTCGATGCCAAAAATAGAATTTCGAGCCAAGAAAGGTAGCTTTGTAACTGGAACATCCCGTTTCCGCTAATGCTCCTGCGTCCAATGAACCTCTGCCCTTCCATGCTGCGCTGGCTGTCCCTGGTCCTGAGCCTTTTGGCTTTGCCCGCCTTCGGGCAGTTTCACCTGAACGGGGATGCGCGCATGGTGAACGACTCCTGCTTCCTGCTGACCGACGAGCTGGACTTCACCGCCGGCTCGATGTGGAACCCCGACAAAATCAGCCTCGACGAGTCCTTTCAGGTCATCATGGAGTTGTTCTTGGGCTGCAAAGACCAGGACGGGGCCGACGGCATCGTCTTCGGCTTTCAGCCCGTCAGCACTTCCCTGGGGCAAAACGGCGGCGGCATCGGCTTTCAGAACATCGTGCCTTCCCTGGGCATCGAGTTCGACACCTGGCGCAACCCCGTCTTCAACGACCCCGTCTTCGACCACGTGGCCATCATCCGCGACGGCAACCTCGACCACAGCGCCCCCACCAATCTGGCCGGGCCCGTGCAGATGAGCGCTTCCTCCCCCAACGTGGAAGACTGCAACTGGCACGAGCTGCGCGTCAATTGGGACGTGGAGACCCTCACCCTCGAAGTCTGGTTCGACTGCCAGCTGCGCCTGAGCTACACCGGCGACATCGTCAACGACATCTTCGGCGGCGACCCCCTCGTCTTCTGGGGCTTCACCTCCGCCACCGGCGGCTTCAACAACAAGCACGAGGTCTGCTTCAGCTACACCACCTTCCTCGACGGATTCGAGGACGTCACCATCTGCCCCGGCGGGCAATTCCAGCTCAACGTCAGCGGCGGCGTGCGCTACGAGTGGACACCCGCCGACGGACTGAGCAACCCCCGCATCCCCAACCCCATCGCCGCCCCCGACAGCACCACCACCTACTCCGTCCTCGTCATCGACGATTGCAACAACCCCTTCACCGACACCATCACCGTCTTCGTGGACGGCGACACCGTCTTCTTCGAACTGGGCAACGACACCTCCCTGTGCCAGGGCCAGCCCCTGCGGCTCGATGCCACCTCCTTCGGCGACGACACCGTCACCTACCGCTGGAACACCGGCGCCACCACCCCCACCCTCACCCCCACCCGTTCCGGGCGCTACAGCGTCACCGTCACCGTGGACGAGTTCTGCGTGGCCGACGACCGCATCCGGGTGGAGTTCATCCCCCTGCCCAGCGCCGCCCTCCCCCCCGACACCACCTTTTGCCTGGGCGACAGCCTCTGGCTGGCCTCCTCCTTTCCCGATGCCACCATCACCTGGCAGGACGGCAGCCAGACCGACAGCTTCCTCGTGCTGGAAAGCGGCACCTATGCCGTGACGGTGAGCAACCCTTGCGGCGAGGCGGAAAGCAGCATCGACGTCCTGGTGGAAGACTGTGAACAGGTTTTCTTCCCAAACGTTTTTTCCCCTGACGGCGACGGCATCAACGACCGCTTCCACCCCCTCGATGGAGGTGACGTGGAAATCGTGGAAATTTTTCAGGTCTTCGACCGCTGGGGCGGGCTGGTGCACGAGGCCAAGGACTTCCTGCCCAATGACCCCAAACGCGGTTGGGACGGGCGGGTTGGAGGGCGGGACGCCGTGCCGGGTGTGTATGTCTGGTGGGCGCGGGTGCGTTTCCGCAACGGGGTGGAAGCCCGGCTCGAAGGGGATGTGCTGCTCATCCGTTAATTTCGCCCACCGATTTTTGGGACCAATTCCCCGTCCATGCAACTGAACACCATCCTGAAGTGGGGCTTGTCGGCCGGGCTCTTGCTCGTGGCCCTTCTGCTGTACGACAAGTACGAAGTCTTTTACGGCCCCAACGTGCCTTCCAAACTGGACACTCCCTACCTCTACGTGCCCACCGGAATCACCTTCGACAGCCTGGTGGTGCGCCTGCGGGAGGGCGGCTTCATCGAGGACGAAGCCGGCTTCCGCGAAACGGCCCGCTGGATGGAGTTCGACAGCAAGCCCACGATGCGGGCGGGGCGCTTCCGCATCGAGCCGGGCTGGAGCAACCAACAGCTCATTCGCCACCTGCGCGGCGGCAAGCAGGCTCCCGTACGCTTGGTGCTCAACAACCACCGCCTGCTCGAAGACGTGGCCGCCCGCTGCGCCCAGTACCTCGAACCCGATTCCGCTGCCTTCGCCCGCCTTTTCTACGACCGGGCCTTCCTGCAAACCATCGGCTACACCCCCGAAACCCTCATGGCGCTCTTCATCCCCAACACCTACGAGTTCTTCTGGAACACCACCCCCGAACAGTTTCTCGAACGCATGCAACGCGAGCACGAGCGCTTTTGGAGCCAGAACGAACGCCTGGAAAAAGCCCGCGCCCTGGGCCTGAGCCCCGTCGAAGTGTACACCCTGGCCTCCATCGTCGAGAAAGAAACCAACCGCGACGACGAAAAACCCCGCATGGCAGGCGTCTATCTCAACCGCCTGCGCCGCAACATGCTCCTCCAGGCCGACCCCACCGCCGTCTTCGCCCGCCGCGACTTCGAAACCTCCCGCGTCACCGATTTCCACACCAAGTTCGACTCGCCCTACAACACCTACAAGTATCCGGGCTTGCCGCCCGGCCCCATCTACATGGCCTCCATCGCCAGCATCGACGCCGTCCTGAACGCCGAAAAGCACGACTACCTCTACTTCTGCGCCCGCGGCGACGGCTCCGGCTACCATTCCTTCGCCAAAACCCTCCGCGGCCACAATCAAAACGTGGCCCGCTACCGCCGAAACCTCCGCAACCGCCGGAATGGATGAGACCCGCGCGCGGGCCTTGTAAAATCGTTGATCGTTGATCGTTGTTCGTTGTTCGTTGGGGGTGGGTGTGGGTTGGGGTGTGGGGGGGTGAACCGCAGAATGCGCAGCTATTTTTCGCAGTTAACCGCAGTCGGCTTGACCGTATGGCTTTACCGTACGGTTGAGAGTTTTGGGGGAGCTGCGTCAAGCTGCGTTCGCACTGCGAAAGGTCTGCGGTGATAGCCCACCCGCGCGGCTAAGCTCGTGACTATCGTGACGCGTGACGAACGTGACGACGTGACGGTGTGGGTTTTGGGGGACGTCAGAATCAGGATTTCTCCTTACGGACAAGCAAGCAGGGTTCGCCCATACGGACAGTCCTATACGGGCAGGCAGGATTTACAGGATGAGTGTGGGGTGGGCTTCGCGGGCAGGCCAGCTGCTTACTCTGTTTGTACTCTGTTCAATCTGTGGTTAAAACTCCCCCAAACCCTAACCCAAACCCCCAACCGTACACCAACCGTACACCCATAGTAAACCAACCGCGCACCCATCGCAAAAAAAAAGCACAGCCCGGAGGCCGTGCCGAATGAAATTAAACAGGACAAATGGTTCTTGTGGTTTCGGGGTCGGGGGGTGTTCAGGCGGTTACGAAATGCACCACCCGTTCGATGACGGCGGGGTGTTTCATCAGGCGGTAATGGCCCAGCCCGCGAGGCACCAACAGCCGGGCCTTTTCGAAACTTTGATGGATGGTTTGGGCGGAAGAAAAGGGAACCACGGGGTCTTCCCGGTCGTGGACGATGAGCACTTCGCTGATGCGAACTTTCGGTGCCAGGTTGGCCAGCTCCACTTCTTCCAGGGGGATGCCTTTGAGTTTGCCCTGCATCAGCTCGATGAACTTCCGGCGGGCGGGTCGGGGCACGCTGAACTGGTCCATCACCCCGCGCACCACGTTCAGGGTGGATGCCGGCGCGCCGATGAGCACCAGCCGCCCCACCTCGATGGGGGGGCGGGAATGCGCCAGCGCGAAAACCGTGGAGGCCCCGCCGAAAGAATGCGCGATGACGGCGTCCACCCCGCCGACGTGCCGAATGACCGCCCGGACCGCTCCCGCGAAATGCACCAGGTTGGTGCGTTTGCCAGGCGAGTCTCCGTGCGCCGGCCCGTCGAAGGCGACCACGCGCCAGCCTTGCTCCAGCAGGCCGGGAACGAAGCTGCGCAGCCCCGTGCCGCGCGACTCCCAACCGTGCACCAACAGGGCGGTGCGCGTCCCTTCGCCCCATTCGTAGGCCTTCAGCAGCTGCCCGCCGTACATCACCTCGAAGATGCGGGCGCTTTCCAGCAGCTCGTCGGAAACCCGGTGCCGCGCCCGATACCGCGGGGTGGCAAAGAGGCGGTAGGCCAGCCGCGCCACCGCTGTGGGGAACACCCACCCTGTGAGCCAGATACCGGCGCGCAGCAACCACATGCCTTTCGGCATCTGGTATTCTCCTGCCGCCGGTGCTGCGGGCTCACCCGAGGAAACGGGCAGCTCTTCCACCCTGCTGGTCATTACCATGGTTCTTGCAATTTGGCAGATTCTGAATTTAATAAACCGATTGGTCTCAAACGGGACGCAACTCCTCGATCATGGCCAACAGGCGGCGCGACATCACCCCGAAGGCTTCGATGTTTTTCTCCACCCGGCTGAGCAGGATGCCGCCTTCCAGCATCCCGATGAACAGGACGGCGAATTCGGCGCTGTCCACATCGGGGCGGACCTCGCCCTTGCGTTTGCCTTCCTCCAGCGTCTCGACGATGCGCCGGCGCCAGAAAGCCAGCACCTCGAGCACCTTTTCCCGCAACACGGGGTGGTTGTCGTCGGCTTCCACCGCGGTGTTCTGGATGGGGCAGCCCCCGTCCACGGGCGGGTTCAGGCAGCGCTCCTTGTAGAAATAGACGACGCTCTTCAGCTTGTCCAGGGTGTTTTCAATGACCTTTGTCCGACGGCGCACCTCCTCCCATACGACCTGGACGGCGTGCTCGAAGGCCGCTACGGCGATTTCTTCCTTTACGCCCTTCTTGTCCCGGCCTTCCTTTTTGAAGTTGCCGTAAATGCCGCCCTTGGTCAGCCCGGTCGCCGCCATGATGTCCCCGATGGAGGTGCCATGGAAGCCCTTGGTGTTGAACAGCACCGCCGCTTTCTCGATGATGTGCCGCCGCGTTTGTTCCGATTTCTTCATCGCTGCACTTTGTTTGGGTTCGCCAAAAATAAACCAACCGGTCGGTTTATCCAAATGGTGGTGCTCGGCCCCACTCTGCAGGGCCGTTTCTTTTGTTGTGCCGGGGAATGAGGATTTGAGGAACCGAAGAACCGAGGATTTGGGTAATCGAGGAACCGAGAAGCTAAAGAAAGTCCGGCCGCCCTGAAATGGGGGAAGAGGGGAGGGTGTGGGGAAGGACGCCTCCGTTGCATAGGGCACTGTGTGGCCCTTAGCCGTGCCCTGGGGTTGTGGGCAGGGCCTTCTGGTCATCCAACCCTCGGGTCCTTCCTGATTCTGACATCCCACACCCGAACCCTTGCTCAAACCGCCCACCGGGCCCCCGTCGGGTGCTCATGGCGGGCCCGTCGTTTCTTGGGGGGCTCACTTTTCCATTTCCGGCAGGGAAGCGTGGGCACGGGATTCGAGGAAGGAATGGAGGAATTGCCGGGAGAGTGGCTTTTGAGCCAGTGTGACCCAGGAGGGCAGGTGGGAGGGGAGGGGGCTTTCGGCATAGGTGGTGAGCAGGACGAGGGGGATGGGCTCTTCGGATTGCTGGACGGGCCACCGGCGGAAGTGGTCGATGAATTCCCAGCCGTTCATGCGGGGCATGTTCAGGTCCAGGAAGATGAGGTCGGGCAGGTTTTCGCGGTGGTTTTGGAGGAATTGGAGGGCTTCCATGCCGTCGCCGGCTACGGCGATGGATTGTGCGAAGCCGGTTTTCTCAATGAGACGGCGGTTCAGGAAGACGGTGGCCTGGTCGTCATCAACCAGCAGGAGGGTACGGAATGCTGTTTTCATTGCAGGGGTGTTTTTTTATGGCTGTGAATCGAAATTCCGTCAGGCACGTTGCCGGTTCGGAGCCTCTTCCGGGGGCGGCTTTTCCATCGGGCGCACGTCCTCGGGTTGATGGGCGTTTCCGGGCTTCCGATGGGGCAACGTGAAATAGAACGAACTGCCACAACCCGGTAGAGATTCCACCCAAATCGTGCCATTGTGCAGCTCGACGATTTTTTTGCAATGAGCCAGGCCGATGCCGGTGCCTTCGTAGGAGCCGCGGGCGTGCAGGCGCTGGAACAGACCGAAGACCTTGGTGCAGGCCTCGGGCTCGATGCCGATGCCGTTGTCGTGCACGCCGAATTTCCAGCCGGTGGCCTGCTGCCGGCAGGTGACCCGAATGCGCGGCGGGACGCCGGGCTTGCGGTATTTCAAGGCGTTGCTCAGCAGGTTTTGGAACAACTGCTTCAGCTCCAGCTCGTAGCCCCAAACGCGGGGCAACTCCTCCACTTCCACCACCGCATCGGCTTGGGCCAGGGAGCCGGCCAGGTCGATGAGCACCTCCCCGACCAGTTGGTGCAGGGCTACTTCCTTGCTGCACTGGCGCCGCCCGATTTTGCTGTGCTCCAGCAGGCCGGCGATGAGCTTTTTCATGCGCAGGCAGCTGTCGCGCATGAATCCGAAGCAGGAAGCCGCCGAGGGCGGGAGGTTGTCGGCCAGTTCTTCCTGCAGCACGTCCACCATGCCCAGGACGGTGTTCAGGGGTTCTTGCAGGTCGTGGCTGGCGACATAGACGAACTGTTCCAGCTCGTGGTTTTTTTGGCGCAGCTTGCGATTGGCCTGGAACAGCTCCGTCATGTCCTGACTGATGACGCCGAGGCCGGTGCCCACGGGGAAGGCTTTGGTTTTGTAGAAGCGCACCCCCAACCTGGGGTGGAGGATTTCCTCGGTCCACTCCAGGGTTTCTTTGTTCTCCAGGGCCAGGGCGAAAGCGTCGCGGTGCTCGGGGTTGAAGAGGCGGCCGGCGAAAAATTCGAGGGGTTTGCCGAGCAGCTCCCTTCGGTCGTTGGGCCCGACCAGGGCGGTTCCGGCGCGGTTGATTTCCGCCAGGTGGAGCCGGGCGTTCCAGATGGTGATGATGGCATCGGTGGAGTCCATGAAGTCGAGCAGGCGCTCGTTGGAGGCGGAAAGCTGGCGGTTGAGGGTGGCCATTTGGAGCTCTGCCTGCCGCAGCCGCTGGTTGCTCGAGCGCAGCGATTGCAACCCGTAGGTCAGCAAACCCAGCAGCACCCCCACCCCAAACCCGAAAAACAAAATGATTCGGGGCACGGGCGACTGGAACTGCTTGAGGTGTTCGGGGCGGGGCTGGATTCGGAGGAGCACCTGAAGGCCGGGACCCAACAAGACCTTGTCGAGCGACCATTCGGGTTGGAAGCCTCCTTCCGGTGCCCCCTGGGCGTAGACGAGATTTTCCCCTTGCTGCAGGGTCAGGTGGTAGCGGCTCAGCTCTTTGTTGCTCAGGAGAGAACCTTCCCAGACCTGCGGCGTGCAGACTGCCAGGAACCCATTGCCGGGCTTTTTGTCCGAATCCTGCAGGAACAACAGCACCTGGGGGGCGTCCTCTTTCTCCGCACCCCATAACTCGATTCCGATGCCATCCGGCTGGTGGGTGGCCTGTTGGAACAAGATTCCTTTCAGGGGCGGGAGGGGTTCTTCTTGAAACAGAATGGGGCCGGGGCGGCCGTTTCGCACCCGCATCACGGTGTGGAAGTCCCCGTGGAGGCGGTCCAGCAGGGGTTTCGGCAGGTGCACTCCGGCGGCATCCGCGGAAAGCAGCGGCGACCAGCGCGTGCGCAATTCTGCCAGCAGCAAGGCGCGTTCCCGCAGGCGGCGCTTCAGGGTGTTTTCAAAGCGGGCGCTGACGGCTTCCAGCTCGCGCTGGGCGCTCCTGCGGGCGTTCGACTCCAGTTTCCAGTACAGCAAGCCGACCCCCAGAACCACCAAACCGAACAAAAGCAAGGGCAAGCTTTTGTTCGGCTTCTTGCGGGGAAGGGGCCGGCCTTCCTCCTGTGTGCGAAGTGCGGGCATGGTACGGTGTTTCGTTCGACCGCCCGGCGCTCAGAGCGTGTATAGGCGGCTCATCAGGTTGGCGCGGTGGGCCTTCCCGATGGGGATGACGGTGCGGTCGATGACCAGGGTGTTTTCCTCGATGTCCACGATTTTTTCCAGGTTGACGATGTAGGAGCGATGCACCCGGACGAACAGCTCCGGAGGCAGCTTCTTGTCGATGCTTTTCAGGGTGCTGTAAATGAGGTGCTGCCCGTTGTTGGTTTTGATGCGCACGTAGTCGGCCACGTTTTCGAAGTAAAGGATATCGCGCAAGGGGATGCGGATGAGGCGGCCCTTCTCCTTGATGTAGATGTCGCGGGTGGGGGTGGGGGAGGGGGCGCCGTTTTCGGGGGCATCCGCCAGGCGAAGGGCTTTTTCCACGGCTTTGAGGAAGCGCGGGTAGCTGATGGGCTTCTTCAAATAGTCCACCGCTTCGAACTGGAAGGCGTCGAAGGCATAGTCGGCTTTGGCGGTGGTGAAGATGATGAGCGGCAAGACGGGCATGCGCTCGATGAGCTCGAAACCGTTGGCTTCGGGCATTTCCACATCCAGGAAAATCAAGTCCACCGATTGTTCTTCCAGCACCCGCAGGGCCTCGGCGACCGAGTCGCAGGAGGCGACGAGTTCCAGGGAGCTGGTTTTTCGGCAAAATTGCCCGAGCAAGTCCCGGGCGGCTTTATCGTCATCGACGATCATGCATTGGAGTGCCATAGCGTCTCGTTTTTTTATGTCGGGTTAAGGTTGGGGGTCAGGCGGCGGGGGGCAGGTCGCCGTTCATGCGTTCTCTTTCGGAAATGATGATGGGCAAAAAGCGCCGGAATTTGAGGTCGGTCATGTAGAGCAGGCGCTGGAGGGCGCTTTCGTCGGGGGGTTCTTTGGCTGCGAGGCTTTCGATTTTTTCCAGCAGGCGGTACAATTCGCTGAGGCCCACCATGCGGAAGTTGGGTTTCATCTTGTGAGCCAGGCGTTTGACGGCGCGCCAGTTTCGGTCGGTGCCGGCGCTTTGCAAGCGGGGGAACTCCCGGGCGGTGACGTTGAGGAAGATGTCGAAGCAGAAGGCGGCCTGCTCGATGTCTCCCTGGTAGTAGCCATCGAGGAAAACGGTGTCCAGGGCCGGGTGAAATTCGAAGGAGCTGGCAAGGGCTTGCAGCGTTTTTCCGGACGGCCCTCTGGATGCCGCTGGTTTTTTGTGGTGTCCTTCAAGGGTGTAAATCTTGGCCATACGCATCGCATGCTGTGTTGGGAGTTCATCCCGGGGTGGGGATGCCAACCTGTTAAGTTTGGAAACGGGGGCTGGTGCGGTCGCTGCGGGTGAGGCGGCGGCCGAAGGGCGGGTGCATTGTTCGGAAGGAGGTCTGCCGCAGAGGGGCAGGCGGGTCGGGTTCATTCCAGGGGGGAAGCTTGCCGGTGGTGATACGAGGAGGGGGATCGCCCAA
>CAZBYX010000065.1:0-9623 GCA_964496055.1 uncultured Saprospiraceae bacterium
TCCATGTGTCTCCATGTGTCTCCATGTGTCTCCACGTGTTTCCATGTGTCTCCATGTGTCTCCATGTGTCTCCACGTGTCTCCACCTATTTCAAAGTGTTTCACCCCTTCCCCCCGGGAAAAAATTGTTGAAATTTCCATTGGCGGAACAGCTCCCAGGCGACGATGCCCACGCACACGGCGATGTTGAGGGAGTGTTTGGTACCGAATTGGGGCACTTCGAGGCAGCCGTCGAGCAAGGGCAGGATATCCTCACCGATGCCGCGGACTTCGTTGCCGAAGACCAGGGCGTACTTTTTCCCGGGCTGCCAATGAAATTCCTGCAGGGGCAAACTGGCATCGGTCTGCTCCACCCCCCAGACGGCGAAGCCTTCCTCCTTCAGGGCTTCCACGGCGCTTCGCGTCTGGGGGAAATAGCGCCAGGGCAGGGTTTCGCTGGCGCCGAGGGCGGTTTTCAGAATCTCGCGATGGGGGGGCTGGGCGGTGATGCCGCACAGCAGAACGCGCTCCAGGGCGAAGGCATCCGCGGTGCGAAAAGCGGAGCCCACGTTCAGTCCGGAGCGGACGTTGTCCAGCACGAGTACGAGCGGCGTTTTCGCAGCCCGTTGGAATTCCTCCGGGCTCAAACGTTTCAGTTCTTCGACCTTCAGTTTTCGCATGAGGGGGTCGTTTGCGCTCAGCGCCGATAGAGGACGAGGCAAACCCCACCCCGCTCCCAGCGCCGCCACACCTCCCAGGAAGTTTCGAGGGTGCGGAGTTCTTCGTCGGTGAAATCGTTCATGACGTTGGCGTACAGCACCCGGCGGTGCTTTTTCCAGTCGAGCCGTGCGAAGCCGTCGGAACGGCCGTTCAGGTCGTACCATTCGAGGGGCCCGATAGCCGGGAAGACCGTGCCGACGGAATCGAGGGGCACCCCAGCCTGGTCGAGAAAGGAGATGGCTTCGTTGCGCAATCCGTACCAGGGCAGGTGTGCCAGGGTGGAATCCCAGCCCTGGGAAATGTGCCTGGGGTAAATCCAGAGGTTGCCCGTGACCAGCCCCGCGAATACGAGCGCGAACAGAGCGCCGCGGCGCCAGCCCTCGACCACCGTCAGCAGGGCCGCGAAGATGAGGGAAAAACTCAAAAAGGCGGGCAACAGATAGCGATGCGCGGACAGCCCCTTGTAAAGCAGCATGGTGGGCGTGAGCACCAGCACCATGCAGCCCCAAAGGAGCAGCATGCGCCGCGCAAAAGCAGGAAGGGGCTGCCGCTGCCGCCACCAGCACCCCAGCAATCCCGCCACAGCCGCCAGCAGGAACACCCGCCCGAAATCGAGCCAGCGCCAACCCACCACCGCCACGTTGCGCAGCAGACCCCTCGCATCTACGGCGGCAAAACTGCCCGCCCAGGGCGAATCGGGGTGGTAGCCCACCCAGCCTTTCTCGGCGTAGTGCCAACTCAGAAAAGCAACCCCCAGCAGCCCGCCGGGCAGAAAGGGCAAGAGCTGCCGCCCGGCCGCTCGAATCCATCTGCCGAAACCCATCCGCCCGGGGGAGGGCAACAACAAGAGCGCCCACAGATACAGCCCCAGCCCCACCATCATGCCGCGCAAACTGATGAGACCCAGCCCCAGCACCGCCGCCCCCACCCACAGGGACCGACCCTCGAGCAAGCCCACCACGCCCAGCAGGAAAAAGGCCGCCAGGGCCACATCGGGGCTCACCAACAGGCTCTGCGCCGCCAACACGGGGTCGGCGAAGAGCAGCAAAGGCAGCCACTTCCCCCAGCGGGGGTCGGGCAGGTGCCGCCCGATGCGCAGCATCGCCCAGAGAAGCAAGCCCAGGAAGGGCAGCATGGCCAGATGGCTTACCGGCAGCGTCTTCCCGAATAGGAGCCAGACCGCCGCCAGATAGGCGCCGAAAGTGGGCGGGTGGCCGCTGTCCAGGGCATCGGGCAGGAGAGGCGGCCAGAATCCCTGCTCGAAGAAGTGGTGCGCGTGCTTGCTGGCCAACTGCACCGTATCCCAAAAAAAAGCGTGGTGCCGGACGCTCCAGGTCAGCAGGGCGAGCCCGAGAAAATACAACCAGAAGGGGGTGGGAAAACCGGCGTGTCGGCTCATGGATAGGCGGTTTCGGCGCGCGCCAAAATTATCAAAATTCGTTGCGGGGCTTGGCGGCAGCCGTCGGATTGCGCACCTTTCGCCCCCAATGCCGAGGCCATGGATGCACACCCCCGGATGAAGCGAATTGCCTGGACCTTGCCGCTGGTCTTCTTCCTCGTCGCCCTGCTACTGGGGGTCGGGTTGGAGGGGGAATTCCCCCTGAACGACGACTGGCGCTACGCCTACCCGGTGAAGACCTGGCTGAAGGAGGGCCTGCCCCGCCCCGCCGTGCCCTTCGCCCCCACCCTCTTGCTTCAGGTGGGTTGGGGAGCGTTGTTTTGCTGGGTGGGCGGCGGTTTTTCTTTCCTGAGCCTGCGCGGGAGCACCCTGGTGGCCGCCCTGCTGGCCTTGTGGCTTTTCGGGCGCCTGAGCCGCCGGCTGGGCGCCTCCGAAGCCGGCGCCCTCCTCGCCGGGCTCACCCTTGCTTTCAACCCGCTGTTCTTCAGCCTGACGCCCACCTTCATGACCGACGTGCCGTTCCTGGCAATCCTCCTGGCGGGGTTTTGGTTTGCCCTGTGCTACCTGGAAAATGGAAGGCTCCTGTCCCTGACCTTCGCCATCCTCGCCGGGGTGGCTGCTTTCCTCATTCGCCAGCCGGGCATCCTGCTCCTTCCCGCCCTGGCGGGGGTTCTTTTGATGCGCAGCCCCCGCCGCTTCCAAACCCTGGTCACGGCCGGGGCTCTCCTCCTGCTGACGGCGGGAGTCCTTCTGGGGTTCGAGTGGTTGAAGGAATCAACGCCCGCCCTGCAAGCCTTTTACGTTCCCGCCGACGAACAGTACCTGAAGCTACTGTTTGCCCAACCCCTGCCCTTCGCGGAGACCCTGCTGAAACGCGCCCTGAAAAGCGCCATCTACCTGGGGCTGTTTGCCTGGCCCCTCCTGCCTCTGATGGATTGGCGACCCCGGTGGGGGTGGGCGGTGAGCGGTTTGGGAGGGGCTGCCCTGCTGACGGGAGCCCTCGTCGCAGCGGGCTACGTCTTTCCGTTCGGGGGCAATGTGCTTTTCAACTTTGGGCTGGGCCCCGAGCTCCTGACCGACGTGTACACCCTCGAGCTTCCCAACACCCCCGCCCTCCCCTCCTGGGCGATGGTGGGTTTGCAATGGGCAGGCACGGTGGGCGCATTCGGGTTGCTGGGACTCGTTCCGCACTGGTGGCGGCAAGCGACGCCCCTTCAGCAGCGGGCGGGGCTGTTCCTGCTGGCATTCAGCCTGCTTTACCTCCCCCTCATGTCGGTGACGAGCTTTTTCGACCGGTACCTGCTGCCGCTCATTGCTGCAGTTCTGCTGCTGATGAGCCCCCGCCTCCGCTGGAAGGGCCTTCCTGCCTTGCTGCCGCTGATCGCCTTTGGCTGGTTCAGCCTCGCCGCCACGCACGACTACCTGAGCTGGAACCGCGCCCGCTTGCAGGCCTTTCAGTGGTGTGCCCGCCAGGGCATCGGCATTCAGGAGCTGGATGCAGGGTATGAACTCAACGGCTGGCTGAACCACGAGCGGGGAAAGGCGCCTGCTCCGGGGCGCTCGTTTTGGTGGGTCAGCGACGACCGCTACCTGATCAGCTTCGGGCCCGTACCGGGCCGCGAGCTCGTCCATCGAGTGCCCTACCGGCGCCGGCTCTTCCCCGGCATGGACACCCTGCTCGTCAGCCGCCGTATCGAGTGAGGGGGGAGGCTTCAGACGAAGTGCTCCACGAGTTTGTGGTAAACGGCCTCCATGGGCAGCCCCATGACGTTGGAGTAGGTGCCTTCGATGTGCGCCACCTTGCACAAGCCGATCCAGTCTTGCACGCCGTATGCCCCGGCTTTGTCGAAGGGTTCGTAGCGGTCCACGTAGAATTCGATTTCCTCCTCGGTCAGGGGGTGAAAGGTCACCTTGGTGGTGCTGTCGAAGACGATTCTCTGCTCGCCGTCGCTCAGGCAGACCCCGGTGATGACCTCGTGGGTGTTGCCGGAAAGCTGTTGCAGGATGGTGATGGCTTCCTGGCGGTCGGCGGGCTTGCCGTAGATGATGTCGTCCATGAGGACGATGCTGTCGGCGGTGAGGAGGATTTCCCCGGGCAAGAGGTTGGCCTCGGCGTGGCGGGCTTTTTCTTCGGCCAGAAAAGCGGCGACCTCCCGCCGGGGAAGGTCGTGTGGGAAATGCTCTTCGACATCGTTCGGGCAGAGGCGCACCCGAAACCCGGCTTCCTTCAAAAGCTGCAATCGCCGCGGAGAGCGCGATGCCAGCAAAATCGTACGTTCAAACACCTTCATAATTCCAGCAAAATTATCCCCAGCAACAACAGGCCGCCCCCCATGACGAGCTTGGCCTGGCGGCTCACCGCCCCGTAATCCGCCGACGATTTGGCTTTCCCGAGGTGAAGCAGAGCCCCGGCTTGCAAGCCCACCACCCCCAGCCCCGCCCACAATCCGCTCCAAACCAGCCCGCGCCCGTACAGCCACAGCCCCCCCCAAACCATCAGCAGAATGAGCAGAACTCCGGGCAGGAAAGCCCATCGTCGGCTCCCTTCCGGCCCCCACACCACGGGCAGGGTCCGCGCCCCGGCTGCGGCATCTCCCTCCAGGTCTTCCAAATCCTTGACGATTTCCCGGAAAAGGTTGGCCAGGAAGGCCAGGGCCGCAAATGCCCAGAACACCACCTGAAGCAGGGCAGCCCGTTCCGGAGCCAGGGCCCGCAATCGGGCGATGCCTTCCGTCTCGGCCAACCAGAGCAGGGCCACCACCCCGGCGCAAAAGAGGGAGACCAGCAAATTGCCCCAGAACGGCATCCGCTTCAGCCAGCGGGCATAGACCCACAACAAAGCCACCGCCAATGGAAACAGCGCCGCCAACGGCAAGCGCTCGACGTACAGAGCCAAATAAATGCTCAACAGCACCCCCCCGAAAAACAGGGCTCGCATCAGGGCCAGCGCCTCCCTGACCGAAACCCCCCGCCCAATGACCACCCGGGCGGGGCGATTGCGCAGGTCGATTTCCACATCCAGCAAATCGTTCACCACATATCCGATGGCCGCCGCCAGAACCGTGGCCAGCCCCAGCATTCCGAAATGCAGGGCATCCAGGGCAAGAGGTATTCCTTCCGCTTCCAAAAAAACCCGAATCAGCCCCCGATGCAGGAGGGTTTGGGTGAGTAAGACGATGAGCAAATTGGGAAGCCGCACCAAGCGCACGACGGAGCCCCACTTCCCTTGCACCGATATGTCTTCCGCCGCCGGTCTCATCCTTTTTTCCCCGTTTGAGCCAGAACGGGCCGACGCACCGGCCACTTGCCCTGCAATATCAGCACCTTCTCCACCACATCCCGCACACAGCCTTCCCCGCCCCGAAGGGAAGAAATGTACCGGGCGATTTCCCGAATCTCGGGCGCTGCGTCGGCCGGGCACACGGGCAATCCCACGCGCCGCATCGGTTCCAAATCCGGCAGGTCGTCGCCCATGTACAGGATGGCTTCTTCTTTCCAGCGGTGGGTCTCGAGCAATTCCAGGTACTTTTCCAGCTTGTCGTCCACCCCCAGGTACACCTCCCGCAAACCCAGAGCCCGAAGGCGCTGCTCAACCCCGCTGGACTTCCCCCCGGACAGCGCCACCACCCGAAAGCCGGCTTGAACGGCGGTTTTCAGGGCAAAGCCGTCTCGGATGTTCATCTTGCGCAACAGGTGGCCGTTTTCCAATACGATGACCTCGTTGTTGGTCATCACGCCATCCACATCGAAAATGAAAACCTTGACGGTTGCGAAATTTTCCAGTGCATTCATGGAGGTAAATTCAAGGGGTTCTTCCGCCGCAAAAAAGCGAGTTTTCTTCAGGAATTTCTTTCCTCAGGCGCGGGTGCTCAGGGAGGCAAAGGTACGATTCATGCCCGGCGCAGCGGCGAAAACCCACACCCATCCAAAAAAGACTTCAACCGTACCTGTTTGGAAGCCAAACCAAAACCCGATTATCGGTCGCAGGAAAAATTAGCGAAAATTAAATCGTTAAGAAAATCTTAAAAAGCCCGATTCCCGTTAAGATTCTCTCAACAAATAATATTTTGGTCACCTTCCTTATCCTGTCACTATTAGAGTTCGGCAACCCTGAAACCCTGCATTTTCTCCTCATCACTCCTTACCCATTTGAGAACGCGTACACGATGCCAATGAGGACAATCTGGAAATCTCGATTCCAGAGGGGGCGATTCGCTTAACCAAGGTTTTAGACACTACTAATTCGGAGGCAGTTCGGCTAACCTCCTCCCCGACATCGGATGAAGACGGGGAAGGTTTGCAATATTTTTTAATTCATAACCAAAACCAATTTCACCATGAAAGGGTACAACCAAACCACCGACTTTGCTCCGTTCCAGAGCTTGGAACTCGAAACCGACCAGCAGAACCAAGTGAAAGGCGGCGAAGGAACCATCATCGTGGAAGACATGATCGATGTCTAAGCGATGAACTACAAGCGGTCGCCCGCTCTTACCGGGCGACCGCTTCATACGACTCGACCTTTTCCAGCAGCCAATTTCGGGAAGTGCAGTATTGCATGGCTTGAATCTCCTTCAGCAGGGCTTCCGGGCTTTTTTTCCGTTCGCTCAGAGCCAGTACGGCGCGGATGAAATTCAGATGGCTTTCGTAATTGTGCCGACTGAGGCGTTCGCGCTTCCGGTTCAGGAAGTGGCGATAGGCGGCTGCCTGGTTGAAAAGCAATTCTTCGTTGCCCTGCCCCATTTCGTACAAGCACCGCAACAGGAGGGTGCGCGCCCAGATGGAATAGAAGATATCGGGGTGAAGCATATTGACGAGGCGCTCATAAGCTGCTTCATATTGCTTCGAAGCGTACATCCTGTAAGCTTCGGCCAGCTGCACGGCGGGTAGGCGATGGGCCGGGGGCAGGGAAGGCCCCCATTTGCGAATGAAACTGTCGAGCCATTCCAGTTTTCCCAGATGGGCGGCGATGTTCACCGCGTTTATGAAAGCGGTATGGCTGAGTATTTCCGGGTGAGCGAGAATTTCTTTGCGATGGGCGAAGTCGTATAACTGGAAAGACTCCTCCACCGTCCAGCGCTCTCCTTCCGGAATTTTACGAGCCAGGAAGTTGAGCAAATACCCGAGGATTTCTCTTTGCTCCGCCGGGTTGAGGAGTTGGAAGTGCTCGAAGTAGGCTTCTTTCAGGCGGTGGTAGGAATCCGTATCGGCTTTTTCGGTGAACTTCCAGGTCAGGTATTGCAGGTGCAGGAGCGGTTCTTCCGGCCCGGGGTCTTCATCCAGGATTCGGGCAAGGAACTTGTACAGGGCACTTTCCCGCTGTTCATTCAGAATGGCTTTGCGCGAACGCAGCTCGGTCAAGACGCGCAACTGGCCCGAGAAAAAGGCCTGAAAGAGCAAGCGGGAGGCCTTGAAGAGCAACTCGCGCCCCCCTACCTTTTCCCCCAAACGGGATGAAAAGTAAACCCAGAAATACAGGTAGGCCTGGAAGAGGTAAACCCCGAAGCTGGGCCGCTGGTCGAGGAAGGTGCCCAGCCGGTTCCAGGATTGCCGAAAAAGCAAACCCAGACCCCGCTTGCTGTAAATGCGCAACAACAGCCACTCCCTGTCAATGGGGTCTTCCTCCATGTGGCGGGCAATCAGGAAGTCGTCCAGGGCTGCTTTCAAGCCCGAGAACAAATCGGCCAAAACCTTGGCATCGAAAGGCTTGCCTGGATAAAGGCGGGAAAACAGATAGGACTCGGTCAGCCGGTCCGCATCGAAACGGGGGTGAAACCGCCGCAGCTCCCGCAATGCCCTGGCATACTGGGGTTTGCGGGGGTGGTGATGGGTGACGTACTTCACGGCAGCCCGATACTCTTCCGTACTGAAGGTGGAAAGCAACTGAAACAATTTCCGATTGCGCATGGGCGGGAATTTCGGACCCAAGATTCAGATAGGTTGGGCTTTCTGCCCTTCCATATGACTTTCCGAAATTAAGGAAATCCTTACTAACCAAAAAGGACGAATTTAAAATTTTGTATATCAAATTTCAAGCAATTGATTTTCAGTGATTTTTGTGCAAACGAAAATCAAGAAAGCTTAAATTTTAACGTTTTTTTCTCCGCAAATCGAATTGATTTGTACTTTAATCAAATGAAAAAATCTCTGACCTTTGAGTAGTGCCCGATACAAAGGGTATTGATAACACGAAGAAGTTCCAGACTGGTACTACGGATTTCATCGGCTAAGTGTGTTTGCTCGTTCATGAAATGACTAAAATTTGGTAACGTGGTCCAGCCCTCACACATGAGAACACCTGCTATTTCAATTATCTAAGAAGGCTGTAAACCACTGATGCCAAAATCTTAGTGCCAGGAAGGAAAAAGAAATTTTCTGTCTTGAAGTGCACCTCTCCGCTTTTGGAAGGTGCTTTTTTATTTTGGGCCCCGCCCATCGAGGATGCCGCGAGGAACTTACCTTTGCCGTCTCATTCGCAAATCCAGGACCGCCCATGGCTTGCATTGCTATCCCTCGGAATCTGATTCCCCTGATTCTTGTGGCCTTTCTTTCTTCCTGCACCGACCAACCCGCCCCTTCAAACCCGGCCACACCGCCCACCGACTCCCCTCCCCCCTCTCCCGTGGAGGCCTTGAAGCGCCGGGCGCTCGACCCGGCCGACACTTTGGCCCGTATCGAAGCGGGGCTGGATGTACTTCGTCGGGAATACGCCCGCTCCATCGGCGTCTTGCCCGATTTGAAGGGGGTGGAAGTGCGGGTGAGCGAAGATTGCCTTTTGACCATCCGAGAGGAAAAGACCGACGGCGTATGGGAACGGCGCATCGATCTGAAATCCTTGGACACCTCGAACAGCGGTTTCCGCCTGCTGCCCGACCAACAACCCGGCGAATTCCCGGGGGTCGCCATTCGCACCCTCGGCCGTGAACCCCTCGTGGAAACCCTGCGCGACGGAAAGCCGCAAGCGGCACAGAGCGAGCTGGTCATCTATTTGCACAACCGGGCCGCCATCGAAGCCATCGTTCCCGCCCTGCTCCAGTCCATTCGCCTGTGCAAGGGCTCCCTCTGATCCGGCCTCACCCAGCCCGTTCGGCGAACTTTCGCCCGCGCTGCCGCTCATTGCCTGAATTCCTTGCTATATTTGAGCGAAGAGCCCTCCGTACGCCAAGCACAAGGAAGAACATGAATGAATTCAGCAATTTTTTCAAATCCGCCTTCTCGGTGGACAATGTGATTTTCGGGTTCGATGAAGGCGACCTCAAGATATTGCTCATCAAGCGCGGGGCGCCCCCCTACGAAGGCAAATGGGCCTTGCCCGGCGACCTGGTGTACCCCAACGAAGACCTGGACATCGCCGCCCAGCGCGTCCTGGAACAACTCACCGGCCTGCGCAACGTGTACCTGGAGCAAGTCAAAGCCTTCGGAGCGGTGGACCGGCACCCTCTGGGGCGGGTCATCACCATAGCCTACTACTCCTTGATTAAAATCAGCGATTTCGTGCTGGCGCCCTCCTCCTTTGCCAGCCAGGT
>CAZBYX010000065.1:9723-15092 GCA_964496055.1 uncultured Saprospiraceae bacterium
GCCCACCGCCCCGCCAAACTGTATCGGTTCGACCCCCGACGCTATGAACAACTCGTCGCTGAAGGTTTCAACTTCGAGTTGAAGGAAAGCCGCCGAAAGATGGCCCTCACCAACCATTCCAATAACAAGTATGGCCCCGGTGAGTAAGGGCGAATGATAGAGAAGGAGGATTTGAGGAACTGAGGAACTGAGGATTTGCGGAACCGAGAAACTGAGGATTTGAGTGTCTGAGTCCCCTGCAAAAAGGGTTGTGGGTCTGAAGTTTAAATTTTACTTATTTGGTTATCAATGATTTATTCAAATCCTCGATTCCTCAAATGTTCGATTCCTCGGTGGGATTGGGCTTTTTTCAGCAGACTCAGTGTCTTGTCCTGAAATGTATTCACCCTGAATCACCGACACCATAAGTCCCGCCCCCACCCTGCCCCACCCCCGGGTGGGAGAGGTTGGGCGGTTAGAGGTTGAGCCAATAGGTGAGCTTGGCCACCAGGGCGCGGCTGCGGGGTGCCAGACTGTCGGGCAGGTAGTTGTCGGTGTAAACCAGGAAAAAGTCGGACACCGGTTTGTAGCGCCACTGCAGGCGCGCGTTCACATTGAGGTTGTCGATCTGGCTGTTGTACTGGATGAAGGTGGTCAGGAACAGGGTTTTGGAAAAGGTCAGATCGATGCGCGGCCCGATGAGGTAGAGATTGACGGGTTGAAAGGGTTCGTCCAAGCGGATGTGGTTGTAGTTGAACTGCAGGGCGATGGAGCCATACGGCTGGAAGCGCAGATTCACATTTCCGCGCACCCCCGCCCGAAAGCCGTTGAAGAACTCCCCGAGCGTGGGCTCCATTTCGACGAAGATGCGCTTGCGCCGATCGGAATTGAATCGGGCGCTGAAGCCGTAATACGCATAGTCGGAACCGGCCGGCAGGAACACCGATTCGTCTTGTTTGCGGGTGGGGTCAAAATCCTTGAAGAGGAAGACGAAATTGCGCTCCAGCCCCAGCCGAAGGCGGGCCCCGCTGGTGTAGCGCAGCTCCCAGAACAACTCTACCCTTTCATCGCTTCGCTTGAAGTCGCCTAAGTATTCGTTTCCGTCCTTGCCGGGGTCGAGGAACAGCTCGTAGCGCAGACCCGGCCCGTGGCGATTGACGGCCCCTTTTTCCGGGTAGAAGAAATAGCGAAACTCAGGGGTGATGGAGAGAAAATCCCGCCGGGGCACGAAGCCCACCTGCGCATCGAAACCGTTGCCCACGTAGAGGTGGTTCCACTCGATGCGATAGCGGTACTCGTTGAACTCCAGGTTGAAGCCGTGAGCGAACTTTTGTTCCGCCGCCGGGTCGGTGGTGAAGGCCTGGTACCAGAAAGCTTTCCCTGCAAAGCGGTTGTCGGCGGAGTTGAGGCGATATTCCAGTCCCGCCAGGCGGTTGTAGAGGTCGTAGGCGTCCGTGTTTTCCTCCCCGTTGATGGCTTGCTTGTTGACGAACAGGAAAGCGACGTTGGAGCGGTCGAAGACCTTGCGCTGCAAAGCCACCACCGAATAATTGAACCCCGGAAGCCCTCCGGATTCATCCTTGGCGGTTTGCATGTTGAGCACACCGAGGCGAAGATTCTCGTTGACCTTGCCGTTGAGCCGCAGGCCGTACAAAATGGTGCTCTGGATGTTTTGCCCGGTGGCAGTGTCGGTGGCAACACCGATGCGGCGGGAGAAAAAAGGATTGACCCCCCGAAGGCCGAAATTGCCGAACAGGTCGGCGTTTTCGAGGAAAAACTGGCGCCGCTCGGGGAAGAAAATCTCGAAGCGCGTCAGGTTGGTCACCTGCCGGTCCACTTCAACCTGGGAAAAATCGGGGTTGAAGGTCAAGTCCAGATTGAGGCCCGAGGTGAGGGCGATTTTGGCATCCCCCCCGAAGTCGAAGTTCATGTCGGGGCGGGTTTGTTCGGGGTCTTCGTAGTCGCGCACCCCGCCGGCGGTGAGATAGGGGATGACGGAAATGTTCTTGCCGGGTTTTTTCAGGGGTTCGGCAAAGACCAGTTCCCCCATGTAGCCCAGGTCCATGATGATTTGATTGCGCGGAATGCGAATCCAGGTGCTCAGCTCATTGGTTTGGGTGTCGTTTCGATAGGCGTTGAAGCGCCAGACGGTGCTTCCTTCCTGAAAGCGCAGCGTTTTGAAGGGGATGGCCACCTCCGCCACCCAGTAATTGCCATGGATTTTAGCGTTGCCCGCCCACTTGTTGTCCCAGGAATCGGAGAAGTCGCGAAAGCTTTTCCCCCCGCCTGAAATGAGCGCCTCGCGCAACACCCCATAGGGATTGATGCCGAAGACGAAGGCATTGGTCTTGTCGTTGAAGGTGTCAAAGACCAGGGTCAGGTTGTCGATGCCCCGAAAGGAATAATCGCGGCGCAGGGAATTGACGATGAAGCGGTCGGCCCTGGAATGACACACGGCCGCCACATAGAGGTTCTCCTCATCGTAGGTCATGAAGATTTCCGTATCACCGGCGGCGTGCAGGCTGTCGTAGGGGAAGTACTGCCAGAAGCGGCGGGCGGGGCGGGCTTGCGACCAGCTCTTTTCCTTCAACTCCCCGTCGAGGACGATGGGGTCGATGGCTTTTTTCAGCTCGATGCGGGGCAAGGCTTCCTCCCCGGGAAGGGGGTCGTTGCCGGGAGCCGAGCCGATTTGCTGGGCGGGGAGGCCGAGAGCCGACAGGGCCACGAACAGGGTAAAAATCCATTTCATAATCGCGTACAGTCGGGCGCAGGAGAGGTGCCAGCCGGTGCATGCAGGGTGGGCTCGGTCGGGGGTGGGTTTGCGGGCAACAGGCGAAGGAAAACCGCCCTTTCCTGCCCGAGCTTTCCTGCCGGCAACTCTCCGATGGGTTCAGGCCCGCAAAAGTAAGCCATTCAAGGTTTGTTAACTGTCGGGGGGCCAGGCGTTAGCAACTCGTTAACGGCCGGGGGCAGGCTTCTTCTCCGGTTCCGCCAAATAGCTATTTTGGCCCCAGCTCCCAGCGCCTATGTTGACAGTCATCTCATCCACCAATCGGAAAAACAGCGAAGCCCTGCGCTTCGCCCGCCTCTACCGCAGACTCCTGCTCGAGCACACCCGCGAAGAAGTGCGCCTGCTGGCTTTGGAAAACATCCCGCACGACTGGTTCCACCCGCTGATGTACGAGCGGGAGCACCAGACGAAAAGCCTCATCGCCCTCCAGGACAGGTACCTGCTGCAGGCGCGGGGCTTCGTCTTCATCGTGCCCGAATACAACGGGGGCGTGCCCGGTGCCCTGAAACTCTTCATCGACGCCTGCTCGGTGCGCGACTGGCAAAAGACTTACAGCGGGAAAAAAGCAGCTCTGGTGGGCATCGCCACCGGGCGGGCCGGCAACCTGCGGGGCATGGACCACCTTACCGGCATCCTCAACCACCTGGGGGTTCACATCCTGCCCAACAAGCTCCCCCTCTCCTCCATCGAAAGGCTCATCGACGACGAAGGCCAAATCTCCGACCCCCCCACCCTGCAAGCCCTCGAACAGCAGGTAAGGCAATTCCTGGAGTTCCTGGGAGACGCTTAGGCTTCGGAAGTCCCCCCCCAAACCGGTTGGGGTGGGGGCGAGCGGGGTTTCGGGGGCGCTCCGTGCCCTCACTCCACCCATTCGGCGACGAACACGTTCGTGCTGCGCGTGCCGCCGTTGTTTCGATTGGAAGAGAAGGCCAGATACTTCCCGTCATAGCTGAACATGGGGAAGGCATCGAAGGCATCGTCGAAAGTGATTTGCTCCAGGCCCGTGCCGTCCAGGTTGATGGCGAAGATGTTGAACTGCCGGCGGCTTTCGCTGTGGTGGTTGGAGGCGAAAAGGACTTTCTTGCCGGAAGGATGGAAATAGGGCGCCCAATTGGCACCGCCGAGGTTGGTTATCTGCCTCATATCGCTGCCATCCACATTGCAGACGAAGAGCTCCATGTGGGTGGGTTGCACCAGCCCCTGGGCCAGCAACTCTTTGTAGGTGCGCACTTCCTCTTCGGTTTGGGGGCGGGAAGCCCGAAAGATGAGCTTCTTGCCGTCGGGGGAGAAGAAAGCGCCGCCGTCGTAGCCCAACTCGTCGGTGACCTGGTGGAGCTCCGAACCATCGAGGTTCATGGTCCACAGCTCCAGGTCGCCGCTGCGGTCGGAGGTGAAAACGATCTTGGAGCCGTCGGGGCTGAGGGTGGCTTCGGCGTCGTAGCCGGGGTGATCGGTGAGTTGCCCGAGGATATTGCCCTGCAGGTCGGCGATGAAGATGTCGTAGGATGGGAACACCGCCCAAACGTACTTGCCGTTCACCACGCGGGGCGCTTCGGGGCATTCATCGCCTGCCAGATGGGTGGATGCATAGAGGATGGTCGTATCCCCGGGCAGGAAAAAGGCGCAGGTGGTGCGCCCCCGCCCGGTGCTCACCATCGGGGGCTGTTCGGCGGCACCTCGCTGCGCGTCCATGATGAAAATCTGGTCGCAGGCAGCACCCCAGGCGGGGTTGGTGGCCTGAAAAACCAGCTTCCGGTTGTCGAAGCTCCAGTAGGCTTCGGCGTTGTCTCCGCCGAAGGTCAGCTGGCGCACGTTGCGCAGGTGCACCTCTTGTGCCTTGCGCAGGGTGTCCACCGTTGCGGCGGAGGGCTGTGTTTCTTCGGAGCTGGAGTCCGGCGTGGTGGCCTGACAGGCAAGAAAAACGAAGGGCAGAAGGGCAAGAAGGGAGCGAAGGTCCATGTTTTTGCGGCAAAGCTATCGGCTCCCGCGCAGTCCTTCGTAATCCGAAAGTCAAAAACCAGCCGAACGGGGGAATGTCGCCATCGAAAGTGGAAACAAGTGGAAATAAGTTGGAGACAAGTGGAAATAAGTTGCGGGGGGAGAGGGAGGGGTTTGGGGGAGCGTTACCTCGAAGCCGATTCTTGAAGACTCGGGGAAATGACTTTGGAGACACATGGAAATATGATGGAGACACATGGAAATACGATGGAGACACGTGGAAATAAGTTGTGGGGGAAGAGGGAAGGGTTTGGGGGAGGGTTACCTCGGAGCCGATTCTTGAAAATTCGGGGAAAGATTTTGGAGACAACTGGAAATAGAAAGGAGACACGTGGAAATACGGTGGAGACAGGTGGAAATAAGTTGTGGGGGGGAGGATGGGGTGTGGGGGAGGGTCACCTCGGAGGCGATTCAAGGAGACTCGGGGTAATGCCTTTGGAGACACGTGGAAATACGATGGAGACAGGTGGAAATAAGTAGTGGGGGGAGAGGGAAGGGTTTGGGGGAGAGGCACCTCGGAGGCGATTCAAGGAGACTGGTGGAAATGCCTTTAGAGACACGTGGAAATACGGTGGAGACAGTTGGAAATAAGTTGTGGGGG
>CAZBYX010000066.1:0-6987 GCA_964496055.1 uncultured Saprospiraceae bacterium
CGGGCAGGCAGGATGCGCATGATTCTCCCTACGGGCAAGCAGGATGAGTGGAGAGTCTAGAGTTGGGGGGGGAGTGGGGGTAGGGGGACAATTTATTTCCCCTTGTCTCCACCTATTTCAATTTGTTTCGATGCCTTGCCCGCCCTCTCGCCCCACACCCTCCCTTCGATTTTACGATTTTACGATTCAACGATTTTACACTGGGTGGGTTTGGGGCGCGGGTTTGGGGACAATTTATTTCCCCTTGTCTCCACATATTTCAATTTGTTTCTATGTCTTATCCGGCGTAGTGTCGGCGTGACTCCGAGTCACGCCGACACTTTATTTCCATTTGTCTCCACCTATTTCTACCTGTTTCATTTTCCTTCCCATTGTGCACCCATGAAACCGTGAAACCCCGAAACCCCGAAACCCTGAAACCGTGAAACCGTGAAACCGTGAAACCGTGAAACCCTGAAACCGTGAAACCCTGAAACCGTGAAACCCTGAAACCATGAAACCTTGAAACCGTGAAACCCTGAAACCTCCCCAACCCACACGAAGTCCGCTCGCCTGCGATTTTTCGCCGATATTTGCCCGAATTTTGCACTGTTGAACGATTTGAGGGTTCGGGGGTTGAAGGAAGGAGTGCCAAGCGGCTGGTTTTCAGCGCGGCTTTCGTTTTCTCACCCCCCAAACACATTCGAGATGGTAGATTACTCCTTCATTTCCAATGCCCATCCCAGCTACATCGAGGCCCTGTATCAGAAATACCGGCAGGACCCGGCATCGGTGGAAAAGGACTGGCGGCTGTTTTTCGAGGGCTTCGACTTTGCGCTCCAGCACAACGGGTTGGAAAGTGAGGCGCGTGCTTCGACCAACGGCGCCGCCCCCTTTGACCCGAAGGAGCTGCAGGTGTATGCGCTCATCGTGGCTTTTCGCAACCGGGGGCACCTGTTGTCCACCACCAACCCCATCCGCAAACGCCGCGATCGGCGCCCCCACCTCAACCTCTCCGACTTCGGCCTTTCGGAAGAAGACCTCGACAAAACTTTCCGCGCCGGCAATGAAATTCGGGAGCTGAACAACCCCACCCTGCGCGAAATCATCGAGCACCTCACCAAGGTCTATTGCGGCAACATCGGCTTCGAGTTTCACCACATCCAAGACCGCGAACGCCGCCGCTGGATTCGGGAAAAAATCGAAAAGCACCACCCCGAACGGCAGTACGACATCCCCCTGGAAAAGAAAAAGCGCATCCTGCAAAAACTGAAGGAAGCCGTCATCTTCGAGCGCTTCCTGCACACCAAGTACGTAGGGCAGAAGCGCTTCAGCCTCGAGGGGGGCGAAACCACCATCCCCGCCCTGGACGCCATCATCAACAAGGCCGCCGGGCTGGGAGTGGAGGAATTCATCATGGGCATGGCGCATCGGGGGCGCCTCAACGTCTTGGCCAACATCATGGGCAAGACCTACGAGCAGATTTTCAACGAGTTCGAAGGCACCGCCGTGCCCGACCTGAGCTTCGGCGACGGCGACGTCAAATACCACCTCGGCTTCAGCTCGCAGGTGCAGACCACCGACGGCAAAACCGTCCACCTCAAACTCGTGCCCAACCCCAGCCACCTGGAAAGCGTGGACCCTGTGGTCGAGGGGTTTGCCCGCGCCAAAGCCGACATCCTCTACGACAGCGACTACGACCGCATCCTGCCCATCCTCATCCACGGGGATGCCGCCATCGCCGGGCAGGGGGTGGTGTACGAAACCGTCCAGATGAGCCAGCTCGAAGGCTATTACACCGGCGGCACCATTCACTTCGTCATCAACAACCAGATCGGCTTCACCACCGACTTCGACGACGCCCGCTCCTCCACCTACTGCACCGGGGTGGCCAACGTGGTGCAGGCGCCCGTCTTCCACGTCAACGGCGACGACCCCGAAGCCGTCGTCTTTGCCGTCGAGCTCGCCGTCGAATACCGCCAAACCTTCAACACCGACGTCTTCGTGGACATGGTCTGCTACCGCCGCCACGGGCACAACGAAGGGGACGACCCCAAGTTCACCCAACCCGAGATGTACGCCATCATCAAAAACCACCCCGACCCCCGCGAAATCTACACCCGCAAGCTCATCGAACGCGGCGACCTGGAAAAGGAAATGGCGGAGCAGGAGGAAAAAGACTTCTGGAACCAGCTCCAGGCCCGCCTCGACGAGGTGAAGCAAAAACCCCTGCCCTACGAATACCAGGAGTTCGAGCAGGCCTGGCGCCGCCTGAAGAAGAAAACCACCGCCGAAGACTTCGAGCAATCCCCCGAAACGGGGGTGGACCGCGCCACCCTGGACAAAATCATCCAACACCTGATGACCATCCCCGAAGGGCTCAACCCCATCGGGAAAATCAAGCGCGTGCTGAAAGGGCACCAGAAGTTGCTCGATGAAGGCTTGCTGGACTGGGCCGTGGCCGAGCTCACCGCCTACGGCACCATCCTGCTCGAAGGGCGCAACGTGCGCATGAGCGGGCAAGACGTGCGGCGGGGCACCTTCAGCCATCGCCACGCCGTGCTGCACGACAACGGCACCGACCGCGAATACAACCGCCTGGACGGGTTGGCCGAAAACCAGGGGCGTTTCCTCATCTACAACTCCCTGTTGTCCGAGTTCGGGGTGTTGGGCTTCGAGTACGGCTATTCGCTGGCCTCCCCCGAGCACCTGGTCATCTGGGAAGCGCAGTTCGGCGACTTCTACAACGGCGCCCAGACCATCGTGGACCAGTACATCAGCGCTGCGGAAAGCAAGTGGCGCCGCATGAGCGGGTTGGTCCTGCTGCTGCCGCACGGCTATGAGGGGCAGGGCCCCGAGCACTCCAGCGCCCGGCTGGAGCGCTGGTTGCAGCTCTGCGCCGAATACAACATGGCGGTGGTCAATTGCAGCACCCCTGCCAACTTCTTCCACGTGTTGCGCCGGCAGTTGGCCTGGAACTTCCGCAAGCCCCTCATCGTCATGACGCCCAAGTCCCTGCTGCGGCACCCCGAGGTGGTCTCCCCCTTCGCCGACTTCGAGCCCGGCACCCGCTTCCGCGAGCTCATCGACGACCCCACCGTGGAGGAGGGCACCGCCGACAAAGTCAAGACCCTGCTGCTGTGCAGCGGCAAGATTTTCTACGAGCTGATGGAACGCAAACGCCAGGACCAACGCCAGGATGTCGCCATCGTGCGCCTCGAGCAGCTCTATCCCCTGCCCGAAAAACAACTCGAGCGGGTCTTTCGGCGTTACGAGGGGGCGCGCATCCGTTGGGTCCAGGAGGAGCCCGCCAACATGGGCGCCTGGCAGTACCTCCTCTCCTGGTACTGCGGCAAAGTGCCCATGGAATGCATCAGCCGCAAACCCAGCGCCTCCCCCGCGACGGGCTACAAAAAAGTGCACGACGAGCAACAAGCCGCCATCATCGAAAAAGCCTTTGCCTGAATGGGGGGCTGCCCCCCCAACCTGTGGTACCCCGAACTCCCTGCCCCATGAAGCGACTTCTCTGGATGGTATGCCTGCAAATGCTGGCGCTGAACCTGTCGGCACAGCTGAAGAAAACCCTGCACCAGACCTTCGAGGTGGGTGACAGCATTCGGGAAATCCAGTTGGAGCTTGGGGGCGAGGTGTGGGCACGGCCCTGGGCGGGGCACAACATCCTCACCACCAGCCAGGTGGAGTTGTACGAAGCCTCCCCGGCCATCCTGGAGCACTTCGCTGTCGAGGAGCGCCGCTACGAAATCGTAGCCGATACCCTGGGCACCGTCCTGCTGCTGCGCCACTTCGACCAGGAGCGGCGCCCCATCCGCACCCGCCGTGGGCAGTGCCCCGAAATCCTGCACGTCAAGGTCTATTTGCCCGAAAGCTTCGCCCCGGCCGATTCGCTTGCCCTGCGCTGGCTGCGGCGCCCCCTGCAAGGCACCCCCGACGAGTGAGGGCGGACAAGCGGCCTATCTTTGCCCACCATGAAGCCTGAAGTCCTGGAACTGAGCCTGCCCCCGGAAGCCGCCGCCGACCCCGAGCGGGTACGCCAAAAGGTGGCCGAAGCGGCCGGCTACGAACCCGCCGAAGTCTTCCACTTCCGGGTGCTGAAGCGCTCCCTCGATGCACGGGGGCGGCGCCCCCGCTTCCGTTTGCGGGTGGAGGTTTGGGGGCGGGAAGCCCCCCCGCCCGAACCCGCCCTGCTGTCCGAGTTGCGCGACGTCTCCGACGCACCGGAGGTGCTCATCGTGGGGGCCGGCCCCGCCGGCTATTTCGCCGCGCTGGAGCTCATCGCCCTGGGCTTGAAGCCACGTCTCTTCGACCGGGGCAAAGACGTGCGGGCCCGCCGCCGGGACCTGCGCGCCATCCAGCAGTTCAGCACCGTCAACCCCGATTCCAACTACTGCTTCGGCGAAGGGGGCGCCGGCACCTACTCCGACGGCAAACTCTACACCCGCTCCCACAAACGCGGCGACGTGTACAAAACTCTCAAACTGCTGGTGGAGCACGGCGCCCCCTCCGATATCCTGGTGGAGGCCCACCCCCACATCGGCTCCAACAAGCTGCCCAAAATCGTCGCCAACATTCGACAGACCATCCTCCATTTCGGCGGGGAAATCCGATTCGAAGCCCGCCTGACCGACCTCCTCCTCCGAGACGGGCGCCTGGAGGGCATCGTCCTCGATGGGGGGGAAGAGGTGCGGGGGCATTCCCTCATTCTGGCCACCGGGCATTCCGCCCGCGACGTGTATGCGCTGCTGCATCGCCGCGGGCTTCGTCTCGAAGCCAAACCCTTCGCCCTGGGCGTTCGCGCCGAACACCCCCAATCCCTCATCGACCGCATCCAGTACGGGCTGTCGCCGCGGGGGCCGCATCTGCCGGCAGCCGCCTACCGCTTGGCCTGCCAGGTGGGGCCGCGGGGGGTGTTTTCCTTCTGCATGTGCCCCGGCGGGCTGGTGGTGCCTGCCGCCACCGCACCGGGGGAAATCGTCGTAAACGGCATGTCCCTTTCGCGGCGCGACTCGCCCTTCGCCAATTCGGGCATCGTGGTCGCCGTCGAACCCGAAGACCTCCAACCCTTCGCCTCCCACGGCCCCTTCGCCGGGCTCGAATTTCAGAAAAGCGTGGAGCAAAGCCTTTTCGCCGCCGGCGACGGCTCCCAGAAAGCCCCCGCCCAGCGCCTGGTGGATTTCGTCGAGGGGCGCCTCTCCGCCGACCTGCCCGACAGCTCCTACATTCCGGGGCTGTGGAGCGCTCCGCTCCACGAACTCCTTCCGCCCTTCATCGTGGAAAAGCTGAAGCCCGCTCTGAAACGCTTCGGGCGCAAAATGCGCGGCTACTACACCAACGAGGCCGTCCTCATCGGCACGGAAAGCCGCACCAGCGCCCCCTTGCGCATCCCCCGAGACCCCGTCATGCGCATGTCAACCGAGGTCGAGGGACTGTTTCCCTGCGGGGAGGGGGCGGGCTATGCGGGGGGCATCCTCAGTGCGGCCATGGACGGGCAGAACGTGGCGCGCGCCGTGGCGCGCCGCCTGCAGGAAGTCTCTCTGAAGAAATAGTGCCGGTCGTTCGGGGGCCTTGCCCGGCCTCGTGATTCCGAAATGGGGTGGCGGGAATGCGGGGCGGCTGGCTCAGTGGGCGAAGTCCAGCTCGAAATTGCCGCGGATGCGCTCCATCGGGGGGTTGTAGTAGCCGAACTTCAGGTGGGGGAACTCCTGGCGCAGGCGCTGCATCATGGTTTTGATCCCCAGAAATTCGTTGGTTTCCAGCACGTTCACCTTGGCGAGGTACCAGTCGGGGTCGATGTTGAAATTGCGCCACTGAATCATTTTCAGCCCGGTGGACCGGATGAAGGCCCGCAGCGCTTCGTACTCTTCGGGGCTGTCGGTCAGGCCCGGGAAGACGAAATAGTTGATGCTGGTCCAGCCGCCGTAGCGGTTGACGACGCGCAGGCTCTCCTTGACGTCCTCGAAGGTGTAGTTGTTGGGGCGGTAGTAGGCGGTGTAGAGGGGCTCCTGGGCGGAGTTCATGCTGACACGGATGCTGTCGAGGCCGGCCTGGCAGAGGGCTTCCACGGCCTGGGGCTTGCTGCCGTTGGTGTTGATGTTGATGCAGCCGCGGTCGGTGAAGCGGCGGATCTGGCGGATGGCTTCGGCGAGGGTTTCCCACATCAGCAGGGGCTCGCCTTCGCAGCCCTGCCCGAAACTGACGATGGGAAAGGGGGCTTCCATCAGATGCGGCACGGTGTACTCGACGATTTCCCCGGCGGTGGGCTTGAAGGCCAGGCGGTCGTGGCTGCTGACGATGGGCTCTTCGTCGGGTTGCAGACTGATGCAGCCCACGCAATTGGAGTTGCAGGCGGGCGAACTGGGGATGGGGCACTCCCAGCGCCCCATGAAGTAGTTGCGCGCCGCGGGGCAGTGGTAGGTGCGGGCGCAGTTTTCGGCCAGGTGCCGCACGATGCGGTTGTGAGGGAACTGCTGCAGCCGCCGCTCGATGCCCGCCTCGATGGCCCGGGGGTCGAAGCCCGCGCACTCCTGACGGATGTCCTTTTCGATGCGCACCGCCGGCACGTAGAATTGCTCCCCGTGCCAACCGACCGCCGTGTAACAGAACAGCGGCAGGGTGGGCGCCTCGTCCGTGGCGGTCACGTAGGCTGCCAGATACAAACCCGTGTGCGCCGGCGGCACAAAGGCCGCCACCGCCCAACCCTTGTCGCACACCCGCATCTCCCCCGTCCGCACGTCGATGCCGATGCCCTGCCGGCCCGGCAGCTCGTACAGGGTGCCCCCGTCGGGCAGCGGTATCCAGTCCTCTTCCGGCACCGGATAGGCATACCAGCCGGCCCGGCCGCAGGCATACAAACTCTCGTCTTCGAAGACATTGCCCGACCCGTCGGAGTACAACAGGTAGGGGGAGTGGGATAGGGGCATGGATGAAGGTTGTTTCGGCCTCAAAAGTAAACGATTCGTTGCCGGAATCAGGCTAAAATAGAGAAATTGG
>CAZBYX010000066.1:7087-15054 GCA_964496055.1 uncultured Saprospiraceae bacterium
GCCGAGTGATTCAGCGGGCAATTCAAGAGCGCGATATTGAAATCCATCCTCGAACCGGTGAATTGATTTTTGACCCAAATTTGGAATTGGAATTATGAGAAAATACCAGGACATCAGCCGCTTTTTCGAAGAGCGCGGGCCGGAAGACATCGAGCGATTCGTTGACAAAAACCTGGACATCTGTGAGCAGGTGTATGCCCTGTTGCGGGAACGCGGCTGGACGCAAAAGGAGCTTGCCAAGGCCATGGGCAAATCCGAATCGGAAATCAGCAAGTGGCTGAGCGGCACCCACAACCTCACTTTGCGCAGCATTGCCAAGCTGGAAGCCGCGCTGGGGGCGGACATCATTCTCACGCCTCAAAAGGCTCAAAAGAAGTTTGCGGAAAGAAAACGCTTCCAAACCGTGCTCCCTTTGGAGCAATCCTTCCCCGGAGGCAAATGGCTTGGAGACAAGTTCAGCAAGGGAACGATTCAGAGCGATTCGAGGGATGAAGGGGAGGAAAACATCCTGGCAGCGGCATGAGCAAAAAAGAAACATCCAAATTCGACCCGAGGAAGCTGGCACTGCATGCCATAAGGGTGCTGCATTTCAGCTACCAGGTTTCGGACGAATACCTGGCAAACCCCCGGGAAGTGAGAGGCGTTGCGTTGCACATTGACAAGGAGTTTGCCTTCCAACTGAAGGAGAACGCGGTTCTCATCCGCCTTCAGGGAGAGATTCAGGGTCAGGGGGATGAGGAATCCCCCTTAGGAGTGGAAGCCCGGTTCCTGATCGAATTTTACTTTTCCGTAGAAAATTTGAAGGAATTCACGCGCACCGAAAGGGACGGGAGTGTGGCAATGGAACTACTGCTGGCTGCCTCGTTGCTGAGCATTGCCTATTCAACCGCCCGCGGGATTTTGTTCGAGCGGCTGAAAGGAACTGTGCTCGAAAGAGGCATACTCCCGATAATCGACCCGAAAGAATTCGCCCTGGAAGAAAGCTCGATGAGCAAAGAAGCGTAAGAAGTGGGCTCATCACTTTTTCTGCAGCCCCCCTTCCCTTGATTTTCCCAAACCCATGGCGTTTTGGCAGTGCCCGAATCTTCGGGGGGGAGGAGCGTTGCTTTGGGTGGTCAAATCCGGTAGCCGATTCCGAAGCCCAAAGACCAGCTTTTCCCCACGAACTCCGGCTGCACTTGCTGGCTGAAGAGGCGCCCGTCGGAGCGGTCGTAGAGTTCGACGAATTGTTCGAGGGGGAGGTGGAGGTAACCGATTTCCAGGCCGAGGAACAGGGCTTCGCCGAGGGCATAGCGGGCACCGAGGTGGAAGCCGATGGCGAAGTTGAGGTCTTTGAGCACTTGCATGCGATAGCCCTCGCCGGTCTGGTCCACCAACTCGAGCTGGAAGGGAAAGAGGCGCCCCATGCCGATGGTGGTGTGGGCGCTGAAGGTCCAAGCCTGGAGGCGGTGGGAAAGGAGGGGCCCCGTGAGGAGGAACCCTGTTCGGATGGCTTGGCTGTCCCCCAGGCGGAAATCCCGGCCCGGGGCGTTGGCGGGGGCGAGGGTGCGTTGGAAGGTGGAGCGTTGGAGCGGAAAGGCCGAAACCCCCAGACGCACCCCCCAACTCAGGTTGGAGCTCATGGAGCCGAGGAGCAGCAACTGGCTTTGCCAGCCGCTTCGTAAGGCAACCTCTGCCGTTTCCTCCGAGGAGGGAAAGGCTTCCTCGAACAGCGGTGCCTCCAGGAAGTCTCCTGAACGGAAGGAGCCGCCCGGCAGGCTCCATCCCCCCTGAACAAAGACCAGCAAGCGCGCTTGCTGCCGATGACGGGATTGACCCGTCAGCAGGGTGCTCCACAGGCAAACGCCCCAGAAGAGGAGAAGGAACCTGGGCATGAAGCTATTGCACTTTGATGATGCCCTCGTGGGCTTCGAGCTGGAGGAACTGGCTGCGGGCATTGGCAATTTCGACCGGGGTGGGAAACTCGACGAAGCGGAAATAGGCCTTGCTGCCGGGCGCCCCGATGGCTTCGAAACACACCTGGTACAAAATCGTACCATCGCGCAGAGTGATGCCTCGCAGGTTCTGGTCGTACCAGGAGAAGGTCAGCACGCCTTTCGCCGTCTGGTGCTGGCCGAAATTGGCAGTGCTGAGCCCCGGCAGGCGGAAATCCCGCACCTCCTTGAACTTCAGCACCTTGCGGTCCCACTTCATGCTGTATTGCATGGAGATGATGTTGACGAACTGCTGGGCGGCCACCTCTACGCAAACTTCTTCACCGCTCTTGACGGTCTTGCTCGCGGCCCGCAAAATCAGCGGAGCCTGAAGCGAGGGGCCGGCCAGAAAGCCGAGAAAGACCCAGACGCAGAGGGTCAACATCAGCGGAGAGAAAGAGCTCTTGTAGTTCACGGGCGATGCGATTTTTTGGTTGGTTTTCTTCGACCTCCTAACTGCGCGGGCGTGGAAGTCCGGGCGGCATCCAACCCGAACCGCGGCCCTCCAACCCCCACCGACCTTTGGAAAAGCCGACGGCGGCTCCCCGCCGCATTTTCTGTCATCCACTCAAAAAGCATTCCTTCCCGGGGAAGGAGAAACAAAAGTAGCCCATTTCCAGGGATGGCGCTTCGACGCAGGGGGCTGGCATATTTTAAACTTTTCCTAATGTGAGCGGCGTCGGGTTTGAATTTCTGCTAATTTTGACCATCACACTGAGAGAGCACTCGATATGAATAAAAAATACCGGCTATATCTCTTTGCCACGCTGTTGTTTCTGGCGGCGGCGGCTTTTTTCCAGAACCTCTTCACCCGGGAATACAATTTGGAGCGGCGGGCCCAACGCCTGGAGGAGCAAATCCGGGAGCGGGAAGGCGACCTGCTGCGCTTGTTGGAGGTGAAGGGGTTTGTCGAGGGGGGGGCGCCCTTCCATCCGGGGGTCGAGGCCGGTGAAGACGGCCTGGAAGCCAGCCCGACCACCCCTTATGCGGAAGTCGAGGGGAATTTGTGCCTTTACCGAGGGGACTCCCTGCTGTTCTGGCTCAACACGCGGCAACTGGTGCCGGAGCAGGAAGCCCGCGAGCTGCAGCGGATGGGGGGCGGCACCCGATTGCTCGAGCGGGCCAACGGGTTTTGGTACGTGCGGGCGGTGCCCCGCGAGGATTCGCTGTGGGCTTTCGTGCTGCTGCCCCTCAAAAGCAAGCTGGCGCCAAACCTGGAGGGCTTTCGCGAAAACGCCTTGCTCCTGCGGGGCTGGTTGTTGCCCCGCAACATCGTGCTGAGCTTCAGCCCCACCCCCTTTCCGGTTCACGATTCGAATGGGGCGGTGCTTTTCTGGCTCGATGCGCCGGACCATTTCAAGGAGCCCTTCCAACTGCGCCTGCTGCTCGCCCTGTATTTGCTCGCCTTTTTCTCTCTTTGCCTGTTCATCAACCGCGTGGCCCTGGACCTGGTGGACCGCTATTCTCCCCTCCTGGTGGCTACTTTCCTGGTGGCGTCCATCGTCTTGTTGGTGGGTCTGGCTTATCACTTCGACTGGACGCAGACTTTTTCCGAGCTCGAGTCTTTTCGCAAGATTTTCAATACCCCGGTTCTGAACCTGGCGCACTCGCTGGGCGATTTGCTCATCCACGTGGTGCTCATCCTGTGGCTGATGGTGTTTTTTCACCGGAAGTTCGAGCTGAAGGAGATGAGCGGGGTGCCGGTGTGGTTGCAATTCGTCTTGACGCTGCTGTTTCAATTGGCTGCCATCATGGGGGTGCTGATGACCACCCTCATTTTCCGCAGCCTCGTCCTGGATTCGGAGTACACCTTCAACCTGAGAAGCCTGCTTCAATTCAACACCTACTCCACGCTCTCCCTGGCCGGCGTGATTCTCTTGCTCGTGGCGATGTTCCTTTTCACGCACCGCATCATGCTCAGCGTGACGAAGGTGGGTCTGGAGGGGCGGTGGCGGTGGTTGAGTTTGGGGTTGGCCTTGTTGCTCACTTTCCCCCTGCTGGATTCCCTGGAGCTGGAGTTGAACCCCGCCTTGGGGGTCTTGGGCATCGGGTTGTTTCTGGTGGTCTTTCACTTTTTCATCGAGGCGCCGCAGACGAACATCACCTGGCTGCTCATCTGGATGTTCACCTTTTCCATCCTGACGGCCCTGTTGCTGAATTTCTACAACGACTTCAAAGACCGCGCCTTGCGCCAATCCTATGCCCGGGCGCTGGCCGACTACCGAGACTCCCTCTCCATAGCGGAACTGGAGCTGCTGGGCCAACGGCTTTCCAACAGCCGGGGTGAACTGGCCGGGGCCGACACTCTGGATTGCTCCTTGCTGCGGCGCCATACCTGGAACCTCATCAACGAGCAGGTGTACCTGTCGCGCCAATACCGCCCCCGGCTGCAATTCATCCGCCCGGCAACGGGGGAGCCCCTCTGCCCCTCCCCCTACGACAGCCGGGCCGACTGGCGCATTCTGTTTCCGGAAGGAGAGCCCCTGGTGGAGCAGCCCACCTTTCAAATCATGGGCTTGCCCCGCAAGTTTACCTACCTGCTGCGGGCGGAGCTGCCCCTGGACCCGCCCCTGCACGCTTACCTTTCCTTCCAGCGGGCGGTGGATGCCCCGGGCAGCGTTTTTCAGGAGCTGGTCGTCCATCCCCCTTACAAAAACCTGCGCTACCTGAAAAGCTACGCCTTCGCTCTCTACCGCGACGGCGAGCTGCTCGAATCGGCCGGGATGGTCTTCGAGCATCGCTTCAACGACACCCTGCCCCCCGCGGGCACATCGGTGCTCGTGGAGCGCTCTGAACGGCACTCCGAGTTGATTTACCACGCCCCGAACGGGGTGGTGGTGCGGGTGGTGGGGGAGGCCGGAGGGTTCTGGCGTGCCATTCCCCTGGCGTCCATTCTGTTCGTGCTCCTGTTGTTGGCGGTGGGCTTGTTGGCCTTCTTCAATTTCTTCCTTCAGTTCTTGCCGCCCAGCCTGCATTTTTCCATCTCCCGCCCCCTGACCCTGCGCACCCGCTTCCAGTTGCTCATTCTGGGCATCATCCTCATTTCTTTTCTGATGCATGCCGGCGCCACCTTTCTCTACTTCCGACAGAGCTCGCGCAAGTACCCCTACGAACAGCTGGAGCAAAGGCTGCGCATGGTGCGCAAAGCCGCCGCCATGCGCCTGCAGGAAAGCGGCTGGCACCTGCCCGACCCCGGCGGCTTCGTCGAGGACCTCTCCGAGGTGTACGAAACCGACGTGAACCTGTACGACCCCCAGGGGCGCCTCCTGGCGGCTTCCGAGCAAAGTGTGTACAACAACGACATCCTCGCCCCGCGCATGGACCTGTGGGCCTGGCGGCAGTTTCGAGACTTCGGCGCCCACACCTTCATCCACCACGAGCGGGCGGGCCGCTTCCCTTACCTCATGGGGTACCTGCCCCTGGAATCTTCCGACGGGCAGGTGTTGGGCTTTCTGGGCGTCCCGCACTATGCCAGCCAAAGCGATCTGCGGGCCGGGCTCAGCGAATTCATGACGACCATCATCACCGTGTACGTGTTGCTGCTCATCATTGCGGGGAGTATCGCCATCCTCACCTTCCGAACCCTGACCAAACCCCTGTCCGACCTGGCGGATTCCATCTCGCGGGTCAAATTGGGGCACAACGAGCCTTTGCCCTGGCCCAACACGAACGACGAAATCAGCGAGCTGGTCAATCAGTTCAACAAGATGCAGCAACGCCTGGAAGAACAAAAGGAGCGCCTGTTCCAGGCCGAACGCGAAAGCGCCTGGCGCGAAATGGCCCGTCAGGTCACCCACGAAATCAAGACCCCCCTGACGCCCATGAAACTCAAGGTGGAGCTGTTGCTCAGCATGCTCAACAACGGCAGCCCCCCCGACGAGCACCAAATCCGCCGCACCTTCCACAGCCTCATCGAGCAAATCAACTCACTGAGCCACATCGCCAGTGCCTTCAACGACTTCGCTCAAATCAACGACCCCAAACCCGAGCTCTTCCTGCTCAACGACCTGGCTTCCTCGGTCTTCGAGCTGTTCGCCGGCGGCCACGAGGAGGTGCAGTTCCACCTCTACCTGCCCGACCGGCAGTTCTTCGTTTTTTCCGACAGGGAGCTGCTGCGCCGCGTGCTCAACAACCTGCTGAAGAACGCCCTGGAAGCCATCCCCTCGGGGCGGATGGGGGTCATCGAGTTGCGCCTCCAACAGGAGGAGGCCGACCGCGTGCTGCTCAGCGTTCGGGACAACGGCTGCGGCATCCCCGCCGAGAAGCAAAACACCATCTTCACGCCCAACTTCACCACCAAATCCACGGGCATGGGGCTGGGGCTGGCCATGTGCAAAAAAATCATCGAAAAGCTCCACGGCGACATCTTCTTCGAAAGCGTCGAGGGGCAAGGCACCATCTTCTACGTCAGTCTGCCCCTGGAAGAAGTCCAGCAACTTCAGGAAATTTGAGCCGCCCCGAGCCCCGTTTGCCCGGCGCAGCGGCGCTCCAAAATTTGCTACTTTTACCCGCGCCCGCTTGCGGGCCCCCGCTCCGCGCTCGGTTGCAAATCGAAAAACCCGCACATGGAAAAAATCAGCGCCAACGACCCGACCCGCCGCTCGTGGGTGGACGTGCCCGCCGACAGTGATTTTCCCATTCAAAACCTGCCGTTCGGGGTGTTCCGCACCCCCAGCAACCCCGCTCCACGGCTTTGCACCGCCATCGGAAATTACGTCGTGGACCTGGCGGTGATGAACTACCTGACCCTCTTCGAAGAGCTGGACATCGGCAACGAGGTGTTCAACAACCGCTACCTGAACGACCTGATGGCCCTGGGCAAGGCCCGCGTGCGGGCCCTGCGCAACCGCCTGGCCGAGCTGTTCGACGAGCGCAACGAAGAAGCCCGCGACCTGTCCTGGCACTTCCTCCACCCCATGGACAAGGTCGAGCTCCTCCTCCCCGTCCGCGTGGGCGATTACACCGACTTCTACTCCAGCCTCGAGCACGCCACCAACGTGGGCACCATGTTTCGCGGCCCCGAAAACGCCCTCATGCCCAACTGGCGCCACCTGCCTGTGGGCTACCACGGCCGCGCCTCCTCCATCATCGTTTCAGGAACCCCCATCCACCGCCCCCTCGGCCAAACCCTCCCCGAAGGCGCCGAAAGCCCGGTCTTCGGGCCCAGCCGCCTGATGGACTTCGAGCTCGAGATGGCTTTCGTCGTGGGGCAAAGCACCGAGCTGGGCCGTCGCGTGAGCACCGCCGAAGCCGAAGACTACATCTTCGGCCTGGTGTTGTTCAACGACTGGTCGGCGCGCGACATCCAAAAGTGGGAGTACGTGCCCCTGGGGCCCTTCCTGGGCAAGAGCTTCGCCTCCACCATCTCGCCCTGGGTCGTCACCCTCGATGCCCTGGAGCCCTTCCGCACCGAAGGGCCCCGCCAGGAACCGGCGGTGCTGCCCTACCTGCAATTCGAGGGGAAGAAAAACTACGACATCCATCTGGAAGTGGCCATCGCTCCCGAAGGCGGCGAACCGACCACGGTGTGTCGTTCCAACTTCAAATACATGTACTGGAACATGTGCCAGCAACTGGCCCACCACACCGTCAACGGTTGCAACCTCAACGTCGGCGATATGTGCGCCTCGGGAACCATCAGCGGCCCCACCCCCGATTCCTACGGCTCCATGCTGGAGCTGACCTGGCGCGGCACCAAACCCCTGCGCCTCGCCGACGGCTCCGAGCGCAAGTTCCTCCACGACGGCGACACCGTCATCCTGAGGGGCTTCGCTCAAAAGGATGGTATTCGAATCGGCTTCGGCGAGGCGGCCGGCCAGCTCCTGCCGCCTCTGCCCTGAACCCGACCCTGGACCCCTGCGAAACTCTGCCCTATGCTCCATCTGTTGCGCTCTGCACTGACCGCCGCCCTGCTCGCCCTCCTGCTGATGGGCTGTCGTCAGAACACCACCGCCCCCCCCGCCAACCCCCCCGCCCCCCCCCGCCCCCCCCCCC
>CAZBYX010000067.1:0-14901 GCA_964496055.1 uncultured Saprospiraceae bacterium
AATGAGCGGCAGCGGGAGCTTCAGAATTCGGCGTTTTTCGGCGTGCGCGGGAAGGGGATGACGTCCCGGATGTTGTTCATGCCCGTGATGAACTGAACCATGCGTTCGAAGCCGAGCCCGAAACCGGCGTGAGGACACCCGCCGAACTTGCGCAAGGCCAGGTACCACCACAACTCTGCTTCGGCCTGGGCACCGAGCGCAGCCACCCGCTGCTGCAGCACGGGGAGGCGCTCTTCGCGCTGGGAGCCGCCGATGACCTCCCCGATGTAGGGGAACAACACGTCCATGGCGGCTACGGTTTTGCCGTCTTCGTTGAGGCGCATGTAAAAAGCCTTGATTTCTTTGGGGTAGTCGCGCACGATGACGGGCTTTTGGAAGTGTTTCTCCACCAGGTAGCGCTCGTGCTCGGCCTGCAAGTCGCGGCCCCACTCGACGGGGAACTGGAATTTGCCCTTCTTGAAGGGCTTGCTTCGGCGCAGGATGTCAATGGCTTCGGTGTAGGTGATGCGCTCGAACTGGTGCTCCGCCACGAAGTGCAGCATGTCGAGCAGGGGCATGGGGCGGCGCTTGTCCTGGGGCAGGTTTTTCTCTTCGTTCTGGATGCGCCGGCTGAGGAAGGCCAGGTCCTCGGGGTAGTTTTCCAGGGCGAACTGGATGAGGTACTTGACGAATTCCTCCGCCAGGTCCATGTTGTCGTGGATGTCGAAGAAGGCGACTTCGGGCTCGATCATCCAGAACTCGGCCAGGTGGCGGGGGGTGTTCGAGTTTTCGGCGCGGAAGGTGGGGCCGAAGGTATAGACCTTGCCGAGGGCCAGGGCGCCGATTTCGGCTTGCAGTTGGCCCGAGACGGTGAGGTTGGTGCTTTTGCCGAAGAAATCTTCCTTCCAGTTGACGGAGCCGTCCTCATTGCGGGGCGGGTTGCCGACGTCCAGCGTGGTGACGCGGAACATCTCGCCCGCGCCTTCGGCGTCGCTGCCCGTGATGATGGGGGTGTGCAGGTAGTAGTAGCCGCGCTCGTGGAAGAAGCGGTGAACGGCGAACGCCACGCCATGGCGGATGCGGAACACGGCGTTGAAGGTCTGGGTGCGCATGCGGAAGTGGGCGTTCTCCCGCAAAAATTCCATGGTTTGCCGTTTGGGTTGGAGGGGGTATTCCTCGGGGTTGCAGGCGCCCAGCAACTCGATTTTTTCCGCCAACACCTCCACGTCTTGCCCCTTGCCGGCGGACTCGACGAGCTTTCCTTCCACCGCGATGCAGGCGTGGAAGTCGATTTGCTTCAGCAAGGCGGGGTCGAATTGCTCGAAGTCCACCACCACCTGCAAGTTGCCGAAGCCCGAGCCATCGTTCAGGGCGATGAAGCGGTTGGAGCGAAAAGCCCGCACCCAGCCCGTCACCCGGATGGGTTGGCCGAGGTGTGCCTTATAGAATTCCGGGTTCAGCACCCGGGCGATTTCCGTTCTTTTTTCCATGGTGTTTCAAAGCTGTTGGTTCGGTGGGTCAGGCGAGCCCTTTCCGATTCAATGGGGAGCGGAGGGGGGCGCCCTTCATTGGAAGCCGCGAAAATAAGCACTTTGGCGCAGGGTGGGGCCATCGGGTCTTGGCAGGCGCCTGTGGCGCCGGGGCCATCAGTCCAGGAAGCGGTCTTGCCATTCCGGGCGGGGGAGCCAGCACTCCTCCTTTTTGCCAAACCATTGGTAGCGGCGTCGGGCGAGGAAATCATACAGGGCGTCGCGCAAGCGTCTGGGCAGAATTTTGAAAACGAGGAAAACAGACCAGGGCGGGCCCAGCAGGCGCATCAACTCCAGGATGGCGTCCGAGCGGCTCAGCAGGCGCCCATCGACGTAAAGCAGGACGCTTTGCAGGGGCGTGTTTTGCAGTTCCGTGCCCTCCAATAGCTTACGGGCGTGGGCGCCTTGCAGGGAGGCGAATCGGAAACGCCCCTGCCGGTCGTGCCGCAACACCCACTGCACGGCAGCGCTGCAAAGGTTGCACACACCGTCGAACAACAACACGGGGGCTTCGGAAGGGCTCATCGGGAAGGGGCTTCGGCTCGCATTCGGAATGGAAAGCCATGCAAGGTAAGCCCAGCTGGGGTAGGAACAAAAAAAAAGAAGCCGATGAAATCGACTTCTTTTCGTTGAGAGTAGCATCTGTTTTGTATCACCTTACCGGAAGTTCTTCTGGGAGCGCTCCGAGGAACGCTCAGGGACCGGGGGCGGAGATCTTTTTCCCTGCCTCAGTCCCCCATCAAAAGCTTTGTATTTTGTGTCAAAGGAACTTCGTTGTTGATTACGGGTGTAAAGGTAGGGTGGGGTGCAGGCCCGTTTTGGGACAATTTTTTGGATATTTGCCGCCCAGGCTTTTTGCAAATGCTTCGCGTTTCCTGCTGAGTTTGTTGATTTTCAACGAGTTGTTGTCGGACATTTTTCGAAAAACCTTCATTCTCAGCGGGTCATGCGCGAGCTGAAACTGTTCAAAATTCTTCGGTCTTTGGAGGCGGGCGAATTGCGTCGCCTGCGGAAATTCTTCGAATCGCCCTTCTTCACGACCAATGCCGAGCATGCCCGCTTGCTGGAATTCCTCCTGCCTTTTCACCCCCGGTACCAGTCCAAAAAGCTGAATCACAAAGCCTTCTGGGCAGCCCTCTTCCCGCAGGAGCCCTTCGACGAACAGCGCCTGAAAAAAGCCCTGGCCGAATTCACCCAGCTCCTGGAGCAATTCCTGGTGGTTCAGGGGGCCCTGCATTCCCCCCTGGAATACAACCGCTTGTTGATGGAAGCCTATCGGCGGCGCAGGGCCGACTCGTTGTTCTTCCGGGTTTCGGGCAAGCTCCAGCAGCAATTGGAGAAGATGGAGCATCGGGGGGAAACGTATTTGCTGGAAAAACACCGGCTGCACCAGCGCATTTATTTCAGCTCCGACAAAACCCGGGACTACACCCACCTGAAGGAAGCCATGGCGGCCCTGGACCAGTACTATGCCCTGTCGAAGGCTCTGATTGCCTGCGAAGTGCACACCCGGCAGCGCATTTTCCGGGAATCCCACAACCTGGAGCTCATGGAGGAGTTGCGGGTTTGGGTTCGGGGCAAGGCCTTTTTCGAAAACCCCCTGCACGAGCTGCTCTATCTCTTGCTCGACCTGTTTCACCACCTCGACTTGGAGGTGTTCGGAAAAGCCATCCGCATTTTCAGGGAGGGGCACGGCACTTTCGCCCCGGAAGAGAAAGAGTACGTGTTTTTCGTCCTGCTCAATTTCGCCATATCCCTCAGCCAGCGCGGGCACCGGGAAAGTGTGCGCCTGGGATTCGAGCTTTATCAATTCGGTTTGCAGGAAGGGTTGCTGGTGAAAGACGGTACCCTGACCGATGCCACTTTCCTCAACATCGTGTCCACGGGGGTGGTGCTGGGCGAGTTCGACTGGCTGGATTCCTTCATCGAGGGCTTCCAGCGCTATTTGGACCCCGCCTTGCGCCAGGATGTGGTCACGGCGGCTCGGGCCACCATTCTCTTTGCCCGCCGGGAATACGCCGCCTGCCGCGACCTGCTGCTCAACTACAACACACTCAACGTTTTCTACAAACTTCGCATGCGGGGTTTGTTGCTGCGCGTGTTCTACGAAGAGATGAGCCAGGACGACAGCCTCTATTTCCCCCTGGTGTCCCATTCGCAGGCCTTCGAGAAGTTTCTTCGGCGCAATCGGCGCCTTTCCGACAGCCGCGCCGGCAGCTATCTGGAATTCGTCAAAATCACCCGGCAACTGGCCAAGGTCGCTTACAACAACACGCGCTCCACCAAAACCCTGAATCGCCTGCGGGAAAAGATCGAGTCCACCCCCGCTCTGGTTTACCGGGAATGGCTCCAGGAAAAATTGACCGAATTGATTTGAAGACCGAACCGGCAGGAGGTGGGCGGCAAGGGCACGACCGGCCCACCCACGTTCAGCCCCCCCACCTTTCCCACCGCACCCCTCACCCCCACTCCAAACCCTCCACTTCCAACTCTCCACTCCCAACTCTCCACTCTAAACTCTCCCCTCTAAACTCTCCCAAAAAATTCACCCCACGGCCCGAATGACGTCGTATCGGGTCAGGATGTGGAGGCGGCCGGCTTTGTCGCGGGCGACGACGGCGGGCATTTTCCGGCCGAAGAACTTGCCCAGTTGGCGGTAGGGGAGGTCTTCCTCCACGATGGGGAAAGGCTCGTCCATGATGGTTTCCACGGTTTTTTCGGTGTGGTTCAGGGGGCTTTCCAGCAGGAAGGAAAGGACGGCACTTTCGTTGACGCTGCCCACCATTTGCTCGCCGTCCAGTACGGGGAGTTGGGAGATGTCGTGCTCTTTCATCAGCTCGAAGGCCCGGCGCACGGTGTCGGATTTCTGTACGGCGATGAAGGCCGGGGAATCTTTCAGGGCCAGCAGGTCCTTGACGCGGAGTTCGGTGTCGAGGAAGCCGCGCTCGCGCATCCAGTCGTCGTTGTAAATTTTCCCCACGTAGCGGCTGCCGTGGTCGTGGAAGATGACGACCACCACGTCGTCGGGGCTCAGGCGGTCTTTGAGCTGCAGCAGGCCGGCCACGGCCGAGCCGGCCGAATAGCCCAGCAGCAGCCCTTCTTCGCGGGCCAGGCGGCGCGCCATCAGGGCGCCGTCCTTGTCCGTCACCTTTTCGAAGTGGTCGATGATGGAGAAGTCCACGTTTTTGGGCAGGATGTCTTCGCCGATGCCCTCGGTGATGTAAGGGTAAATTTCCTTTTCGTCGAACACTCCCGTCTCGTGGTATTTTTTGAAGACGCTGCCGTAGGTGTCGATGCCCCAGATTTGGATGTCGGGGTTGCGTTCTTTCAGGTAGCGCCCCGTGCCGGAGATGGTGCCGCCCGTGCCCACGCCCACCACCAGGTGGGTGATTTTGCCTTCGGTTTGCTCCCAGATTTCGGGGCCGGTGCTTTCGTAGTGGGCTTGCTGGTTGCTGAGGTTGTCGTATTGGTTGCACCAAAAGGAGTTGGGTATTTCGCGGCTGAGGCGCTCCGCCACCGAATAGTAGGAGCGCGGGTCGTCGGGGGCGACGTTGGTGGGGCAGACGATGACTTCGGCGCCGAGGGCTTTCAGCATGTCGATTTTTTCCTTGCTCTGCTTGTCGTTGGTGGTGAAGATGCAGCGGTACCCCCGGACGGCGGCGGTCAGGGCCAGGCCCATGCCCGTGTTTCCGGAGGTGCACTCGATGATGGTGCCGCCGGGCTTCAGGTCGCCCCGTTTTTCGGCGTCGTCGATCATTTTGACGGCCATGCGGTCCTTGATGCTGTGCCCCGGGTTGAAGGTTTCGATTTTGCCCAGCACCAGGGCCGGCACCTCGGCCACCACCTTGTTGAGTTTGACCAACGGCGTGTTGCCGATGGTCTCCAGGATGTTGCGGTAATATTTCATGGCAGGGTTTGGGTGCGAGTCCACCTCGGAAGGGTTAGCCGTTCCGAAAGGGGTGGGGGTGGGGGGCGCCCTTTTCCGGGTCCGCCTTCGCCGTCTAACCCCAACCCTTCTGTTTCGGAGTGGCCGCTTTCCGGGGGCCTCCGGTTTCATGATTAGGGGGCGCAAAATTACGATGATTGGAGGGGGTTTGGGGGGCATGGGAAGGGGAAGGGAAAGAAAGTCCCGGGCCTGGTCTTAACAAGTTGTTAATCAATGGCCTGGATTTCAGCGGCAAATTCTACCTTTGCGCCCGTTTTGCCGAAAGGAGGAAAACTTTTGGCCTCAACAGACGTTTAGATGGGCGTTCCGTCCCGTGTCCGAATTCTGAAAGCCCTTCGAAACCAATCAATTGCGGGAAAATGAAGCAGGTTGTTGCCTGTAGGTCTCAGCAATTGAAAACCCCAGGTGCCATGAAGACTATCCAAAAACGAGTCTTGCCCAGGCAAGGTCAGCCGACCTTTTCTTGCAAGGCGGGGAAAATTTGCCGACATTTGAAGCGGTATCTCTGGCTGCAAGCCACAATCCCAATCCAATCCCTTAAACGATTACGTCCCATGAACGCAAGCCAGATGGCGCTGCTATTCGCGGCGCTGCTCGTCGTTTCTGGCTGCCAGTCTTCGAGTGAGAACTTTTACTTCAAAAGAACCACCCTGCAAGACGGCAGCCCGGAGGCGCAGCTCCCTCAAACCGATTTACCCCGCAAGCGCAACGGCAAACTGCGCTTCGCCGCCCAACTTCCGGAGCTTTACGCACCTGCCTCCCTGGATTCCCTTCCCATTCCCGTCATCGATGAACGCCTCGAACTGGGGCTGAAGCATCAGCTGCGGGCCCTGCGCAACTGGAAGAACCACGACCCCGTGGCTGCTGCGCCGGACTTCTCGCCCCAACGCCTGGAGGAAGCCATCCGCTTCCTGCTCGATCGCGCAGGCACCCAGCCCCAGGACATGCACTACTTCCTCGATGCCTGGCAGGTTTGGGGCAGCGACCGTAAAGGGCATGTGCGCTTCACCGGCTACTACACCCCCATCCTCAAGGCCAAACGAACTCCCGACGAGGTTTTCAAGTACCCCATCTATGCCTTCCCCGAGAACTGGGAGGGGCGCCTGCCCACCCGCCGCGAAATCGACGGCGAAGGGGCCCTCGAAGGGATGGGCCTGGAGCTGGCCTACCTGACCGACCCCGTGGACATCTACTACATGCAGATGCAGGGCTCGGGCATCCTCAAGTTCGTCGATACGCGCGAGCGCGTCCTCTTCAAGTATGCCGGCCGCAACGGCTATCGCTTCCGCGGCATCGACCGCGTGCTCATCCGATTGGAGGACGCCCGCATCGGCGACCTGACCCCCGACGGGGTGAAACGCTTCTTCAAGCGCCACCCCGAGCTGCGCGACAGCATCCTCTTCACCGACCCCTCCTACGTCTTCTTCCGCCCGGGCGGCTCGGTGGTGCGCGGGGCGGCCGGGGTGCCCTTGCTCGAGGAAATTTCCATCGCCGCCGACCCGCGCTACTTCCCCATCGGCTCGGTGGTCTTGGCCGAGGTGCCCGTCTATGACCGCTCGAACAACATCGTGGACCACGAATACCGCATCTTCCTGCCCCAGGACGTGGGCGGCGCCGTGAAGGGCCCCGGCCACGTGGACATCTACTGCGGCATCGGCGAGGCGGGCAAGCGCAAAGCCAGCATGTACCATCACTATGGTCGCATGTGGGTGTTGCTGCCCAAAGACCGCATGCTCGCCCTGCGTTGATCGGGCTCTGTCCTATCTCTTCCTCGCTGCCCGAAGGGGTGTTTCACCCCTTCGGGCAGTTTCTTTTCCCCTCCCTGTTTCCCTCCTTCTAACCCGCCGCCCCCACCGGTTCGGGGTGGATTTCCACCAGAGTTCCCGTGTGCAGGAAGTGCAGGGCCAGGCGCACCGTTCGGCCGGGCCACAGCGCTTCCAGGGTTTGGCGGCAAAGCCAACACCAGCCCGCCCATTCTTCCAGTCGGTCCACGCCGTCGGTTACGTGCTGCACCGCCAGGCAAGACTTTTCCTGCAAGAGCAGAAGGTCCACCTGCGCCTGGAAGAGGCGCTCCTCCCACCAGCGTTGGAGGGGGTAGGCCACCAGCCAGCGGGCAAGCGGCGCTTCGGCCTGCAGAGCCTCCAGAAAGCGCCGGGTGAGCCGGCAAAGTTCCTGCGGGTCGGCTTCTTCATCGGGCAGGTGGCGCTGGAGCAAGCCTTCGGCCGTTGCGAAAAGCTCTTTTTCGGAAGGCAGGACGTGGCGCGTGCTCAGGTGGGTGGCGGCGGCTGAAAGAAGGCTGCGCCAGGCATGGAGCAGGCCGGGCGAAGGTTCCCCCCCGAACAGGGGCGGGTCGGTTTGCAGGGTGAAGCGCGTATCGCCGCGGGCGCGGACGCGCCCCAGAAATTCTTCCGGGGCGAGCAGGAGGGGCGGGTGTTGGGCGGGCCCCGCCGGTGGGGGAAGATGGAAGAGGGGCCGCTGGACGGGTTTTTCCTCCGGGATTTCCGCCTCGAATTCGAAGCGACGAAACGCGATGGGCACTTCCCGGCCCTGCCAGCGGAAGGGGGAGGGTTGGCCGGGGTCGGGCAGGACGGGGTTTTCCGCCCCCTGATGATAGACGCGCTGGAGCCAGGTGGGGGGCTGATGCCAGGTGGGCAGGACGAGGTAGTCGCGGGCGCGGGTGAAGCCCACATAGAGCAGGCGGTTTTCTTCGGCGCGCTCCCGCTGTCGGGCTTCTGTGAAGGCGGCCGAAGCCGTGATGCGGGCGTGCAGGGTGGTTTTTTGCAGTTGGTTGGAGAAGGGGTTCGTCCAGAGGCGCAGCCAGCGGTGCCCCAGCACGTCATCGAGGTCCACTTCTTTCCGCTCCCGGACGATGGCCAAACCCCACACGTCTCCCCGGAGGTTTTTCTCCAGGCCGTGGCACAGGACGATGGGCCATTCCAGGCCCTTGCTTTTGTGGTAGGTCAGGACGCGGACGGCTTCGGGGGAGTCGCTGCTGCCTTGTTGGTCGGCATCCTGGGAGTGCAGGTCGTCGAGATAGAGCAGGAAGCCCCCCAGGGAGGCGGCGGTGTGCAGGCGGGTGCAGGCTTCTTCGTAATCGTGCGCCAGCTTCAGCAGGGCATCGAGGTTGGCCAGGCGCTGGGCGGCTTTTCCCCAGGGAATGACCCCGCGCTGGACCTGCAGTGCTTCCAGCACTTGCTGCACGATTTCGGAGGCGCTGAGCTCGGCCACCCGTTCCCGCAGGCGATTCAGGGTGTCGATTAGGGGGTGGTCCACCTGCCATCCTTCAGAGGAGGGCTGAGGCTGCCGGTCGAGGAAGCGCAGGCGTTCTTCGATGATTCGGGAGGTGCTCCAGCCGGCGCCGAGGAGCAGGAACTCGGCCAGGGCCAGGGAGTCGCTTTGCTGGAGGATGTACTTGAGGGCGGCGAGGAGGAAGCGGGCTTCGGCGGTTTCGAGCAAGCCCGTGCGGGCGATGGCGGCTTCCAGCCCGGCGTGGTGGAGGGCTTCCGCCATTTGCTGGCAGGCGAAATTGGTGCGGCAGAGGATGGCCACGTCGCCGGGGCGGGCGGGGCGGGGGGCAGGCTCCCCCTTCGGCCACACCACCCACCCGGCTTCGAGGCGGCGGTGCAGGGCGTTTGCCAGGGCTTTGTTGAACCACTCCTGCCGGCGCGGCGGCCGGCCCGGCCCCCGAAATTCGAAGTGCCAGCGCTGCAGGGCTTCTTCCATTTCGGGGGGCTCGTCCCGGGGGAGGCGTTTGGGTTCGAGGGCGACCTGCTCGGCGGGCAGGGGCGAGAAGGCGGAGCAAAAAAGAGCATTGGCGGCATGGACCAGGTCCTGGCGCGAGCGCCAGGAGTAGCGCTGGATGTTTCCGGGGCGGATGCCGCCGGCTTGCTCGATGATGGCTTGCATCAGGGCCGGCTCGGCGCCCCGAAAGCCGTAGATGCTTTGCTTGGGGTCGCCCACCCAGATGGATTGCCGCGCGATGCGCGCCAGTTTCAGAAAGAGGGCCAGTTGCAGGGGGTTGGTGTCCTGGAATTCGTCCACCAGCAGGAGGTCGAGCTCGGCGCGCAGCACTTCGCGCACGGGGGGCTGGTCCAGCAGGCGGTTCACCAGGGCTTCCATGTCGGTGTAGTCGATGAGGCCGTGCTCCTTTTTGTAGCGTTCGAACTCGTCGAGGGCTTCGCGGGCCAGGTCGAAGAGGGCGGCGGTGAAGGCCTCCAGGTCGGCGTGGAGGGCGGGGTGAGCCGTCACTTGCCGGGCGAATTCGGTCAGGGGTTGGCAGGCGGTGCGGCTTTTGGTTCCGGGGCTGAGCTTGGCGATTTTGGCCCAGTGGGGCCAGAACAATTCGCCGCGGTTTTTCAGTTCGGTGCGCAGCTTTTCCAGCTCGTCGATGACCTGGCGGGTCTTTTTGGTGTCGTCGTCGGGGGCGGGCAGGTTTTGGAGGGTGGTATCGAGCAGCTCGCGCAGGCGCTTTTGCCACTCGGAGGGCTCGCCGCGGGGCGGGTCGAGGAAGGCGCGCAGGGATTCGATGCTCAGTCGTTTGGAGCGCTCCACGGTGGCGGGCTCGAAGCCGTTGCTGCGAATCAGCTCGGTCATTTCCTTCAGGGTGCGCCGCCAGTCGGTCTTTTGGAAGGGGTCCATAGTCAGCCCGAGGCGGGCGCTCAGCGCTTCGAGGTGCTGGACGCGCTCCTCGCTGAGCACCGTGGCGAGGCTCTGGTTGAAGAGTACCTGCTGGTCCTCCTCGGCGATGATGGAGACTTCGGGCGAGACGCCCGCCTCGTAGGCGAATCGCTTGAGCAGGCGCACGCCCAGGCTGTGCACCGTACCGATGAGGGCGTTGTTCAATTCGTCCGCTTCGCGGCTGCGGCCGGCCTCCAGCAAGGCCACGCGCACCCGTTCCAGCAATTCCGCCGCGGCTTTTTGGGTGAAGGTCGTCGCAATCACCCCCGAAGCCCGCACCCCCCCGGAGACCAGCAGCTCGACCAGCTCCGTTGTCAGGCGGTGCGTTTTCCCGCTGCCCGCCCCCGCCGAAATGATTTTGATGTTCATGAGGGCCAATTTGCAAAGAAGTTGGCAGGGGGCCGCCTTCCGACCAAACCTTCCACCCGCCCTCCGACTGCCGATTGACGAAAATCATCCCCGCCCGTGACGATTCTCAACGAACCCCCCGGACGGGCCCCCGAATTTTGGGTCGGGAGGTGTCCCCGGGAGCACGACCAGCGGAGGGCTGTTGAAGGGGATACCTCCCCAATCGGGTTCGAGGTGGGGGGACGAGGAGCCCCTCCCGCACCGCCCCCTCAACTCGAACCTCTCTTTGGAAGTTCCACATAAAAAACACCGATAGCTATGGCCGAAAAGACCCAAACCCGGACCCCTGCAGCAAAGCCCGAATCTTTCGAGGTTAAGGAAGCTCTCGTGACTTTGGAGCTGGGGCGCACCGACGCGCCCGTGCTGCGCTATCTGGATTTTCTGGCCCGCCAGGTGCGCTTCGGCACCTTTCACCTCTTGCACGTGCGGCCCCTCTTCGACACGTTCCGCACTCTGTACGAACGCGAAACGGGGCGCCCCTGGGAAAGCCTCGCCATGAACGAACAAATTTTGGAGCACATGCGCCTGGAGGCCCGCCGGTTCCTCGGCGCGAACGGCAAGGTGGGCAAAGTGGAATACGAAGTGCGCGAAGGGGATTGCCTGGAAGAGGTGCTCGCCGCCGTCAAGGAACGCCGCCCCGACCTGGTGGTCGTGGGGCAAAAAAGTGACCTGATGCTGCACGGCACCCTGGCCCGCCAGCTGGTGCGCAAGACGCGCTGCAATGCCCTGGTCATCCCCGAAAAAGCACGCACCGAGCTGAACAACATCCTCGTGCCGGTGGACTTTTCCCCGAACTCCGTGCGCGCCCTGAAGACGGCCCTGGCTCTGAACCGCCGCTTGGACCGACCGGCGGTCATCACCGCGCTCAATGTGTACGAGTTGCCCAGTTTCAGCACCTACAAAATCGACCGCTCCCCCGAACGCTTCAAAGCCATGATGATGAGCGACCGCGAGGAGGCCTTCCGCGACTTCCTCCGCGACCACTTTCCGCAGGAGGCCGAGAACATCCGCGTCCAAATCGTGGAGAAAGACCTCCCCGGCATCGGCCACTACATCCTGGACGTGGCGCGGGAAACCCCCATGGACCTCATCGTCCTGGGGGCCAAAGGTCATTCCCGCGTCGAGCTGCTCTTGATGGGCAGCGTGACCGAGAAGGTCTTATCGCTCAACGACAGCATCCCGACCCTGGTCGTCCGATAATTTTTGCAAGGAGCACTTCCGAAGGCGAGCGAAACCCGTCTTCGGGGCGCCCGAAACGGAGCCGGCGGCAGGTCGGCTCTTGCCCAAACCCACTGCCCATGCGAATCAACATTCAAGGTATCCACGTGCAGCCTTTCAAGGAAACCCGCACCCGCATCGAGCAAAAGCTGCGCAAAGTGACCGAGCCCTATCCCTTCATCCATGGGGGGAAGGTGCTGTTGAAGAAACAGAAAAACGAATCCGAAGCACCCTTCGAAGTGGAAGTGGTTCTGAATCTGACCCGAGCGGAGCTCTTCGCCTCGGCCAAGGACGCCGACTTTTTCACCGCCTTCGACCGGGTGTTGGACAAGCTGAAGCGCCAAATCGAAAAGTACAAGGAGAAAGTCTATTCCAATCCATGAGCCTGGGAGGGGGCGCTCCGGTCGGGGGCCGGGGCGCCTCCATCGGCTTTCCCAAATGGAAACCGATGAACGCATCGACCTACCAAATCCGCCAGCTGATGAGCCCCCACGTGGTGGTGGCGCGGCCGCATTACAGCCTGGCACATGCCATCCGGCTCATGTTCCAGATGAACATTCATCACCTGCCGGTGGTGGATGCGCACAACCGCCTGGTGGGCATCTTTTCCAGCAACGACGCCCTGCGCGCCTACACCTACCTGCGCTCCTCCAGCGCTCTGAAGGAGGACGGCGAGCGGGAACCCGAACTGACCGTGGAGGACTTCATGACCCGAAACCCCCACGTCGTCAGCCCCGACGACCACGTCGAGGTGGCGGTCGGATTGTTCAACCGGGAAAAAATCCATTCCTTGCCCGTGGTGGAAAACGGGAAGTTGGTGGGCATCCTGACGGCCCAAGACCTCATCCGCTTCCTGGATTTCCACACCCACCTGATTGTTTGAAAAAAAACTGCCGATGAAGTCCATCCTCGTTCCCACCGATTTCAGCGCCTGCGCCAACGACGCCGCCGATGCCGCCATGCAAATCGCCCGCTATCTCGGTGCCAAAGTGCACCTCTACAGCCGCGTGGACCTGCCCTGGAACTGGCACACCCTGACCGAAATGGAGCGCAGCGCCCACCGCGAAGCCCAGCAACGCCTGCGCAACGCCGAGGTGCTCATGGCCGACCTCGTGGCCCGCTACCCCAACCTCCCCACCGAAACCCATCTGTCGGGCGGCAACCTGTTGGAGAACATCGTCGAGCTGGCCGAAGCCCTCGACGTGGACCTCATCGTCATGGGCTCGCACGGAACCAGCGGCAAGAACGACCTCTTCCTGGGCACCAACACCCAGAAGGTCGTGCGCATGGTGCATCGGCCCGTGCTCGTCGTCAAGGAACCCCTCGGAACGGTGAAGTTCGAGAAGGTGGTCTTCGCCGCCAATTTCAACCCCGAAGACAAGCCCGTCTTCCTGCAGTTCAAGGAGTTCATCCGGCCCTTCCTTCCGGAAATTCACCTGGTGTACATCAACACCACGGGCTTTTTCGGAACGCCGCTGGTGGTCAGTCAGGAAGTCATGCAAGACTTCTGCGCCCTGGCCAAACCCTTCGATTGCCACTTTCACATCTACCACGACGTGACGGCGGAGCTGGGCATCCGCTCCTTTTCGGAAAAAATCGGTGCGCAGCTCATTGCCGTGGCGCACCACCACCGCAGTCCCATCGCCCGGATGTTCATCGGCAGCACGGTGGAGGCTCTGGTGAACCATTCCCGCCTGCCCGTCCTCAGTCTGGATTACAACAAGAAGGACCTGCCCCCGAACCAGGGTTGAGGGGTAGGGTTCAGGGGGTGAAGCGCGCCTGCAGCCTTTTGCTCAGCAGCAGGTACAGCGCCCCGCAGCACAGCCAGGCCGGCAGGGTGAGGAAGGACAGGAAGATGCCCTGCCAGAGCGACAAACCATAGAAAATCAGGAAGCTCAGCGCCCAGGCTCCGAAAACGGCTCCGTTGAAGCGCAGCCCCGCCGCCTCGGCGAAATGCGCCCGCAAGCCCATCCGTCGGGCGAAGAAATGCTCGAAGACGATGACCGCCCCCATGGGCGCCAGGATGAAGCCGTACAGGGCTACGAACCCCAGCAGCTTCATGGCCACCGCCGGAAACAGCCCCGCCAGGGTGGCCAACCCTCCTGCCGCCAGGGTGACCCAAAAGGTGGAGGCTCGGGGCATCAGCGCCTGGAAGGCCAGCCCCGCCCGGTAGATGGTGGGGTTGGCGGTCGTCCACCCCGCGATGATGACCGCCACGATGCCGAAAAACCCGATGGCGTCGTAGGCCAAAGGCCCCGGCGCGACGGGCGGCGCCTCCCCCTGCGCCAAAAACTGCTGCGCCTCCCCGCTCTTCAGGTACACCGCATACAGCAGAGCCGCCGCAATCCACGCCATGTAGTGCCCCACGTACATGCCGGCGGCGGTCGTCCAGCCGGCGCTGGCTTTCTTCGCATAGCGGAAGACCGACAAATCCGACATGCCGATGTGCATGGCGGCGTTGCAAAACCACGACCACAACACCACATGCCAGAAGGTGTATTTGATTTGCCCCGGAAAAGGCTCCGAACCTTCCCCCCATATCGCCCAGAAGTCCGAAAAACTGCCCACCTCCAGACGACCCAACGCCACCACCCCGCAGGCCAGAAATGCCAGCACGATGAAGGGGGACATGTAATTGGCCGCCCGCGCCACCGCAGCATAACCTCGCGCCGCCACCAACGAAATGACCGCCCCCAGCACCAGTACGATGACCACCCATGTCAGGCTGTTGGGCAGGGTGTCGCTCAGGCGCGGCATGGCCATATCGAACGGCACCCCCACCGCCGTTGCCGAAACCGTAATCATGGCACCCGCCAGAAAGCAGAACAGCACCCCATTGGCAACGTTGTAGCCCATGACCAGCCGGCGACCGCATATCTTTTCCAGCTGGTAGTAAAGCGTCAGCCGGTGCCGAACGGCGATTTCCGCCGTCAGATAGCGCCACGATAATACCGCCAGGAAATTGCCCACCAACAAACCCACTAGAAGGTCGAAAGCACTCACCCCCGCCGTCAAAAACAGCGGGCCGATCATGAACTCCGTTCCGGCGGTGTGCTCCCCGGCGTACATGCCCAGGAAGCTCTTCCAGTCCTTCCAATGGGTGGCGGGTACGGGCTCCCGTTCGAATTCTTCCACCACGACGGG